>NZ_JAQGLK010000094.1 GCF_028292925.1 Sphingomonas bacterium
CCGCTCCGGGCTAGCAGCGCCGTCCGCCCGGCGATGGCCGGCGCCCCGGCACGCTCAGCCGCCGCCGCGTTACCCGCCGCTCCCGTTATCGTGACGGCTCCGCCTCAGGCGATCGCGACGGTACAGCCGCCCCGCCCTGCCCCGGTCACGCAAGGCGAATCTTCTCAAACGGTCGAAGCGGCTCCCGCGCCGGCGCCGACCGCGGCCACCGACCCCGGCGAGGATCAGGCAGCCATTGCCCGCCGCCGCGAACGCGCCGCGATCGGCGTGATGGACGCGATCCGCCTGCTCCGCCGCCAGTGATCGCCGCTACCCGACGGACCGCGCCAGCCGATGCCCGGCGTGACGCACATCACGCTCGGGCAGCATTTCTAAAAGCAGTGGCAGCAGCAGAGGGCGTCGCCTGCGCCTGACGCGGTGCGGGCGGCGCCCTCCGGTCAGGCGGCCTGGGCGGAGGGAGCGCCTGCCACCGGCCGCAGCACGACATGGCCGACCGCGGTGTTCGATGCCGGCACGTGGTAGAAGCGGTGCAGCTGCTCCACATCCTTGCCCAGCGCGGCGCGCATGATCAGCCACATGATCAGCTCGATGCCCTCGGATCCGGACTCGCGCAGATACTCCAGCCGGGTGATCTTGCGCAGTTCGTCCGTCTCGTCGACCAGGCCGTCGAGGAAGGCGTTGTCGAACTCCGGATTGATCAGGCCGGCGCGCGGCCCCTGCAGCTGGTGGCTCATGCCCCCCGTGCCCCAGATCTGGACGTTCAGGTCCTCCGGAAAGCTCTCTACCGCATGGGCGATCGCCTCGCCCAGCATCCAGCAGCGATTGCCGGACGGCGTCGGGAACTGGGTGACGTTCACGGCCAGCGGGATCACCCGCACCGGCCACGCATCGACCTTGCCGAACATCAGCGACAAGGGGACGGTCAGCCCGTGATCGACGTCCATGTGGTTCATGATCGTCAGGTCGAACTCATCGAGCACCAGCTGCTCGGCCATGTGCGCGGCAAGCTCGGGATGCCCGATCACCGTCGGCACGGGGCGCGCGCCCCAGCCCTCATCGGCCGGCTGGAACTCTTCGGCGCAGCCGAGCGCGAACGTCGGCACCACATCGAGCATCAGGCTGGTGGCGTGATCGTTGTAGCAGAGGATCACCACATCGGGCTTCTCCTCAAGCTCCCACTGCTTGACCCATTCGTAGCCGTCGAAAACGGGCTTCCAATACTCCTCGCCTGCCTTGCCCATGTCGAAGGCGGCGCCGATGGCGGGAACGTGGCTGGTCGCCACGCCGGCGGTGATGCGAGCCATTAGCGGTTATTCTCCCGAATCGAACGGTTGCCATCGGGCGAACGCCCGCCGGCGCGCATCATCGCGGCATATTCGTCCGCCGTCATTCCGGTCATGGTGCCGACCGCCTTCTGGACGCTCCAGCCATCGGTGTTCGACAGCTTGACCAGGAAGTAGATGTTGCCGCCCAGATCGATCAGCCGGTTGAAATCGCGATCGATCACCGCCTGCTTCTGATCCTCGTTCATCTTGTAACGGTCCAGATAGGCGCGCTCGTCGGCCTTGAAGGCCTGGCGGTTGGGCTCCTCCATCAGCGACATGCAGAATTTGTGGAGGTGATACGCCTCGCGCGATCGGCCGGCCGTGAACACCGTCGTGCCCGGAATGTCGGCAAGTTCTTCAAGGGAATACAGACGTGTGCGCATGGCCAGACCTTCCGATCGAGCGGGGTGAAACGATAGCTGTGGGCGGATCACCGTCTCCGGTTTTCGGGATCCCATTTGCCATCGTGACGTTGATATATCAAGTGACTCGGCTCCCGCGTGAAAGCCAAGTGTTAACGAATTCCGGCGCAAGGTGGGTCCACGATACGGGAGTACCACCTTGAACCAAGTCGCGGACTTCCCGGCTACGATCGATCTGCCGCAGCACGGCCTGGAGATCCCGCCAGAGCTTCGCGCCAGTGTGAAGCGCCACGAACAGCATCTGGCCGAGTTGGTCGGCATGCTGCGCGCAGCAGGAATGAGCACCGCGACGATCGACGCCAGCGTCCGGCAACTGGTCGATTCCTATCGAGACGAACTGGTGGTGGCGATCCGCGCCATGTTCGGAGTTGCCCCGGATGCGTAACCCAAGGCTTGAGGACGACGAGGGCGGCCGGCTTGCGGCGCTCGCCCGGCTGGAGGTGCTGGACACCGCGCCCGAACAGCCCTTCGACAAGATCGTCGGACTCGTGCGCACCGTCCTGTCCGTACCGATGGCAATGGTGACGCTGGTGGATCGCGATCGCCAGTGGTTCAAGGCGCGGCAAGGGCTGGACGCGCCCGAGACCGAAAGATCCATATCCTTCTGCACCCACACCATCCGGCAGCAGGAACCGCTCGTGGTAGGCGATGCGCGGGAAGATCCACGCTTTGCCGGAAGCCCCCTGGTTACCGGCGATCCCTTCATCCGCGCCTATGCCGGTGCGCCGCTGCGCACGCCGGACGGCTACAATGTCGGGGCGTTGTGCGCGATCGATACGCAGCCGCGCAACTTCAGCGGAGCCGACCTGGCCATCCTTACCAGCTTCGCGACGCTCGTCGTCGATGAGCTGGAGCTTCGCCAGATCGCGATCCGCGACCAGCTGACCGGCGCGCTCAGCCGCCGTGGCTTCATCGAACGGTGCGATCAGGAGATTGCCCGCTTTCGCCGCTACGATCGGCCGTGCTCGCTCGTGCTGCTCGACGTCGATCATTTCAAGGCGGTCAACGATACCCACGGCCACCCGGCGGGGGACGAAGTGCTGCGGCAGATCGCCGAACTGTGCACCCTCACGATGCGCCCGACCGACCCGATCGGCCGCATCGGCGGCGAGGAATTCGCGCTGTTGCTGCCCGAAACGGATCCGGACGCGGCCGCCGCTGCCGTCGAACGGCTGCGCGCCGCGATCGAGGCGCATGCCTTCCGGCTGCGCGGCGGGCCGGCGCTCAGGATCACCGCCAGCTTCGGCGTGGCGGCGATCGGCACGGCCACCGACAGCGCCGAAAGCTGGCTGGCCGCCGCCGACCGGCCGCTTTATGCCGCCAAGGAAAGTGGGCGTAATCGCTGCTGCCGATAGCGGCGCCAGCCCCGGTTCCGGGATCGAACGTCGCGGCCGCACGGCCTCGATTCACTTGAATCGGTGACCGCATTCCGGGGCGATTTTACTTTCGATTGGCCGTTGCCAGCCATGGGACGTGTGATACCCCTTGTGCCTGACGCCGAAGCGGCGCGCCGAGCCCTGCCCTTCACGTGAAGGGAAATGAGGCCACCCCAGGAGCGGATTCCATCTGGAAGGGCGCTATGGGGGCTGTCCGAGTGAGCGAATCCGATACCGCACCGATGAACCGCCGCGATCTGTTTGCCCTGATCGGCAAGGTTGCCGGCACTGCCGTAATGTACGAGGCGATGTCCTCTCTCGCTTATGCCGCGGATTCCACGTTCAAGCGTCCGGTGGCGCTGACGGGTGCGCCCAAGGGCGCGTCGGTGTTGATCCTGGGGGCCGGGCTCGCCGGGATGGTCGCCGCCTACGAACTGCGCAAGGCCGGCTACAAGGTCCAGATCCTCGAATATCAGGATCGATCGGGCGGGCGTAACTGGTCGCTCTACGGCGGCGATACGTACACAGAGCTTGGCGGGTTCACGCAGAAGATCGGGTTCGACAAGGGGATGTACCTCAACCCAGGGCCCTGGCGGATCCCGCACCACCACAAGGGCATCCTGCACTACGCGCAGACATTGGGCGTGCAGATGGAGCCGTTCATCCAGATCAACTACGGCGCCTACCTGCATTCCACCAAGGCGTTCGGCGGCAAGCCGCAGACCTACCGCTCGATCAAGGCCGATTATGAGGGCGCGGTTGCAGAGATGCTGGCCAAGACGGTGCAGCAGAACAAGCTCGACCAGGCCGTGACCAGGGAGGACCGGGAAGTTCTTCTCCAGTCGCTCCGTCAATGGGGCGCGCTCGACAAGGATTACGCGTATGCGAAAAATCTGGAGAGCGCCGATCGCCGCGGCTTCGATCATCCCCCCGGCGGCGGGATGGATGCCATGCCGACGCCCAGCGATCCGATCGGTATCGGCGACATCCTGAAATCCGGGATGTGGCGATCCCTTTCCAGCGCCAACGTGTTCGACGTGCAGCAGACGATGTTCCAGCCCGTTGGCGGCATGGGGATGATCGGGCGCGCCTTCGGCAGGGCACTGGACGGCGTCATCCGCTACAATGCCAAGGTGACGAACATCCGGCAGGACGAGAGCGGCGTTACCGCCACCTTCGTCGATACGGCCAAGGGCGGCGCCCCGCAGACCGCACGGGCCGACTGGTGCATCTGCACCATCCCGGCATCGGTGCTCAGCCAGATCCCGATCAACGTCGGCACGCCGATGAAGAAGGCGATCGATGCGCTTCCCTACGCGGCATCGTGCAAGGTCGGCCTGCAGATGAAGCGCCGCTTCTGGGAAGAGGATGAGGGGATCTATGGCGGCATCACCTACACCGACCAGCCGAGCCGGATGATCAGCTATCCAAGCACCGACTTCTTCAAGCGCGGCAAGGGCGTGCTGCTGGGCCTCTACAATTTCGGGCCGGACGCTGTCGAATTCACCTCGCTGCCACCCGAACAGCGCATCGCCAAGGCGATCGAGTACGGGGCCAACATCCACCCGCAATACCGCACCGAATTCGAGACTGGCGCGACGGTCGCCTGGCACCGCGTGCCGTGGACGCTCGGCTGCGCCGGTTCGTGGACCGAGGACACGCGGGCCGCGCACTATGAAGATATCTGCGCGATCGACGGGAGGATCATGCTGGCTGGCGAGCATGTCTCGATGATCCCGGCGTGGCAGGAAGGGGCAGTGCTTTCCGCAACCGATGCGATCACCCGCCTCCACAAACGCGTCGTACAGGGCTGAGGGACGGATCATGATCAACTTCGCAAAGTCACGCGTCCGCTCGCTCGGCTGGATCGCCGTCATCGGTGCCGCGGCGGGGCTTGCCGCCTCTGCCGGCGCGCAACGCCGCCAAGCCTATGCCTATCAGAGCGGGCAGGACATTTACGAGCATGTCTGCCAGGGCTGCCACATGCCCGATGCAAAGGGCGCAGCGGGCGCCGGCATCTATCCGGCGCTGGCCAACAACGCGAAGCTGCGCGCGCCGCTCTATCCGGTGCTGGTGATCCTGCGCGGGCAGAAGGCGATGCCCTCCTTCTCCGAACTGGACGACGCGCAGGTTGCCGCCGTCACCAACTATATCCGTTCGCATTACGGCAATAGCGGACCGGGCGAAGTGACCGTCGAACAGGTCAAGGATCTGCGGTCAAAGGCGGTGACCGGGAAGATGCTCCGCCCGGGCTGACCTGCCCGCTCTGCCGCCCGTCCGCTGCGCTGCGCCCTGCCGGTTTCAGCGCGGCGGGCGGGCATTCTGCGGCAGCGCCTCGACGATCAGATCGCCCGCCTCCAGCTTCGTCGCCTGCGGCTCCCAGAAGCCGAAGGCGGCGGTGCCGCGGTAGATCCGCATGCCGAGCCCGGTGGTGATCGCCGAGAGCGGCGCGCCGACTTCCGCGGGGGTGACGACCCGCTCGTTCAGCGTCACGCAGCCGCCCGAATTCGCCAGGTCGGCGATGTAATCGGCGATGTGGCGGCCGTGGATCGATCCGGCGAGCAGCAGCCCGGCGAAACTTGCCGGGTTGATGACGGTATCCGCCCCCGCCTGGCGGGCCAGCGGCTCATTGTCTTCGGAACGGATGACAACGCTGATCGGCACGTCGGGTGCAAGGCTTCGGGCGGTGAGCACGATCAGGATCGAGGTGTCGTCACGCCCCGCGGAAACGATGATCGCCTTGGCCCGCGCCACCTGCACCGCGGCCAGCACATCGTTGCTGGTGGCATCCCCCTCGACCACCGCCAGCCCGAGCGCCTCGGCGCGCTTGAGCGCTGCGGCTCCACTCTCCACGACGACGATCTGGCCGGGATCGGCGCTGCGCTGGATCAGTTCGCGCACCGCCTGCGCGCCGCTCGTCCCGTAACCGGCGACGACGACGTGGCCGTGCAGATTGCCCTGGATCATCCGCATCCGCCACCGCTCCCAAACGCCCTTGAGCATGAAATCATAGGCCGTCCCCAGAAAGATAAGCCAGACGAACAGCCGAATCGGGGTGACGACGAATGTATCGAACATCCGCGAAGTCACGGTGACCGGCACGATATCGCCATAGCCCACCGTGGTGATCGTAATCATCGTGAAATAGAGCACGTCGGCGAAAGTGATGTGGTTATCGACGTTGTCGCGCAGCCCATCGCGATCGAACCAGTGGACGGCCAGCGCGATGCCGATCAGCGCGAAGGCGAGCAGAATACGAAGGGCGAGCGACGCCCAGGCCGGCAGGCCGTTGCGCCGCCGCAGCAGGGGAGTGCCGGCAGCATCCGTTCCATCCCCTCGGGCGCGCGTTCTGCGCGGAAGCCTGGCCATATCCGTTCGTCACTCCGCGTCCGCTCCGGCCCACCATAGCCCGCCCCGGCGTCGTCTGGCGACCGTCCCGTGGCACTGCGGGCCGGGCTCAAGCGCCGACTTCGCGACCATGGCCATTCGTTGCACTTGTCAACCAACGCCGCCATGATACAATCGTGCGGTAGGGCCGTGAGAGCTCGGAAGAACAGGGGAGAGGGCTTATGCCTGCGACGAATAATTTCGGCGCGAGTGGCGCAGTGCGCCGTATCGGATTCATCAGCATCAGCGCCCTTGCCGGCGGGCTCCTGTGGGCTGGAGCCGCCTCCGCGCAGAGCGGTGCTTCGGCCGAGGCGGCTGCCGGGGCGGCCGAGCCTGCCGAGAGCGTCGTTCCCAATTCGACGGCGGATATCGTCGTCACCGGATCGCGGCTGGCCCGTTCCACCTTCAGCGCGCCGACGCCCGTGACGGTGCTGGGCGCCGAAGAGTTCGAGCGTCTGGCAGTCACCAATGCAGGCCAGGGCCTCAACCAGCTTCCCGCCTTCCGCCCGAGCACAACGCCGACGACGCAGGGCTTCGGCAGCTTCAACGTGGGCGCGAACATCGTCAACCTGCGCGGGCTGGGCGTGACGCGGAACCTGATTTTGGTCGGCGGGCGCCGCTTCGCGCCGACGACGCGCGAGGGATCGGTCGATCTCAACCTGATCCCCAGCATCCTGATCGACCGGACCGAGGTCGTCACCGGGGGCGCGTCGGCGGCTTACGGATCCGATGCCATCGCCGGCGTCGTCAACATCATCCTGGCAACCGGCCTGAACGGCGTGAAGGCGCAGGTCGATCAGGGCATTTCCGAATATGGCGACGGCCGCAACTTCCACGCCGCGCTGGCGGCCGGAACCGACTTTGCGGGGGATGCCGGCCACATCGTGATCGGCGGCGAGTATGACGACCAGGAAGGCATCGGCAACTGCTTCCAGCGGAAATGGTGCACCCCCGGCGCCGTCGTCACCAACGTCGGCTTTGCGCCGAGCACCGCCGCGCCGAACGGCAACGGCCTGCCCAATTACGTGCGCAACAACACCAATGCCGGTTTCTTCTTCAACCCCGGCGGCGTCGTCCTGATCGGCGCCAATGCGGGGCGTACCTTCGCGCCGAACGGCACCGTATTGCCCTATAATCGTGGCAATCCCCTGTTCGGGATCACCGCGTCCGGTGGCGACGTCTACGCCACCTATACCGATGCCAACATCACCGTGCCGGTGGAACGTTATGCCACGTTCGCGCATGCCGACTACGCCTTCAACGACAATCTCAGCGGCTTCGTGGAAGGTTCCTACGGGCACGTCCGTGGCGAATTGCTCCAGGTGGCGTTCTTCTCTGGATCGATCCCGATCTTCCGCGACAATCCGTTCATTCCTGCGGGCCTGCGGACCGTGCTGCCCGCCGCCGCATCCTCCGCGACCCTGGGCATCGAGCGGCCGGCCGCTGCCAGCTTCTCCCTCGGCAAGGTGTTCGACGATGTGGCGCGGGGCCTGAGCATCTCGACCGCGGACACCTATCGCGGCACGGCGGGGCTTTCCGGCAAGTTCGGCAATGGATGGGGCTGGGATGCCTATTACCAATATGGCCGTACCGATCGGTTGCAGACGGTGGAGAACAACCTGATCGTCGGCGCGCCTTCCCAGCCGCTGACGAACAACGCCTCCCTCGCCCGCAGCAACGCCCGCTTCTACTTCGCCGCGGACGCCGTCACCAACCCGGCAACCGGCGCACCGACGTGCCGCGCGCTGCTCAGCGCAAATGCCGCCGTGCGTCAGGCGGCGGCAGGGTGCGTGCCGGTCAATTTGTTCGGCGCGGGCAACGTCAGCCAGACCGGCAAGGACTATATCTACGGGACGCTGCGCGAGGATATCCGCCTCAGCCAGCATGTCGTCGCCGGCAACGTCCGCGGCGAGATCGGCGAATTGTGGGCGGGTCCGCTCTCGGTCGCGGCCGGCGGTGAGTTCCGCCGCGACGGCATCGACGTGACCCATGACGATCTGTCCAACCTGTTCGCCTACTTCCAGAACTTCGGTTCGGATTATGACGGGTCGAGCAAGGTGGTGGAGGGCTATGCCGAGGCGGAGCTGCCGCTGATCCGCGACGCTTCCTTCACCAAGTCGCTCTCGATCAACGGCGCGGTGCGCTACGCCCATTACGACATTTCCGGGTTCGGCAGCTATTTGCGGGCCGCCTCCAGCAACAAGTTCGGTGCTACCTCGTGGAAGGGCAGCATGCTGTGGGAGCCGACCGAGTGGCTGCGACTGCGCGGGACCCGATCGCGTGATATCCGGGCGCCCAACTTCGCCGAATTGTACCTTGCCTCCGCCAGCAGCTTCACGCCGATCACCAACCGCTTCAACACGTCGCAGTCCGCGCCGCCCTCGATCGTCAACGGCGGCACGCCCGAGCTTCGCCCCGAAAAGGCCGACACGACGACATTGGGCGTGGTGCTCAGCCCGAAAGCCGGCTTCCTCGATCGTTTCCGCCTGTCGGTCGATTATTTCTCGATCAAGGTCGACGACTACATCTCGGCGCCGCCCGGTGGCGCACAGTTCATCGTCGACAAATGCTTCGCCGGGGTCACCGCCGCCTGCGGCCTGCTGACGACTACCGGAACCGGCCCGTCGACCCTCATCACCGAGGTTCGCAACGTCAACCTCAACCTGGAATATATCAAGACCCGCGGTGTCGACATCGAGGCGGAGTATCGGATCCCGCTGCCCGGTGCGGACAGCAACATCCTGCTGCGCGGCCTGGCCACCTATGTCGACTCGCTGAAGTCCGCCAGCTTCGGGGATGTCGTCGACCGCGCCGGACAGACCGGCAATTCCGCCGGCCTCGCCGCGCCCAAGTGGACCGCCAACGCCTTCGTCACGCTGGCGTTGCCGCGCGTCAGCCTGACGGTGCAGGGGCGCTACATCGACAGTGGGCTGTACGATGCGCAACGGATCGGGCCGGACCAGGCGGGCTATGCGACCACCCGGCTCAACAGCATCAGCGACAACCGGGTCGCCGGCCGCTTCTACGTCAACCTGTTCGGATCGGTCCATGTCGGGCCGGACCGGGACAATGGCCTGGAACTGTTCGGATCGGTGAACAACCTGTTCGACAAGGCCCCGCCGCCTGCGCCCGAGACGCAATTCTACACGAACCCGATCTACTTCGACACGATCGGCCGCTACTTCCGCGTCGGCGCACGCTTCAAGATGTAGGCGCCTCCGGCAGCGGAGGAGGCCACGGCCGGGATGTCGTGCCTCCTCCGCTACCGATCGGGACAAAGCGTTCGCACGACGCTGAAGTTCGTGAAGCCGAAACAGCCGCTGCCCCCACGCGGAGCCTCGTGCGTTGATCCAAGCATGAGCAGCATTCTCGACGAGCTTCACCGGCAGATGGAGATCGCCGCCGCGGCGATGGACTATGAGGAAGCGCGCCGACTGCGCGACCGGATCAACCTCATGCGCGGCGGTGCCGCGCCGGACGGGGCGGCGCAGGCGGACACGTCCGGCCTGTCGCGCCAGCAGCCGGGATCGATGGGGCTCGGCACCAGCCGCCAGAACGTCACCCCGCCGCCGGGCTGGACGCCGCCGCGCAAGCCCGATCCGATGACGAAGGGACGCGGCAACCGCCCGCGTGGCAAATAGCGGGAGCCGCGCCGGGGTGCCGGGGCCCTAAAGCTCGCCCATGCCGGGCAGGTCCACATCGTCCGCGCCGTGCCGGACGAACTGCTCCAGCAGCCACGATGCGGCCGGGCCGGGCGGCAGATCGCGGCGCCAGACGCCCGCGAACCGGTACATGCCGCCGCGATGATCGGGCATGTGGAGCCGGACCAGCGTTCCGGCGATCAGATCGCTTTCGACCAGAGGCAAGGGCATGTTGCCCCAGCCGATCCCCTCCCGCAGCAGCGAATGCTTGGCGCCCAGATCCGCCAGCCGCCAGGTCCGCGGGCTCACCACCGAAAAGTCCTGCCCCTCGGTAAAACGCGAGCGATCGGTAAGGACGAGCTGGATGTGATCGCGCCCGGCGCCGGGGGCAAGCCGTTCCATGCGGGCCAGGGGATGATCGGGCGCCGCAACCGGCACCAGCGCCAGCGCGCCCGCGTCGATCCGCTCGATCCCCTCCACGTTTCCGGGCACCGGGCCGGAAATACCGATCACCGCCGTCTGATCCAGCACCAGCGCGGTGACGGCGCCCAGCGCCTCGACGTGGAGCCGCAGCGATACGGTCGGGAACTCGGCGTTGAAGCGGCGCAGGATCGTGCCGATCCGGGTGGCCGGCAGCATCACGTCGACGGCCAGGTTCACTTCCGCCTCCAGCCCCTCCAGCAGGCCCTTCACCTTGGCGCGAAGCCCGTCCATCCCCTCCCCGATCGTCCGCGCCTCGGCAAGCACGGCGCGACCCTCGACGGTCAGCGTCGGCTTGCGCGTGCCCTCCCGGTCGAACAGGCGCACGCCCAGTTGCGCCTCCAGATTGGCGATGCTGTAGCTGATGACCGAGACGGCCCGGTTCAGCCCGCGCCCTGCCCCGGCAAAACTGCCCGCATCGACCACCGCCAGGAAGATCCGCAGCTGCTCGAAGGTGGGAATACCGGGATTGGCCATATCTGGTCTGCCGAACGGTTGAGGTGGCGATCATCGCCGCGGGCGGATGCAGCCGCAAGCGCGGCGGACACATACGCACCGGCAGGGCTCAGGCGTCCAGCACCTCCGCGATCTTGGCAGCAAGCTGATCGATGCCGAAAGGCTTGGGCAACAGGTGGGTGCCGGGATCCAGCACGCCATTATGCACCACGGCATTGCGCGTGTAGCCGGTCGTGAAAACGACCTTGAGCCGGGGCAGCAGTTCCATCGCGCGATCGGCGAGTTGCCGGCCGGTCATGCCGGGCATGACGACATCGGTGAACAGCAAGGTCACATCCTGCCCGGTCCCGATCAGCGCCAGCGCCTCCGGGCCGCTGGCGGCGTGCAGCACGGTATAGCCAAGCTCGCGCAGTGCCTCGACCGAGTTGTTGCGGACGCGGTCCTCGTCTTCCACCACCAGGATGATCTCGGTCGGCCGGCCGGCGCGGAACGGCGCGGGTGCGCGGCGGACGGCGGCGGCCTCGTCTCCCCAGAAGCGCGGCAGATAGAGCTTGAACGTCGTGCCGTGCCCGACCTCGGAATAGACGCGGACGTGCCCGCCCGACTGCCGCGCAAAGCCGAACACCTGGCTTAGGCCCAGCCCGGTTCCCCGGCCGACCGCCTTGGTGGTGAAGAACGGATCGAACGCCTTGGCCAGCACATCGGGGGACATGCCGGTCCCGGTATCGCTCACCGCGATCTGCACATACTGGCCGGCCGCAATCTCCGCCTCGCGGGCATAATCGTCGTCGACATGGGTGTTGCACGTCTCGACGGTCAGCGTGCCCCCGTCCGGCATCGCATCGCGGGCGTTCACCGCCAGATTGACGAGCACGTTCTCCAGCTCGGTCGGGTCGGCCTTCGCCTTCCACAGCCCGGCGGCCAGGACGGTCTCGAGCCGCACCAGTTCGCCGAGCGATCGGGTGAGCAGTTCGGCCAGCCCGGCGACAAGCTTGTTCGGATCGATCACTTCGGGAGAGAGCGGCTGCTGCCGCGAAAAGGCGAGCAGCCGCTGGGTCAGCGTGGCCGCGCGGGCCGCCCCTTCCAGGGCGCCATCGAGGAACTTGCCGACGTCCCGCTCCCCGCGCGCCAGCCGGCGCTGGGCGATGTTGAGCCCGCCGATGACGATCGCGAGCATGTTGTTGAAATCGTGCGCGATCCCGCCGGTAAGCTGGCCGAGCGAGTCCATCTTCTGGAGCTGGCGCAGCTGGCTCTCCGCAGCCACCCGGCGATCCGCCTCGGCCCGGATCTCGGTTCCGGCCTCGGCCAGGGCAGCGCTCTGCTGGTCGACCCGGTGGCTGAGCCGGAGCAGCGCCTCGGCCCGTTCGACGGCAAGCCAGGTCATGCCGGCGACTTCCTTCGCCAGCGAGATTTCGGCTGGCGTCCAGTGCCGCACCTCGGCGTGGTGCAGGTAGATGCCGGCCTCCCAGCGTCCTTCATTCATCAGTGGCACGCAGAGCCCGGCCAGCACCCCGCTCTCGGCATAGGGCAGCAGATCGCCGCCATGATCGTGCCGGCTGTCGCTGAAGACCAGGGTCTTGCCGCGGCGACGCTGCCGCTCGGCGCGTTCACCGAACGCACCGACAGGCTGCACCCCCGCCAGGGTGGGCAGCGTCCCGTCGGTCCAGTTCTCGCCGTGGCGCATCTGCGTCGCGCCGAGCAGGCGATAAAAACCGACGCGGTGTGCGCCCAGGCGCCGGCCAAGCGCCTCCGCCGACAGGCGGATGATCGTCTCGGGATCGTTCGCGACGCGCTGACGCGCGGTCAGCTCGACCACGAAGTCGCGCTCTGCCTTGGCGGCACGCAGCGCCAGATCGGCCTTCATCCGATCGGTGATGTCGTAGCTGACACCGGGGAAGCGAACGCAACGCCCCTGATCGTCGGCAACGCAGCGGCCCTGTGCCGAGACCCAGTGGACCGTGCCGTCGCCGTGGAGCAGGCGATATTCGGAGACGAAGCGGCCGCAACTGGCGCGCGCGGCGTCAACTTCGCCCTGCACGCGGTCGATATCGTCGGGGTGGATGCCGCCGAAGAATTCGGCAACCGGGACGCCTTCGGCCGCGCGATCCGGGTCGATGCCGTACAGGGTCGCGAACCGGGTGTCGGCGGTTACCCGGTCGGCCGCGACGTCCCAGTCCCACACGCCGATGCTGTTGCCGGCGGAAAGCGCCAGTTGCAGCCGCTCGTCCGCGGCCTTGCTCTTGCGTTCGGCGACGACGCGGCCGGTGGTCTCGGCCGTGATGCAGAACAACCCGGAGATCGCCCCGTCATCATCGAACACCGGCGAATAGGCGAACGTCCACCAGCTCTCCTCCGGCATGCCGGTACGGCGCAGATCGAGCCGCATGTCCGTCATCGTGCGGCTCTCGCCGGCAAGCGTTGCGCTCACCAGCGGTGCGATGTCGTCCCAGATGTTGCCCCACACCTCCCGGAACGGTCGCCCGAGCGAGTTTTCGATCCGGTAACCGAGGATCGGGCGATAGGCGTCGTTGTAGAAGCACAGCAGATCCGGCCCCCACGCCAGAAACATCGGGCGCGGGCACGCGAGCATCAGCGCCAGCGTCGTGCGCAGCGATTGCGGCCAGCCGGCAAAGGGCCCCAGCGACGTGCCGGACCAGTCATGGTCTGCGATCTCGCGACCTGTAAGGCTCTGGGTGTGCATCTTCTGGGCTTGTGTAGAAAGGAAGGAAACGCCGCCTTTAGCATAGTACCGGCCGGGTGCGAGGCCGCCATGTGGGATGTCACGCCGCCCCCCCGAAACGGCGGTATCGGCGTGGAGAGCGCATGACACAGGTGGACGGCGGCGCGCTTCGACTGCATGGCTCCGGCGAACCGCAGTGGAGCAACCCAGCCGATGCCGAACTTCGCCGAGCAGTCGGAGGCGCTTCAGGCGCTGGACATGGCGCAACCCGCCGTGCGGGACAGCCTGGAACGGCGCATCTTTCGCGCCACCGTCATCGTCCTCGCGACGACGGCGGCGGCCTATGTGCTCTGGCAGCTCGTCGATCTCCTGCTGCTGCTGTTCGCCTGCGCGTTGGTCTCTCTCATCCTGCTGACGATCACCAATGCGCTCCGGCACCGTACCGGACTGCCTTTCGCGGCGGCGTTGGGGCTGACGGTATTCGGCATCCTCGCGCTGCTCGTCGGTGCGGTCACGTTTTTCGGGACGACGATCCAAGGCGAGTTCGCCGAGCTGGCATCGCGCCTGCCGGCGGCCTGGGCAGGTGTGCAGGAACGGATGGGTACGTCCGCGATCGGCGCGGCCGTCCTGGTGCGGGCGCAGGCGCTGGCGCCAAGCGGCCAGGCGATCGTCAACGCTGCCACGACCACGCTCGCGGCGGTCGGCGGGGCATTGTCGGGGCTGGCGATCGTGCTGGTCGGTGGTCTCTACCTTGCCGCCCAGCCGACGCTCTATTCGGGCGGGCTGCTGCGGATGATCCCCGCCCCGGCACGCGGCCGCGCCGCCGAGACGCTGGACGCGATCGCCGTATCGCTGCGCAACTGGCTGAAGGGTCAGGCGCTGGGCATGCTCTTCGTCGGGATCGGAACCGGGCTGGGGCTGTGGCTGGTCGGCGTCCCCGCGGCCTGGGCGATCGGGCTCGTCGCCGGGCTGGCCGAATTCGTGCCCTATGCCGGCATCCTCCTGGCCGGGCTACCGGCGGTGGTGCTGGGCTTCGGACAGGGGACCAGTACCGGGCTGTGGACGATCGCCGTGCTCGTTGCCGTGCAGCAGTTGCAGGGCAATCTGGTGATGCCGCTCCTCCAGAACAGGATGGTCGATCTGCCGCCTGCGGTCACCATCTTCGGGATCATCGCGGCGGGCATCCTGTTCGGCGTGGCGGGTGTGCTGCTGGCAACCCCGCTGACGATCGTCGTGCTGGTCCTGGTTCGCCGCCTCTATCTCGGGGAGGACAAGCACGAGGTGCTGGCAAGCGCGGATACGCCCTCCGTCCCGCCCCCGATCACCGCAAGCCAGGACTGAGGCGTGCGGCGGCCGGCGGCGGCCCGCGGCGGCGTGGCAGCCTAATCGTCCTCGTCGTCGTCCATCTCGCTGTCGGCCATGTCCATGAACTCGCGCGCCGACTCGCGGTCATCCTCGTCCTGAAAGGCGTCCTCGGGCTCCGGCGCGGCGCCGACCATGTACATCAGGCACCACAGGGTGAAGCGGCGCTCGGCATCGCGCTCCATGCCGAACTGCAGACGCAGCCGATCGAGCCCGGCGACGACCTGCTCGGGCGTCAGCGTTGAAAGATCGTCGGTGCCGAAAAATCGGACGAGAAGCTGATCGAAGTCCATCCTCTTCCTTTATACCGGCCGTTCCGCTGCCGCCAACCCTGGGGCCATGGGCATCACCGCGGCGCCCCCATCGGGATGCCGGCACCGCGCGCGTAGAGCGGCGCGGCGCTGTCGTCCGGCACCGCCGGATCCTGCGCCTGGACCGCCGCCATCGAAGACGGCAGCTCGAACGGCAGCCGGCCGCGGGGCACGGCCTTGCCGGTCAACACATCCAGCAGCGCGGCATCGCTGGCGCCGAAGGTGACGATCAGCGCGGCCGCCTTGTCGCGCACGTTGGTGAGGATCGCCGGGCGATCCATGTTCACCGATACGATCGTCGGCACCGCGGCGGCCGCGGCCTTGATCGCCTCATAATTCGGATCGCCATCCCGGAAATCCAGCCGCCCCTCATTCTGGCGGCTGCCGAAGAAGTGGTGGGGATGCAGCTTCTCCGACGGGGTGACCGCCCGGACGATCGCGATCTCGGCCTGCCCGAGCGAATCGACCACGGAGAAGCCGGCGGCACGCGCCGCGCCGGCATCGATACCGTACAGCCACACCTTCCGACCGGCCGGCCTCAGGGGCAGGATGCCGCCCCGGTTCTCCAGCAGCACCTGCGCGGCGCGCTGCGCGGCATCCGCCCTGGCCTGCGCTGCCTTGTCGCCAGCGATCCGGCCGGCGCGCACCGGATCGACGAACGGATCGTCGAACAGCCCCTGTACGAACTTCTGGCGGAGCACGCGCCGCGCCGACTGGTCGATCCGGCCCACCGATATCCTGCCGCTTCGGACAGCCTCGATCAGCGGAGCCGGATCGTCGACGCCGCCGAACTGATCGATGCCGGCATCCACGCCCTTGGCGAAACGATCCGTGGGGGAGAGCGCCTCCACGCCCCACGGCATGCCGATCGCCGGCCGCACCTGCGGCGCGGCGGCCGTCGGCGCTGCGCACGAGCCCGTACAATCGCTGGTGATCGCCCAATCGGAGACGATCAGGCCCTTATACCCCATCCTGCCGCGCAGCAGCCCGCGAAGCATCTGCGCGTTGAACCCGGCACCGACGGCCTCGACCGGCTTGCCATCGATCGTCACCCCGTTGGGGATGACGTAGGTCGGCATGATTCCCGCGGTGTTCGCCGCCAGCACGCCGCGGAACGCCGCGACATGATCGGCGAAGCTGCGTTCGGTCA
>NZ_JAQGLK010000119.1 GCF_028292925.1 Sphingomonas bacterium
GCAGACGCATGAGCGTGAATGCCCCGGCCGGCCGCATCGTAGCGCCGATCCTACGGAATATCGCCGCCCTTTGAACTGTCATGACGCCATGTTGCGGTGCAACCTTACACCAGTCAACAGCTAACGAAGACTTGCCGTCGCGGCTTGTGCAGCGCAGCAAATCGCTGAGGCTCCTGAGGTGAGGTTCCTGAGCGGGCAGGCTCCAGGCGTCGGTTCAGGCGCGTCGATTGCCCGCGGGATGCGAGGCCTCGGGCAGCATCGCGAGCAGGCGGGCCGCGGTCATCGGCGCGCGACGCATGCGCACCCCCGTTGCGTCGAACACCGCGTTGGCGATTGCAGCCGCCACGATCCGCGTCGACGCCTCTCCCGCTCCGGACGGTTCGATGGCGGTGTCGCTCAGGAGGATCACGTCGACCGTCTCGGGCGCATCCTTGATGTCGAGGATAGGGTACGTCTCCCAGTCCGTGCTCGTGACGTTGTCCCGATCGAACTTCACCTCCTCCAGGCAGGCGCGGCTGACCCCCTGCACCACGTTCCCCTCGATCACCAGTTTCAGGCCGTCCGGATTGATCACCATGCCGCAATCGTGTGCGACGACGAAGCGCCGGGCCCAGATCCGGCCCGTAACCCTGTTGACCTCCACCTCCGCCCCCATTGCGACGACGGTTTCTCCGCGGTGCGCATAGGCCACGCCCTGCCCGATCAGGATGTCTCCCTCGACCCTCCGGCGGGTGCCCGGCTTGCCGGGCTTCCAGCGCATGCGATCGGCGACGGCCTGCAACACCGCAATGTCGCGCGGCGCCTTCAGGTATCGCAAGCGAAAGGCGATGGGATCTTCGCCGGATGCCGCGGCGAGTTCGTCGATGAACGATTCACTTGCGAAGTGGATTTGCGGGCCGACGGGATCGCGCAGGTGGGTCGTTCGCAACGGGGAGGCGACGTCGAGCAGAGCGGGAATGGTTTCCCAGCCGAGCCGCTTGTTCGGAAAGCCATAGGATTCCGCGGGTACGCCGAACGTCTGCTCGGGCTTCGTCCCCAGGCCCATGAACTGGCCGGCAAGCGTCGCCGTCATGTCGCCCTCCCGTGGCGAGATGTCCGCCCGCGAAAATCCCTTGCTGACGACCTCGTAGGCGACGATCCGGCCATCCGTGTCGAGCCCCGCGCGCATGCGGTGGATCGAGGCGGGGCCCTTCGGATCCCAGCCATGCCCCTCGGCCCGCATCCCCTGCACGCGCACCGGCCGCCCCGTCGCGGCCGACAATATGGCCGCGTCGATAGCCGCATCCCCGGCGTCGTTGCGGCCATAGGCGCCCGGCCCCGGCATGCCGGTGACATGCACGCTATCGAGCGGCCGGCCGAAATATCCGGCCAGGCAGTCGCGCACGGCGTGCGGCTTCTGCGAGGCGGTGAAGGCCCGAATGCCGTCGGGACGAACGTCCACCACCGAGCAAGCCGGGGCCATGCACGCATGCGACTGGAACGGCCATTCATACTCCGCTTCGACGATGCGCGCGGCCGTGGGCCAAACGGCGGCGACATCGCCTACCTTCACTTCATCCACCGTCTTGATCGGCGTTGCGGCACGGATATGATCGTACAGTGCGTCCTGATCCGGAAACGCTCCTCCGACCTTCGACCAGGTAACCTTCAGCGCCTCCGCCGCACGAACGGCGCCCCACTCCGTATCCGCGACGACGCCCACCAAGTCCTTGCGGCGGACGACCCGCGCACCGAGCTGTGCCAGTTCCCGATCGTCGATCGCGACCACGGACGCACCGGCGACGGCCGGGCGAACCATGCGCCCGTGCAGCATGCCGGGAAGCTTCACGTCGGTAACGAAGTCGAGGGTGCCCATGACCTTGCCGGGCACGTCGCTGCGCGGCACCGACCGGCCGACGACTTCATACGTGTCGCGCGGTTTCAACGGCGCCTTGCCGCCGATGTTCAGGCTGTTGCCGTAGGCCTTGTTCCACTCGATCCCGGATTCGAAATAGGTGCCGCCGACGAGTTCCGCATAGGTGACGCTCTTGCCCGGACTTGCCGCGACGAAGACTGTTCCATCCTTCACCTGCAACGCTTCCGGTGCAACACCGAGCCGGCCGGCGGCCCGTGTGACCAGTTGCTGACGCGCCTCGGCTGCCGCGGCGCGCAGCGCGGGGCCGCCGCGCTGGACGCCGGTGCTGCCGCTGGCGCCGCCCTGATCGCAGGTCAGGGCCGTATCCCCGTAGACGACGTCGACGCGGGAGACGGATATATCGAGCTCCTCGGCCACGAACTGCGCCATGGCGACGTCCACGCCCTGCCCCATGTCCATCTTGCCGAAATAGGCGGTGACCCGCCCGTCGGCGCCAACCGCGATCCATGAGTCGAGTTCCGTCGGAAGCAGCGCGGGCTTCCGCGGAGCCGCAACGGCGAAAGCGCCCGTGGGCATGCTGACGGACACGACGAGGGCACCCGCCGTCCGCAGCAGCGCGCGCCGGGAGAGCGGAGAAGCGCTGATCCCGCTCATGCCGCCTGGCCCATCTTCCTGGCCGCGCGCCGGACGGCACGCATGATCGCAAGGTGGGTGCCGCACCGGCACTTCACGCCCGAGAGCGCGTCACGGATCTGATCGTCGGTCGGGTCCCTGATCTCACGCAGGAGCGCGGCCGCGGTCATCACCCAGCCGCTCAGGCAGTAGCCGCACTGAGGAACCTGCTCCTCGATCCACGCCTCCTGCAAAGGATGCGGACGATCCGCCGTGCCGAGGCCCGCCAGCGTGGTGATCGGCCCGTCCACGGCGGAAACGGGCAAGACGCAGGAGCGAACCGGCTCACCGCGGATATGGACCGTGCACGCCCCGCATTGGCCCAGGCCGCATCCGAACCGAGGCGTGCTGAAGCCCAGATCATCGCGCAAGACATAGAGGAGCGGCATCTCCGGTGCGGCCTCGACCGAGCTGGTCGCGCCGTTCACTTCCAATGAGAATAACTGGCTCAGGACGACCTCCCGCTGCGCCTCTTTCGGCGAACGTGCAGGCTCAGGTAAGCACCTGTCGCGGAACTTGCCTCAGCCATGAATGGTGCGGTGCGCAACGTTCGAACGGCCCTGCCGTCTTCGACTGAAGAGCTACACGCCGCCGAAGACATTTGCATTTACGTTCGTCGGCTTTGTCCATGAAAGAATCAATAGAGTCAATCGTCTATGGGCGCCTTCCAGCCAAAGAAGGCCGAAGCGCGCCGTTCCGCACGGAAGAAAGTGCCTACTGATACAGATCCGATATCAGTGAATCGAAAAACCCATCTCCCCGAAACGTGCCGCGCCGCACAATAGACTAAGAACATCGATTGTGACGGCTGAGGGTGGCGCAGCCGAAGACATCAAAGTCGGGGGACCCAATGAAAGATAATGCGCGTTTTCGTCGTGCTGCGTTCACACGCAAAGGTTTCAGGTGCTTGCTGGCGTCCGGATGCGCCCTCGCCGGGCTTCACCACACAGCCGGATACGCCCAGGACGCAGCGCCTGCCGCCAAGGATGCCGGCGAGCTTGTCGTCACGGGCTCGCGCATCATCCGCGAGGGCTACGCAGCGCCAACGCCGACGACCGTGTTCGGCGGCGAACAGCTGAGCAGGGCCGCCAGCAGCAGCCTGCTCGATACGCTGATCACGATCCCGGCGCTGGCCGGTTCACAGACGGCCACCACCAATGCGGGCCGGCGCGGCGAGGGCCTGGCCGGTGTTCAGGCCATCAACCTGCGTGGCCTGGGCAGCAACCGCGTCCTCGTCCTTCTCGATGGCGTGCGCATGTCCCCGTCCTCGCCGCAAAACTATGTCGATACCGGGGGAATACCGTCGCAGCTGGTGTCGCGTATCGACATCGTCACCGGCGGGGCTTCGGCGGTGTACGGTTCGGACGCGGTCGCCGGCGTCGTGAACTTCGTGCTCGATCGCCAGTTCACCGGCGTGAAGGGCGAAGTCTCCGGCGGCGTGACCAATTACGGTGACGACGGCAACTACAAGCTCAGCCTGTCGGCCGGTTTCGGCTTCGCCGGCGACCGCGGCCATGTGCTGCTCTCGGGCGAACGCCTGGTCAACGATGGCATCGAGGGCGATGGCGGGCGGAAGTGGAACCGCCGTGGATACGGGCAGATCACCAACCCGGCCTACACGGCAACGAACGGCCAGCCGCAGCTTCTGGTCGGGCCGAATTCCTCGCCCAGCAACGCCACCGCCGGCGGCATCATCGTATCCGGCCCGCTGCGGGGCACCGCGTTCGGCGTCGGCGGCGTGCCGTACAGCTTCAAATATGGCCCGATCCTCTCGGCGACGCAGATGATCGGCGGCGACTGGCAACTGGCCAATACGAGCCGCTTCCCGCCCCTCGATCCCGGCATCAAGAGCACCAACCTGTTCTCGCGGATCAGCTACGACCTGACGGACAACATAAACGCATACGCCCAGTGGGCCTATTCGCGGGTGGCTGTCGACACCTCCGGATCGCCGCAGAACCTGGGTGGCAACGCGACGACGTACATCATCCGGAACGACAATGCGTTCCTCCCCGCCGTCACCCGCGCCGCGATGGCGTCTGCCGGCGTGACGTCCGTTCCCATGGGCAGCTGGAACGAGGACATGCCCAAGGATCCCAATCTCAGCACGCGCACCGCCAACCGCGTAACCGCGGGCTTCGAAGGCGATTTCGCCGTGTTCGATGCCGATTGGAAGTGGAATGCGTTCTACGCCTATGGCGGAACGCACGTGTCGCAGCGTGGCGCCACGGTTATCGTTCCGCGCGTCCAGCAGGCGATCGACGCCGTCGTCGTGACGCCTGCCAATGTCGGAGCGTCCGGCCTCGTGCTCGGCACAGTCGCCTGCCGTTCGACGCTCACGGCGCCGGGCAATGGCTGCCTGCCCTGGAACTTCATGGGCGTCGGCGTGAACAGCAGCGCCTACGAGCCGGGTACGCCGTTCTACTGGCTGGTGGGCGGCGGCAACCGGCAGCTAGGCGATATCGAGCAGCAGACCTTCGCCGCCTCGATCAGTGGCGAGCCGTTCAGTCTCTGGGCGGGCCCGATCTCCGTCGCCGTGAGCGCGGAACATCGCAAGGACGAGATCAACCTCGTCGCCGACGAATTCTCCACCGCGAACTCACGTTCCGGCGCCAACTACGCATCCCTCTTCGGCAAGCAATCGGTGACGGAAGGCGCCGTCGAGGTCGTCATCCCGCTGGCCAAGGATCAGAGCTGGGCGCGGGATCTGGAGCTGAGCCTGGCGGCGCGGTTCACGGACTACCAGCTGTCGGGCTTCGTGACGACCTACAAGGTCGGCATGACCTACTCACCGATCGACGACATCCGGTTCCGCGCGACACGATCGCGCGATATCCGCGCGCCCAACATCCAGGATCTGTTCGCGCTGCCCAACTCCGCGGGTGGGGTGGGGATCGATCGCTTCCTGAACGTGTCGGCGCCGACCGGCGCACGCTATCTGATATCCGGTAATCCCGATCTGACGCCGGAAAAGGCCGACACGACGGGCGTGGGCGTGGTCTTCCAGCCCAGTTTCTTCCGCGGCTTCTCCGCCTCCGTGGACTATTGGGAAGTCGATATCAGGGAGGCCATCCAGCCGCTCACCGCGCAACAGGTGATCGACGCCTGCTTCTACAGCATCGTCCCGGCCTTGTGCTCGAACATCGTGCGCGGCGGCGACGGGCAGATTTCGGCGATCGCCGCCTTCCCGATCAACCTGTCCCGATCGAAGACCCGCGGCATCGATGTGGAAGCGACGTATCGCAAGTCGCTGGGCGACGTCATCCCCGGCGCGGACGGAGAGCTCACCCTGCACGGCAACATGACCTTCTATCTGGAGGCGTTGCAGGACAATCCGTTCAGCGTGCCGATCGATACGGTCGGCCAGAACATCATGGATGCCGTTCCCGACTACAAGTTCAACGTGACGGCTACGTACCAGTTGGATCCGGTCACCGTCTCGATGACCGCGCGTGGGTTCCCGCACGGCACGATCAACAACAACTACATCGTCTGCACTTCGGGATGCCCGGCCTCCACCGCCGCCTATCAGACGATCAACGACAATTACGTTGCGGGGCGAACCTACTTCGACGCTAATATATCCTACAGGCTCGATCTTCCGGGAAACACGTCGGGTGACCTGTTCCTGTCGGCCAGGAACCTGTTCAACGCCAGCGTTCCCGGGGTTTCCTCGCAGCAGCGCGCCAACCTGTATGACCTGATAGGTGCGGTGTACCGCGTCGGCTTTCGCTTCAAGATGTAGAAAGGTGGACGGCTTGTCGTCGGACAAGTCTGACCACGCATCGCCGAAGTTCTCGATACATGCCAGGAGGCACGATATGCGGACGCGTCATCACGTCATCAGCTGTTTATCTTCCTTCGTCTTTCTTGCAGCGGCGTCTGTACAGGCACATGCCGAAAGCCTTGTCGTTCGCGGCGGAACTCTGATCGATGGCACCGGGCGCGCTCCGGTTGCCAATGCCAACATTCTGATCAGCGACGGCACGATCGTTCAGGTCTGGTCCGGCAACGGCAAAGCGCCCGCGCTCCCGGCAGGAACCCGGACGATCGATGCCAAGGGCAAGTTTATCGTACCGGGACTGATCGACTCCCACGTCCATTACGCCTGGTGGGAAGGCGAGCTGTTCATCAACCACGGCGTAACCTCGATCTACTCCATGGGCGGCGGCGATTCCGGGATCGCCATGCGCAAGGGGATCGACAGCGGCGAGGTGGTCGGGCCGCGGACGTTCCTGTCCGCCGGACTTTCCGGCGGCCCGAAGTCCCGGGTGGAAGGGATCAATCCGGCCGGCGGCGAAGGCAGGCCCGGCCCGAACGCCGTGAACGAGCCATCAGATGCCGCAGCCGCCATCGCGGCCGCCAGGAGCGGAGCCGGAAAACCGATCTTCGTCACGCTGAACGAAGCCTGGAAGGGCGACTACGTCAAAGCGGTGGCCGCCGCCGCGCATGCGGACGGCCTTGCGGTCATGTCGCACACGTACAACGTCGTCGAAGCATCCGACTGGGGCATCGACGGCATCGAGCATATGACCGGGATCGCGCTGGCGGCCATCCGCAACCCGGAAGGCAGGCAGTCGCCCTCCGCCCGCTACGAGTGTCCGCGCGGGCTCGCCCCGGTTCTCCTGCTGCAGACGACGTGTCTTTCAGCCGGATGGAAGAACAGCCTGCTGTACCAGTGGATGGATCCATCGTCCTTCGACGAGATCATTCGGGTCCTCGTCAGGAACAACACGTACATCAACCCGACGCTGGATTTCGAATGGAAGGGCGTCGTCGATCGCGCGGCGCAGTTCGAACTGGACGACACGAAGCTGCTGGCCAAGCCAGGCCTGGCCTACGTGCCGGAGGATGAGAAGGCGCTGACCTTGTGGCAGTACCATTGGGCGGATGCGAGAACCCCGGACGATCGCGCGCGCTTCCTCAAGGGCTACAGGAACGTGCAGCAGTTCCTGCGCAAGTTCGTGGCGGCCGGCGGCAAGATCTACTCCGGCACCGACACAGCGTCTGCGAATACCCCCGGACTTTCACTGCACCACGAAATGCAGCTTCTGGTGGACGCCGGCATTTCACCGATGAACGCGATCCTGTCTTCGACGAAATGGGCCGCCGAGTGGACCCACCAGGAAAAGTCGATCGGCACGGTGGAAGCCGGGAAGCTGGGCGATCTGCTGATCCTTTCAGCCAATCCTCTCAAGGACATACGCAACACTCAGGCCGTCGATCAGGTCATCAAGGGCGGCGTCGTGCAGACGCTTGGCTACAATGCCGGCTATGAAGCGACTGTGCCGTTCCGCCAGTTCGGCCCGGTCAGCAAGCACCTCTATAATCGCCCACCGCTCGTCCAGGAAATCGCGCCCACCATCGCCCCGCTGGGAAGCGACCTGTGGGTCAAGCTGTCGGGCCGGCATTTCGCGCCGAACTCGGTCGTCATGTTCGATGGCAGGATCGTCGAGACAAGGTTCGGAGGCGACGGCGAACTCTCGGCGCACCTGACCGCCGGCGAGACATCGCATCCCGGCAACTACCTCGTCACGGTAACCACGCCGAAGCCGGGCGGTGGGGCCGCGGAAGGCGTCGGCTTCATCATCGATTACCCGTAGCGTTACACTTGCGGATTCATGTACATCATTGGGGGACTTCCATGAGACTTCTTCGAAATCCTATCATGAACCTTGGAATCAGTGTTGCCGCGGGTGCGCTGCTGATGACGACGGCCGTTCACGATGCCGAGGCCGCCGCGCCGGACGCGACCAACAAGGCCGTCGAGCAGAAGATCTGGAACCTGCTCGGTGATGAGAAAGCCGTCTATGTGACGCTGCCCGAAGCTGACTTCCGGGCGCTAGGTGAGGGCTTCGAACTGCCCGATGGCGGCAAGACGGTGACCGATCTGGCGAAAGCCGCGCCGGGCGGCGCCTTCGATCCGCGCGACCTGCACAAGGTGGCGGCGGACAAGCTGGGCTACAAGGCCGAGTGGATCGTCGACCGCTACAAGCGGTACAACATGGATTGGGACATTACGGGCCTGAAGCTCACGAGTTCGAATCCCGAAGCCAAGAAGTACCCATGGTTCATCATCATGAACGGTGGCGCTGCCAACTTCTACGAATTCTACGTCGATCTGAAGAATCGTCCGGGCTGGGCGCAGTTCCTGGCCCAGAAGATGAACGTCATGATCGTGACGATCCCCGGCAATTTCAAATATGGCGGCTGGGATGAACCGATTCAGAGCCTGAAGCGGCAGCCCCAATACCTGCTGGATCGCGACCTGCCGATGCCGGAGAGTGAGCTCCGCAATGCGCTCCTCAACAATCGGGTGGTGATGCAAGGGCTCAAAAGCATCGTCACCAAGCACACGCAGGGCGACATCCTGCTGATCGGCCACTCGACATCCGGCGAACTGGCGATGATGGCGTACGAGGATCCCGAACTGGCTCCCCGCCTGAAGGGACGGTTCTTCGGCTGGGGCAGCGGCGGCGCGGCACGGCTCGATCCGCTTCGTCCCTATGCGAACGCAAAGAAGGCCGCCTCGGGCACGACGACGCTCACGGAAGCCGTCGCAGGCGCCAAGGAGCGGCCGGGCCTCGAAGTCCTGACCCGGCGCGACACCAAGGCCTATAGTCGCGGATACAGCTGGTTCCTGAACCCGCTCTATGAACCCGGCATGTCGCTCGCCAACATCGCCGACGTGTGGCTGGCGGCCGAAGCCCGCCGACGCCCGCAGTTCAAGCAGCAGATCCAGGACCTGGAACATAGCGGCGACAACGTCGTCATGAAAGGGTGGGTCGAGTCTGAAATCCAGAGACTGATCCAGAAGAGCGGCAATCCGTGGAAGATCAACTACGAGGACGTCGCCAAGGATCTCTACTCGACGATCTACACGAGGCTCGATGGGTACAAGAAGATGGTCTGGACCGTCGGCCACATGGACAGGAACCACTGGGTTCCCGAGGATCCCATGACGGCTACCGAGGTTTACTTCGCGACCCAGTACAGGAAGGCGAATCCCGACGCCCAGATCCGCCTGATCGTTTGGGACCCGCCGATGACGCACTACGGCCATGTCGAACTGCCGAAGGAGAAGGCGGCAGCGGACTTCAGCGTCGTCAGATGGCTGATGAAGTGAAGAGGAGCGGCAGATGATTCACGTCGTACCCATCTGCCGGTAGGCAAGGGAGAGCCATGCGCCGGCGCCTCCAGCTTCTGGTAATAGCTTGCCTTGTCGCCACCAGGAGCGTGGCCCCTGCGCCGGCAGCATCACAGGCTGCCGCGCAGGGCGCCGCGACCTTCGACGAGCATTGTGCGGAGTGTCACGGTGCCGATGCGCGTGGGGGGGCAGGCCCGCCCCTGGACGGCCCCTACGTCTATGGCGGCGACCTCCAGTCGATCGCGCGCAGCATCCGCCACGGCTTTCCGCCCAACATGCCTGCGTTCGGCAAGACCTTGCCCGAGGCCGAGATTGCAGGTCTGGTGGACTATCTGAGGATCAAGGTGGCGGAGGCGCCGCCAAGGCTGCCCGGCGATCTTGACCTGCCCCCGCGCACTACCGGCATCCGCCTGCCGGCGGGCGTGATCCACACGTCGCTCCACGATTATCACCTGGAGGTCGTTGCCAGGGTCGGCACACCCTACGCGATGGGCTTCCTGCCCGACGGGCGCATCCTTATCACCGAGACTGCCGGCGCCTTGCGCGTGGTGGAGAACGGGCGGCTCCTTCCCGATCCGGTCTCCGGGGCGCCGACCGGCGACATTACGGACATGCCGCAGCCACAGAAGCGGCCGCTTACGGGCCTTGTCGTGCATCCCGACTACCGGACCAACGGCTGGATCTACCTTCTCCACAGCAAGGCCGCGCGCGGCGTGGTTCCAGGTGCGCCGATCCTGGCTACGATCACCCGTGGCCGGTTGAAGGCCGGCCGCTGGGTCGACAGCGAGGACATATTCTCCGTGCCCGCGCAGAAGACGAACTCCCTGCGCATGAAGTTCGACGCCAGCGGCCACCTGTATGTCGGCACGCCGTACGATCGCACCGACCATCCGGTGGCGGACACGGCGGCCGGATATGTCGGAACCGGCCTCGACTGGCCGTCGCAGGACCTGACCAACCCGATGGGCAAGATCCTGCGCATGAACGATGACGGCAGCGTCCCGCCCGACAATCCCTTCGTCCACGCGCCCGGCGCCTATCCGTACATCTTCTCCTACGGCCATCGTGAGTCGATGGGCCTGACGTTCGACGGCGCAGGTGAGCTCTGGCAGTCCGAGGACGGGCCGCGCGGCGGGGACGAGGTGAACCACATCGTCAAAGGCGGCAATTATGGCTGGCCCCTGATCACCTGGGGCCACCCTTACCAGGCGCGTCCGGTGATCTCTTACACCGAACGCCCCGGCCTGCAGCAGCCGGTGGTGAATTGGGCACCCTCCCCGGCCCTTGGCGACATCGAATATTATGACGGCAGCGCCTTTCCGCGCTGGCGGGGCAGCTTCTTCGTCGGCAGCCTGAAGCAACGCGACCTGTTCCGCGTGACGGTCGACGGCAACCGCGTGACGCTGGTCGAGACGGTGCTGCACGATCTGCAGCGGTTCCGCGACATCGCGACCGGGCCGGACGGATTTCTCTATCTGCTGACAGACAGCGGTCACCTGCTGCGGCTGATCCCAGACAAGTAGCTGGTTCTTGGAGCGCGATCCCCCTCCACGTGCGGCACTTCTAACCGGCAGTTGCAAGCGGATCAGCGGGTTTCGGGCGCGAAGCAGGCCTCCCGATCCAGATGAACGAACGACGTTATACGGTGTTCGGCGCGAAAGGTGGCCGTTCCGCAAGTGGGCGATCGCGATGCCGCGCCTGGCCAGACAGCGCCGGCGGCGTCGCAGTTCCCGGCGGCCCGCGGACCGGCATCGCGCCGGACCTGTGCTCAAGGCCGCCCTGCCCTCCATGCCTTTGCGATCGACCTCGGCCACGCCGTCATCATGGACGTGCAGACGAGCACCGTTGCCAGGCAAGCCGAGGTCACCGCGTGCAAGCGGGCGATCGCGCGGGTGCAGGACCGCCCCCGCATTTGCCCGAGGGCAGCGGACGCCGGTTACGGCTCGGCCAAGATGCCAGCCCCGTTTATCCACAAGCGCGAGGTCCGGCCGCACATGCCGGCGTTTGACTACTCAGTCCGCCCAACGGCACGTTCGAGCGCGCCGGCTTCGGCTACGACATCGAGCGCGACATCGGCACCTGCCCAGTAGTGCGGAACTGCGCCCCTGGGGACGAGCGCCGCGCAACCACGCCACAGCCGCCGGAGCAGGACTCTACCAAATACCGCGCCCGAAAGGCGGTGTACGGCGCCCGCAACTTGCGGCCACGACGTTGCTCGACCGGTCCGCACCGGAGCATCCTGCGCTCCATTCATGATGGCGCTCGCTATCTGGTCCGAGATATCGCACCCCCGACGGCCAGGTGCCGTCTCGCGACAAGCGAAAGAGGGCCGTGATGCCACTCGCCCGCCTCAAACGTATCCTGAGGCTCGACGGCCTGTCCGTGCGAGCTTCCAACGGCGCCAGGGATGAGTTCCTCCCAGCCGCAGCTGCTCAGGACCGGCGCAAGATAACCAAGTCCATCCCGCTGCCGTGCAGACGGTGCCCGCCTGAGCCCGTCGAGGCTAACCCGTTCTAATCCAGTAGCCCTTCCGCCGGCAGCGGGCCGCCGCTGCGCCTGGAGGCGCAGGGAGTTGCGCCTGCTGTGTAGCAGGCGGCACCTCTTTCGCGTTGCGGTGGAGTGCCTGGCGGGCGGTGTGGCGGTGTGTGTTGGACGCGGGAGAGCCCCGCCAAGCTGTTGCCTGACGGGGTTGATGTTGGTTGCGGGGACAGGATTTGAACCTGTGACCTTCAGGTTATGAGCCTGACGAGCTACCGGGCTGCTCCAC
>NZ_JAQGLK010000136.1 GCF_028292925.1 Sphingomonas bacterium
GTGCGCGACGCTGCCGCCCAGTCCTTTGCCAGCACCGCCTGGCAGAGCAGGAACAGCCGCGCGTCTGCTGGCAACGCGTTCTTCGCATCGAGCACGGCGGCGGCGCGGCGGGCAAGCGGCTGATCCCCGGCAAGCATCGCCTGCCGGTAGGTGCGCAGCGCCAGCAGCGCATCGCCGGGCGACGCGGCGAGCGCGGCGGCATAGCCGGCCGCGGCGACATCCAGGTTCCCCACGGCATCGGCGGCGCGGGCGCGGACATATTGCGCCGCCGCACGATAGCCCGGATCGCGCACCGCCGCGCCGGCGGGCACCGCCGCGAGAGCGACTGCGAGGGCGGTTGCGGCAAGCATGGCATTCACGCGCATCGTCTGCTCCGTCTGCCCCCGCAGCGCCTTGTCGCCGGATCGGCCGGCGCCCGCAACCCTCGGCCGGGGCTTACATGTTCGGATAATTAGGCCCGCCGCCGCCTTCCGGCACCACCCAGTTGATGTTCTGGGTCGGATCCTTGATGTCGCAGCTCTTGCAGTGGACGCAGTTCTGGGCGTTGATCTGCAGCCGCGGATCGCCCTCGTCCCGCCCGACGATTTCGTACACGCCTGCCGGGCAGTAACGCTGCTCCGGCGCATCGTAGAGCGCGAGGTTCACCGCGATCGGGACGCCCGCATCCTTCAGCGTGAGGTGGATGGGCTGATCCTCCTCATGGTTGGTGTTCGAAAGGAATACCGACGACAGCCGATCGAAGCTGATCACTCCGTCGGGCTTCGGATAGGCGATCGGGCGAGCCATGTCCTTGCGCCACAGCGCGTCGGAATCGCGGTGGTGGCCGAACGTCCATGGCAGCTTCACCCCCAACGAATGCAGCCACAGGTCTGCCCCGGCATAGACGGTGCCGACCAGCGGCCCGAATTTGGCGATCGCCGGCTCCGCATTGCGGACCGACTTCAGCTCGGTCGCGATCCAGCTGGCGTGGAGCGCATCGGGATAAGCGGAGAGTTCGTCCCGGGCGCGATCCGCCGCGATCGCGGCCGCCGCCGCCTCGGCCGCCAGCATCCCCGATTTCATCGCGGTGTGGGTGCCCTTGATCCGCGGCACGTTCACGAACCCGGCCGAGCAGCCGATCAGCACCCCGCCGGGGAAGGCGAGCTTCGGCACCGCCTGCCACCCGCCCTCGTTGATCGCCCGCGCGCCGTAGCTGACCCGGCGGCCGCCCTCCAGCAACGGCCGGATCGCCGGATGCTGCTTGAACCGCTGGAACTCCTCGAACGGAGAGAGATAGGGGTTCTGGTAGCCCAGGCCGACGACCAGGCCAATCGCGACCTGATTGTTCTCCTGGTGGTAGATGAAGCCGCCGCCCACCTCGTCGTTGAGCGGCCAGCCCTGGGTGTGGATGACCCGGCCGGCGACGTGGTTCTCGGCCGGAATGTCCCACAATTCCTTGATCCCCAGCACATATACCTGCGGCTGGCAATCGCGCTCGAGATCGAAGATCCGCTTGGCTTCCTTGGTCAGGCTGCCCCGCACGCCCTCGGCGAAGAAGGTGTAGCGGGCGTGCAGTTCCATCCCCGGCTGGTAATCGGGCTTGTGGGTGCCGTCGCGCGCGACCCCCATGTCGCCGGTCGCCACGCCGCGCACCGCGCCGGTCGCCTCGTCGAACAGGATCTCGGCGGCCGCAAAGCCGGGAAAGATCTCGACGCCGAGCGCCTCGGCCTGCCCTGCCAGCCAGCGGCACAGATTGCCGAGACTGAGCGTGTAGCAGCCCTTGTTGCTCATCATCGGTGGCAGAAGCGCGTGCGGCAGGCCGAACTTGCCGTCCTGCGTCAGCACCCAGTGGTGGTTTTCGGTCACCGGCACCGTCATCGGACTGTCCTGATCGCGCCAGTCGGGCAGCAACTCGTCCAGCGCGACGGGATCGACCACGGCGCCGGACAGGATGTGCGCGCCGACCTCCGATCCCTTTTCCAGAACGCACACCGCGACGTCCGGCGACAGCTGCTTCAGCCGGATCGCGGCGGCCAGCCCGGCGGGGCCGGCACCGACGATCACGACATCGTAGGGCATCGATTCACGCGCGGACATGCGCTTCGTTCCTTCAAACAATCGCTCGAAATGATCCGGCTGCCGTGGCTACACAACGATCCGGCATGTCCGCCGTGCCCAATGATTGACGACCGCGTCAACCTGGGTCGTACTTGGCCGCTCAAGAGGTGGGGTTTTACAGGTATGGATCTGCGGGCCGGCGCGATGAGCGCACTCGGCTGGTGGCTGGAGGCGGGCGTCGACACGATGATCGACGAATCCCCGCGCGACTGGCTGCGCGCTGCTGCTCCGGCCGCGCGGGCTGATCCTGCGCCGGCCGAGCCTGCTGCGCACTCCGCGCCGGGGGCGGCCGCGCCCACCGACACGCTTCCCGCGACGATCGCCGCGATGCACGCCCGGCTGCTCGATCCCGCATTGATCCCCGGCGCGCCGGGCGCGGCGCTTCCCCCGGCGGGCAATACCGCATCGGGGCTGATGGTGCTTGCCGACATGCCTGAGGCGGAAGACGCCGCGGTGGGGCAGCTGATCTCCGGCGATGCCGGCCGCCTGCTCGATCGGATGCTCGGCGCGATCGGGCGGGATCGGGCGTCGATCTATTTGGCGACGGTGGCGCCGGCACGGCTGGCCGGTGGCCGGGTTCCGCCGCTCCTGGCGGCCGAACTCGGGCGGCTGGCGCTGCACCATGTGGCGCTCGCCCGGCCGCGCATGCTGCTGCTGCTGGGGGACGGCCCGTGCCGGGCGCTGCTCGGAATCGGGTTGGCAGACGCGCGCGGAAAGCTACACGATCTTAAGCATCAGGGCGGCAGCGTAGCAGCCGTCGCCACCTTTCCGCCCCGCTACCTGCTGCGCGAGCAGGGGGCGAAGGCGAAGGCGTGGCAGGATCTGCGATTGCTTCTTGGGGGGTTGGACCGTTGAAGATGAAGCAGAAAGCAGCCGCGGCGCTGCTCACTCTGGGCCTGTGCACAGCACCGGCCGCCGCCGCGACCGAGACGCTGCCCGCGGCGTTCGGCGCGCCGAAGGCGACGGCCGGCATACCGCGGCAGCTGAGCGACGGCGACCAGGCGGGCTACCGTGCCGTGTTCGCGGCGATTCGCGCCGCCGACTGGGTGGGTGCGGCGGCCCTGCTGGATGCGATGCCGGACGGTCTGCTCACCCCCATCGCCCGCGCCGAGCTGTACCTTGCCAAGGATTCGCCCAAGGTCGACGCCGCAGCCCTGGTCGCGCTGATCGCCGCCGCGCCGGATTCGCCGGAGGCACCGCAGCTCGCCCGGCTCGCCAGGACGCGCGGCGCCGAGACGCTGCCCGAGATGCCGGGGATCCGCGAGATGGTGCGGCTCGCCCGCGCGCCGATCCGTTCACGGGCGCGCAGCAACGGCAGCGATGCCGCCGCGGCCACGCTGGGCGCCGAGATCCTGCCGCTGATCAAGGACGATCGGCCGAGCGATGCGGAGGCGCTGCTCATCGCCGCCGAGCCGCTGCTGAGTAGCGAGGCGCGCACCGAATGGCGCCAGCGTGTCGCATGGTCCTACTTCCTGACCGGCGACGACACCGCCGCGCGGCGGCTGGCGGATGGCGCCCGCGCCGATCTGGGCGAATGGGCCGTGCAGGCGGACTGGGTCTCCGGGCTGGCCGCGTGGCGCCAGCGCGATTGCACCGCCGCGGCGCAGGCCTTCTCCTCCGTCGCCGCGCGGGCCCGCGACAGCGAGATGACCGCCGCCGGGCTGTTCTGGGCGGCGCGGGCGGACATGGCGTGCGGCCGGCCCGAAAAGGTCCAGTCGCGGTTGCGTACCGCCAGCCGCCTGAGCGAAACCTTCTACGGCCTGTTGGCCAGCGGCGCGCTCGGCACGAGCACGCCCGCGCCGGAGATCCGGCCCGATCTGATCGCGGGCGACTGGGAGAATCTGGCCCGCCGCACCAACGCCCGCCGCGCTGCGGCCCTGGTCGAAATCGGTGAGACCGCCTTGGCCGATTCGCTGCTGCGCCACCAGGCCAAGATCGGCGACCGGAACGACCATGAGGCGCTGCTGCACCTGGCCGCCCGGCTCAACCTGCCCTCGGCGCAGATCTGGCTGGCCCAGAACGGCCCGGCCGGCGCACGCCTGTCGACCAGCGCGCGCTATCCCTCGCCGGGGTGGACGCCGCAGGGCGGTTGGCGGGTCGACAAGGCGCTGGTCTATGCGCACACGCTGCAGGAGTCGCAGTTCCGCACCGATGCGGTGAGCGCCGCGGGCGCGCGCGGGCTGATGCAGGTGCTGCCCAGCACCGCCCAGCTGATCGCGCGGCGGCGGGGCGAGACGGTCGATACCTCCTCGCTCTACCAGCCGGCGGTCAACATGGCCTATGGGCAGGCATATCTGGAGCAGTTGCGTGACGGCATAGGCACCGGCGGACTGCTGCCCAAGGTGATCGCCGCCTACAATGCCGGGCCGGGATCGGTGGTGAAATGGAACGAGCGGAATCGCGATCGCGGCGATCCGCTGCTGTTCATCGAATCGATCCCGTTCGTCGAAACCCGCGGCTATGTCGCGATCGTCCTGCGCAACTACTGGATGTATCAGCGCCAGGCCGGTGAAGCGCCGCAGAGCCTGCGGGCGATGGCACAATATATGTGGCCGCGCTTCCCCGGTCTGCCGGGCAAGACGGCGGTGCGAATCGATCCGCTGCGCGGCCCCGCCAGCGCCTACTGATCCGACGATCAGACGAGGGTGAACCATGCCGATCGATGAATCGCGGACTTTCCTGCCGGTGCGGATAGCCGTGCTGACGGTATCGGACACGAGGGGGCTGGCGGACGACCGCTCGGGCGACACGCTCGTCGCGCGGCTCACCGGGGCCGGGCATGTGCTGGCCGACCGGGCGATCGTGCGCGACGATGCCGAGCTTATCGTCGCGCGGCTGCACGGCTGGATCGAGGACGAACAGATCGATTGCGTCATTTCCACCGGAGGCACCGGCGTGACCGGCCGGGACGTCACGCCCGAGGCCTTCGCCCGCGTCTGGGACAAGGAGATAGTGGGCTTTGGCGAGCTGTTCCGCTGGCTCAGCTATGCCAAGATCGGCACCTCGACCGTCCAGTCGCGCGCTTGCGCCGGGGTTGCGCGCGGCACCTATCTGTTCGCGCTGCCCGGATCGACCGGCGCGGTGAAGGACGGGTGGGACGGCATCCTCGCCACCCAGCTCGACAGCCGCCACATGCCCTGCAACTTCGTCGAACTGATGCCGCGGCTGACCGAACGCTGAGTGCCCTGGCTGTTCAGGGCTCCGGCATTAGCGGCGATGGCAGATCCATCGGCGCCACCTCCACCTTCGGCTCGGCATCGCCACCCAGCCGATCGCCGGCCTTGTCACTGATATCGCCTTCATAACCAGCATCATCATCCGGCTCGCCGGTGGCCATAGTCCGTCTCCTCGGGCTCGCCGCACCTGAACGAACGGGGCGTGGATCGCGATCCGCCGGCAAGTTTGTTCTTGATACGTTCCGTTTTCGGCTTATGCTCGCGATTATGCGAGGCCCCCCACCCCCCGCCCGCGGCGCGACGCTCAACCGGACAAGCAGCCGGTTCGGCCTGCCCGATCGGCAGGACGATGGCGACTGGCTGGATGCACGGGGCGAGGTGGACGGGGCACCCGCGCCCTTGCGCACCACCGTCACCATCGAACGGCCGAAGACGGTCATCACCCGCAACCTTTCACCGGACATCGGCTTCGACCGCTCGATTAATCCGTATCGCGGCTGCGAGCATGGCTGCATCTACTGCTTCGCCAGGCCGACCCACGCCTTCCACGATCTATCGCCCGGCATCGATTTCGAGACGAAGCTGTTCGCGAAGCCCGAGGCGGCATCCTTGCTTCGCCGCGAACTCGCCAGCCCCGGCTACAGCCCGCGATCGATCGCGCTCGGCACCAACACCGATCCATACCAGCCGATCGAGGAACATCGCCTGATCACCCGATCGATCCTGGAGGTGCTGGCCGAGACGCGTCATCCGCTGACGATCACCACCAAATCGAACCGGGTGGTGCGCGACATCGACATATTGGCGCCGATGGCAGCCGATCGGCTGGCGGCGGTGTGCATCTCTGTCACATCGCTGACGCCCGAAATTGCGCGCACTCTGGAGCCGCGCGCGCCGCATCCCAGGCGCCGGCTGGCAGCCGTGCGCGCGCTGAGCGATGCCGGCATTCCCGCCTATGTATCGATCTCCCCGGTCGTGCCGGGGATCACCGATCACGAGGTCGAACATATTGTCGCGGCGGCGGCGGAGGCGGGCGCGCGCGGCGCATTCTTCCTGCCGGTGCGATTGCCGTTCGAGGTGGCACCCTTGTTCCGCGCCTGGCTGGACGAGCACTTTCCCGATCGCGCCGGCAAGGTGATGGCCATCATCCAGTCGCTGCGCGGCGGGCGGGACAACGATCCCCAATTCTTCACGCGGATGCAGGGCCAGGGGCCGTGGGCCGATCTGATGCGGACCCGCTTCGCCATCGCCCTGCGCCGCCACGGGCTGGCCGGCATGCGGCTGGATCTGCGGACCGACCTGTTCCGCGCCCCCGAGCGCGGCGGCCAGATGCGATTATTATAGAAAAGCGAAGTACTTACGTGCCGCCCGGAAAGGCGGAAAATGGCTGTCCGGGGCCAACCGGAGCAGGCGGGCGAGATTCAAAACGGCCGGCGGACAAGATCGGCGGGTGTCACCCTGAAAACACGGTTGGCCATCTACGTGCTACGGCTTCCTCCAAGTCACCTTTTGTTACGCAACCAACGCCGCGCTGGCGCTTTACGCCTGCGTACATTGCAACTGTTGCGTAGGATTGTTCATGAAATCAGTATCTCTTCTCCTGCTCTCGACCGTGGCTGCGGCGACGGCGACCGGTGCCGCCGCGCAGGACGCGACCAGCTGGACCGGCCCCTACGTAGGTGGCCAGATCGGCTATGGCTTCCAGCCCAAGGATGGCGGCGAGACGATCCGTTTCGACAACAATCTGGACGGCACGTTCGGTGACACGGTCCGCACCGCCGCGGGCGCCAACGCCTTCTCGCCCGGCTTCTGCGGCGGATCGACGCTGACGCCGACGCCGGGCCAGGGTTGCCGCCAGGACAAGGACGGCGTCGATTGGAAGGTGCATGGCGGCTATGACCTGCAGCTCGGATCGTTCGTCGTCGGCCTCGTCGGCGAATATGGCCGGGCGACGATCAGCGACAGCGTGACCGCGTTCAGCACGACGCCGGCTTCGTACACGATGACCCGCCGCCTGAAGGACAATGCGGCGATCCGCGCTCGCGCCGGCGTCGCCTTCGGCCAGACGCTGATCTACGGCACCGGCGGTGGCGCCTGGGGCAAGGTGAAAAACAGCTTCACCAGCACCAACGTGGCCAATGCCTTCAGCGACAACGGCAACGAGGATGCCTGGGGCTACCGCGTCGGCGGCGGGATCGAGCAGAAGGTTGCGCCGAACTTCTCGATCGGCGCGCAGTATCTGTACACCAGTCTGAAGGCCAACGACTATGTCGTCCGCTCGGCCCGCGGCAGCTCGCCGGCGACGAACCCGTTCGTGCTCGTCAATGCGGGCGGCACGGATTTTCAGCGTACCGGCAACAAGTTCAACTCGCACGTCGTGGCGGTAACCAGCAGCTTCCGCTTCTGATCGCCCAACCCTCGACAGGTTGAGTGAAGGGGCCGCCGAGCGATCGGCGGCCCTTTTCACGCCGCCATCACGAAACCAGCGCGAGCTGGCGATCCGCGGGGCGCAGCTTGACCCCGGAGATACCGGGCAGCCGTTCCACCTGCGCGGCGAGTTCGGCGTCGATCAGGAAATCGCGGCCCAGCGCCAATTCGGCCGAACGCCCGTCCGCCAGCACCGCGGTCAGCCGCAATTCCCCCCGGCCGCCGCGCGCCCCGTCCAGCATCGCCGCCAGCAGCGGCAGCGTCTGCGGATCCTCGGCAGTCACCTCCAGCACCAGCCGGGTAGCGCCGGTCATCCCCTCGAAAGGCTGGATCTTGCGCACGGTGACGCGCGGCGTCTCCTCGCCCGGCCGCCGGTCCAGCTCGACAGTCATCAGCCCGCACCCGCCGGCCTTGGCGGCGCCCTCCAGATCGAGCGACACCGCTTCGTCGAAGCAACTCGCCATGAACTGGCCGGATGCGTCGGAGCAGGTCGCCAGCAGGTAGCGGTTGCCCCGCGCCGACGTCCGCCACTTCGCATCCTCGATCAGTGCCGCCATCGTGGCGGTGGGCGAAGGCTGGCGGCGGCCGTCCGGCGAACGCTGCGGCTCGGCCGGGGCCGGCATCGCGCAGAGCACCGCGAAGCTGCGCGCGCCGTGGGCGTCGGCAAGGTGGCGATAACGCTCGGTCGGGTGCGACGAAAAGTAGAAGCCGAAAGCCTCCTTTTCCTGCCCCATCCGATCGGCGATCGACCATGGCTCGACCGCGGGCAGGCGGACGTGCGCGCCGCCCCCGTCACCGCCGCCGAACAGCCCGCCCTGCCCGCGCTCGCGGTCCTCGGTCAGACGTGCCGCCTCCGCCAGCACCGTCTCGGCCGCGGCGAACATGGCCGCGCGATCGGGCGCGACGGCGTCGAACGCCCCGCCGCCGGCGAGGCTTTCCAGCTGCCGCCGGTTGAGCAAGCGGGGATCGATGCGGCCGGCGAAATCGTCGAGCGACTTGAACCGGCCCTTCGCCGTCCGCTCCGCGACGAGCTGCTCCATCGCCTTTTCGCCCACACCCTTGAGCGCCCCGAGTGCATAGCGCACGCCGACCTGCTCGACGGTGAAATCGGCGGCGCTGGCATTGATGCACGGCGGCAGGCACGGCACCGCGGACCGGCGCATATCATCGACCCAGACGCATAATTTATCCGTCTGATCCATGTCGTAGCACATCGATGCGGCGAAGAATTCGGGCTTGTGGTGCGCCTTCAGCCACGCCGTCTGGTAGGAGACGAGCGCGTAGGCGGCGGCGTGACTCTTGTTGAAGCCGTAGCCCGCAAACTTGTCGATCAGGTCGAACAGCTCGTTCGCCTTCGCCGCATCGATCCCGTTCATGCCGGCGCAGCCCTCGACGAAGATGGCGCGCTGCGCATCCATCTCGGCCTTGATCTTCTTGCCCATCGCCCGGCGCAGCATGTCGGCGCCGCCCAGCGTGTAGCCGGCGAGCACCTGGGCTGCCTGCATCACCTGCTCCTGATAGACGAAGATCCCGTAGGTCTCGCTCAGGATCGGCTCGAGCAGGGGGTGCGGATATTCGATGGGCTCGCGCCCGTTCTTGCGCGCGCCGAACATCGGGATGTTGTCCATCGGGCCCGGCCGATAGAGCGAGACAAGCGCGATGATATCCTCGAAGCAGGTCGGCCGCACCGCCGCCAGCGTGCGGCGCATCCCCTCCGATTCCAGCTGGAACACGCCCACCGTGTCGCCGCGCTGGAGGAGCGCATAGACCTCCGGATCGTCCCAGGTGAGCGCGCTGAGATCGACCTCCACACCGCGGCTGCCAAGCATCTGTACCGCCTTCTGCAGCACCGATAGCGTTTTCAGCCCGAGGAAATCGAACTTCACCAGCCCGGCCTGCTCGACATATTTCATGTCGAACTGCGTGACCGGCATATCGGAGCGCGGATCGCGGTAGAGCGGCACCAGCTGATCGAGCCGGCGATCGCCGATCACGACACCCGCGGCATGGGTGGAGCTGTGCCGCGGCAGCCCTTCCAGCTGCATCGCCAGATCGATGAGGCGCCGGACCTGCGCATCGCCCTTATACTCGGCCAGGAACTCGGAAACGCCGTTCTTGGCGCGCTCCAGCGTCCACGGGTCG
>NZ_JAQGLK010000138.1 GCF_028292925.1 Sphingomonas bacterium
CGGCGGCGCCGGCCGCCGTCCCGCTTATGCCTGCGTCGATGAAGCCCCACGCTGCGGGGCACATGCGTTCGGCGCTGAACGTCGCGGCGCCTGGCCGCGGCCGAACGCGGCAAGACGGCAGTCCGACGACGGTTCGCACCTGACGCGGGTGTACAACTTCTTTGCCCCGCCCGCGGCGCAGCAGCGTTTCTGCGACGTCTCGGCGCAGATGCGGACCGGGCCCCGGTAGCGTGCCCCCGGCCGCTACCCTGACGGCGATCAGCTCGGCTTGGGGAGGGCCCCGTCGATGAGCTTGGCGGCTTCCGCGCCCTCCCAGTTCATCGCGCCCACGACGCGCCACTGTTCCTTGCCCGCGGCGTCGTAGAAGATCGTCGTCGGCAACGTATCGATCTTCAGCGCTTCCATCAGCACGTTCTCCTTGTCGAGATACGGCTCGAGGTTGGCGAACTTGTTCTTCTCGAAAAACGGCGTCACTTCGCGCCGCCCGGCGAGATCCTGGCTGATGACGATCAGCTGGAAGCGATCCTTTTCCCGCCCGGCCAGCTTGTCCAGGGTCGGCATCTCGGCGATGCACGGCGCGCACCACGTGGCCCACAGGTTCACCATCAGCGGCTTGCCGCGGAACTTGGCGAGCGTCGCGGGGCCGTCGTCCGGCCCGAGAAACGGCTTGGCCGGTGCATCCTGGCCCTTCGCCGAGACGTCGACGCGGCCGGTCGGCTCCTTCACCGCCTCCGCTTGCGGCTGTGCGGGCTTGGGCTTATCGCAGCCCGCGACGGCGAGGACGAGGAGCAGGGCGATAGCGGCGCGCAACGATGATTCCAATCTTATGTGGGGTGGCCGCTTCGCCGAAGGGCCGGCAGCGGTGATGCGTGAGATCAACGCGTCGATACCCTTCGACAAGAGGCTCTGGCGACAGGATATCGCCGGTTCGTGCGCGCATGTCGAGATGCTGGCGGCCGCCGGGATCGTCTCGGCCGCCGACGCCGCGTCGATCAGGGACGGGCTGGACCGCGTCGCCGCCGAATATGAGGCGAACGGCGTGCCCGAGGACCTCGCCCTCGAGGATATCCACATGGCGACCGAAAGCCGGCTGGCCGAGTTGATCGGCCCGGCGGCCGGACGGCTGCACACCGCGCGATCGCGAAACGATCAGGTGGCGACCGACTTCCGGCTGTGGGTGCGCGATGCGATCGATGCCGTCGATGCCGGCCTCGCTGCACTCAGCCGCGCTCTCGTGACGCGCGCCGAAGAACATGCCGCCAGCGTGATGCCGGGCTTCACCCACCTCCAGGTCGCGCAGCCGGTCACGCTCGGCCACCACCTGCTGGCTTATTACGAGATGATCCGCCGCGATCGATCGCGCTTCGCCGATGCGCGCGCGCGACTGAACGAATGTCCGCTTGGCGCAGCGGCGCTGGCCGGCACGGGCTTTCCGATCGATCGTCAGGCCACGGCGGGCGCGCTCGGCTTCGCACGGCCGACCGCCAACTCGCTCGAGTCGGTTTCCGATCGCGATTTCGCGCTCGATTACCTGATGGCGGCCACCCAGTGTTCGCTGCACCTGTCGCGGCTGGCCGAGGAGATCATCGTCTGGGCGAGCCAGCCTTATGCGTTCGTCACGCTGCCGGATGCCTATTCCACCGGCTCGTCGATCATGCCGCAGAAGCGCAATCCCGACGCGGCCGAGCTGGTACGCGGCCATTCGGGGCGGATTGCCGGCTGCATGACGGCTCTGGTCATGACGATGAAGGGCCTGCCGCTCGCTTATTCCAAGGACATGCAGGACGATAAGCCGCCGGTGTTCGAGGCGCACGATCTGCTTGCGCTGTCGATCGCGGCGATGACCGGAATGATCGAGACGATCGGCTTCCGCACGGAGCGGATGCGCGCCGCCGCCGAGGCCGGATTTTCCACGGCGACCGACTTGGCCGACTGGCTGGTGCGCGTGGCCGACGTGCCGTTTCGCGAGGCGCATCACATCACCGGCCGCGTGGTGAAGCTGGCAGAGGAGCGCGGTGCGGCGCTTTCCGATCTGCCGCTGGAGGCGTTGCAGGCGATCGACGCCCGTATCGACGCGCGGCTGTACGATGCGCTGTCGGTCGATGCGTCGGTGGCGAGCCGGCGGAGTTACGGCGGCACCGCGCCCGATCAGGTCCGCGCCCGCGTCGCCGATGCCCGCCTCGCCCTTGGCGATGCGGGATGAGGCGTGCGTTCGTCCTTGCCACCGCGCTGATCGCGCTGGCCGGCTGCGGCAAGCGCGAGCTGCTGACCCCGCCGGCCGGCGCATCCCTGCCGCCGAAGCCGGCAATGGCACGCTCGGTGCCCACCGTCGATCAGCTGCTCACCCCCTCGACCCAGCAACGCCCGGGCCGTAGCGAGGAACTGCTGCTGCGATCCGAGGAGCGGCCGGACGACCGCTTCAACCTGCCACCACCCGGCTGAGACGTAACACATGGACCATTTCGACTATCGTGACGGCGTGATGCACGCCGAAGACGTGCCGCTGTCCCGGATCGCGGAGGCGGTCGGCACACCCGTCTATGTCTATTCGACGGCGACAATCGAGCGCCACGTCCGAGTCTTCCGAGAAGCAGTGGCGGAAGCCGGGACGGGCGAGCCGCTGATCGCGTTTGCGGTGAAGGCCAATCCGAACCTTGCCGTGCTCGCCACGCTCGCGCGGGCCGGGCTGGGGGCGGATGTCGTCTCCGGGGGCGAGTTGCTGCGCGCGCGCGCGGCAGGCGTGCCTGCCGATCGCATCGTCTTTTCGGGCGTCGGCAAGACGGCGGACGAAATGGCGCTGGCCCTGCGCGAGGGCATCGGACAGTTCAACCTGGAATCCGAGCCCGAGGCCGAGATGCTATCCGCGGTTGCGGTATCGATGGGGGTACGGGCGCCGGTGGCGTTCCGGGTGAACCCCAACGTCGATGCCGGCACGCACGCCAAGATCTCGACCGGCAAGTCGGAAGACAAGTTCGGCATCGCCTATGACGGCGCGGTGGCCGCTTATGCCCGCGCGCGCGACTTGGCCGGGCTGCACATCCGCGGCGTGGCGGTACATATCGGAAGCCAGCTTACCGATCTGGCGCCTTCCCGCGCCGCTTTCGCCAAGATCGGCGACCTGATCGGAGCGCTGCGCGCCAGCGGGCACGATATAGCGACAGCGGATCTCGGTGGCGGGCTCGGCGTGCCCTACGATCCCGCTCTGCCGACGCCGCCGCTGCCCGCGGCCTATGGCGCCATGGTGCGCGAGGTGACGGCGGGCTGGGGGGTGCGGCTGATCTTCGAACCCGGCCGGGTGATCGTGGGGAATGCCGGCATTCTGCTCACCAGCGTGATCCGGGTGAAGCCAGGCGTGACGAACCCGTTCGTCGTGGTCGATGCGGCGATGAACGATCTGCTGCGCCCCAGCCTGTACGATGCCTGGCACGACATCCGCGCCGTCGTGCCGCGGGGCGACCGTTTCACCGCCCACATCGTCGGCCCGATCTGCGAAAGCGGCGATACGTTCGCGCGCAATCGCGGCATGGACCGGGTGGAGCCGGGCGATGCCGTCTGCTTCATGACCGCGGGCGCATATGGTGCGACGATGGCCAGCACCTACAATAGTCGTGCTCTGACTCCCGAGGTGCTGGTGAATGGTCGGGAATGGTCGATTGTTCGGGCACGGCAGCCGATCGAGGCGCTAATTGCGGCAGACAGCCTGCCTTCCTGGCTGCCCGCGAATCCCGACCGATCAGCAATGGAGATTGCATGAAACCTATTCGCAAGGCCGTTTTCCCCGTTGCCGGTCTCGGCACGCGTTTCCTGCCGGCGACGAAAGCCATCCCCAAGGAGATGCTGACGATCGTCGACAAGCCGCTGATCCAGTATGCGGTGGAAGAGGCGCTGGAAGCCGGAATCGAACAGATCATCTTCGTCACCGGCCGCGGCAAATCCGCGCTGGAGGACCATTTCGACGTCTCCTACGAACTGGAGGCGACCATGAAGGCGCGGGGCAAGAGCCTCGCCCTGATCGAGGGCATCCGCCAGAAGCCGGGATCCCCGGTCTATGTTCGCCAGCAGGAACCGCTGGGCCTCGGCCACGCCGTCTGGTGCGCGCGCGAGATCGTGGGCGATGAACCGTTTGCCGTGTTCTTGCCCGACGAACTGATGGTCGGCAGCCCGGGCTTCATGAAGCAGATGGTGGATGCGTACCACAAGGTTGGCGGCAACGTGATCGGCGCGCTGGAAGTCGCCGATTCCGAAACGGACAAATACGGCATCATCTCGCCGGGCGCGCGCGACGGGCGGCTGACGGAGGTGACGGCGCTTGTGGAAAAGCCGGCCAGGGGCAGTGCGCCCTCCAACCTGATGATCCCCGGCCGCTACATCCTCCAGCCGGAAGTGATGCGCATCCTCGAGACGCAGGAAAAGGGTGCCGGCGGCGAGATCCAGTTGACCGATGCGATGGCGCAGCTGATCGGCAACCAGCCGTTCCACGGCTTCACCTTCGATGGCCAGCGTTACGATTGCGGCGACAAGGCGGGGTTCGTCCAGGCCAATGTCGCGCTCGCCGTGGCGCGCGCCGATATCGGCCCGGCAGTCCGCAGCTTCATCGCCACGCTGTAGCGGCGGGCGGCGGGATCCATGCACAGCCTGCCGATCTTCGTCCGGCTGACGGGCCGGGCGGTCATCGTGTTGGGCAATGGTGATGCGGCAGCGGCCAAGCGGCTGCTGATCGTGCGCGCGGGCGCGCTGCCCTGCGGCGAGGAGGAAGCCGCTTCGCTCGCCATCGTCGCGATCGACGAAGAGGCGGAGGCGGTGGCGGCGGTGGCGCGGCTGAAGGCGCGCGGGTTGCTCGTCAACGCCGTCGATCGGCCCGCCTTGTGCGACTTCACGCTGCCGGCGATCGTCGATCGCGATCCGGTGCTGATCGCGATCGGCACGGGCGGCGCCTCGGCCGGGCTCGCCAAGGCGCTGCGACAGCGGTTCGAGGCGCTGGTGCCGCAATCGATCGGTGCGCTGGCCGCCGCGCTCCACGGCGCGCGTGGCGCGATCCGCGCCCGGTGGCCGGCGGCG
>NZ_JAQGLK010000143.1 GCF_028292925.1 Sphingomonas bacterium
ACCGGGCAGATGAAGCTGTCCACCGGGCTGACGAAGAACCGCACCTACCATCTCGGCGCGATCGACGAGGCGACGGGGATCCGGCTCTACACGCTGCGCTTTCCGGACGAAGCGGCGGTGGTGGCTCGCTTTACCGCCGCCGGCCTGCCGGCCCCGGATTTCAAGGATGCCGGCGGAGCGCGTTCGGCCTTCGTGAAGGATCCCGGCGGCTTCAACCTCCAGCTGGTGATCGATCCCGCCGCCTCTGGCCGGGGCGTCGATGTCGGCATCAACGTCAGCGATCTCGCGCGCAGCCGCTCCTTCTACCGTGACTTTGCCGGGCTGGAGGAACTGCCGCCGGTCGAGGATGCCGCGCTGGGCGTCACCCGCTTTCCGTTCCGCCACGGCGAGACGACGATCAGCCTGTGGCAGGCAGGTGCGAAGCCAGCCAGGGATACTGGCAGCGCCGGCATCCAGTATGTCGTCGGCAACGTCTATGCGGTCAACGCCGCGGCAAAGGCGCAAAACGTGGCGGTGGAGACGCCGCTCGGCGGCGTGCGCGGATTTGACGTGGTGACCGTCTGGCTCAACGATCCCGATGGCGTGACCAACTACTTCTACCAGCGCATACCGCGCCGGGCGGCCGCAAAATAGGTATCCAAAGAAAAGGGCCGCCATCCCACGCGGATGGCGGCCCTTGTCTTGGCCGGCGCCCTGTCAGAGCGGCAGGATCACTTCTGCGCGGCGCTCACCACATAGGTGGCAACGTCCTGGATTTCCTGTTCGGTCATCTGGCCGGCGAAGGCGGGCATCGGGCCCTGGCCGTTGGTGACGCGATCGACGACGAGGGCGTGGGTCAGCCCCTTATTGCCGTCCAGCGCGGGGCCGACATGGCCGTCGGCACCGGCATCGGCCAGCGCGTGACAGCTGCCGCACGAGAAATTGGTGAACAGCTCCTTGCCCGCAGCGGCCTTCGCCGGATCGGCCGAGGCGCTGACGACGGCTTCCGATTCCGGCCCGGCGGGCATCGCAGCAGCACCGGAGGAAGCGGGGGTGGGCGAGGTCGGTACGATCTGGCCGGGCTTGGGCGTCGGTGTGCCGGCGGCGGGCACGGCAGCCTTTGCGCTGGCTGCGGCCGCGGACTTTGCCGCGCCGGCCGACTTCGGCGTACCGGCGGACTGGGCCGTGGCAAAGGCGATGGTGACGCCGGCCGTCAGGATACCCAGTCTTGCGATCGTCTTCACAGCTGCCGACACCAGGCTTCTCCTCGTTCGAATGGGTTGGGTATTGATACTGCCCAGCACCTTGGCGCTTGGCTTAGGCCCGTGCAGCTTGCGGGCTCGTGAACCGTGGATCCAGCCACTAGCCGCGTGTGCCCTAGCGGTGCAAGGCAAAGCTGCGGAGCGGTTGGGAGGCCCGCAAAACCAGCGGGATGGCCCGATACCACGGAGTCCCGCCGCGCCGGGTTGTGGACTTTGTCCTCCCCCGGTTGTCAGGCCGCCCGCAACTCGGCTAGGCCGTCGGGGCCGGCGGCAGGTACGACAGACCGGCTTTCGATATGAGCGGGGAGTGGCCGGAGTGCAGCGACGTTTGCCCATGCGGGCGGGGCGGATTGCCCGGTCGAGTTCGATGTTTGTGACGGCCTTGTCCTGCATGGCACTGGCAGCGTGCGCGGGCGTGCCGGGCGACCGGCCGATGGTGGCAGGCGCGGCCTCCTCGTTCGGCAAGACTTTCGACTTCGTCGGTTGGGACTCATACCTCGGTGGCGGCGACTCCTCGCAATATTCATCGCTGAGCCAGATCGACGAATCGAACGTCGGCCAGCTGCAGGTAGCCTGGTCCTATCCGACCGGAGAGGGCCAGCCCTACCGCTTCAACCCGCTGATCGTCGGCACCACGATGTACGTCGTCGCGCACGACGATTCGATCGTCGCGCTGGACGCGGCGACGGGCCGGGAGATCTGGCGTCGGCCCAACGAAGGCTGGGTCGGCGGACGGGGCATGAATTACTGGGCGAGCGCGGACGGGGCGGACCGGCGGCTGCTGTTCATCAACAACGGCATGCTGCGGGCCATCTCCGCCGACACCGGCGAACCGATCGCATCGTTCGGCAGCGGGGCGGGGATCGATCTGCGCGTCGGGCTGGAGGGCGATACCAGCAAGCTGCGCCTGAAGACCGACAATCCCGGCCGCATCTTCGAAAACCTGCTGATCATCTCACTGCCCGCGGGTGGATCGGATTATGCGGCCGCCCCGGCCGACATTCACGCCTATGATATCCTGACCGGCAAGCTGGCGTGGATATTCCACGTCGTCCCCAAAAAGGGCGAATTCGGATCGGATACGTGGCCGGAGGGCCAGCGCGAAAGCTATGGCGGCGTCCACAACTGGTCGGAATCGACGATCGATAAGGAAACCGGGATCGTCTACATCCCGACGGGCACGGCGCGGTACGATTTCTTCGGCGGCAACCGGCCGGGCAACAACCTGTTCGCCAACAGCATCCTGGCGCTCGATGCGCGCACCGGAAAGCGGATCTGGCATTTTCAGACGGTCCACCACGATTTGTGGGACTATGATATCCCGACAGCGCCCAAGCTGCTGACGATCCGCAAGGGTGGGCGCCAGATCCCGGTGCTGGTCCAGGCGACCAAGCAGGGCTTCGTGTTCGTGCTGGATCGCCGCACCGGCAAGCCGATCTGGCCGATCGAGGAGCGCAAGGTTCCCGCCTCCGACGTGCCGGGGGAGAGGATATCCCCGACCCAGCCTTTCCCGACCTGGCCGAAGCCGTTCGCGCGGCAGAGCTTCACGGCGGCGGACATCAACCCGCACATCCCCGAAAAGGATCGCGAGAAGGTGCTGGAGGTGTTGCGCACGCATCGCAACGAGGGCCTGTTCACCCCGCCCAGCCTGCGCGGCACGATTACGATGCCTGGGCACAATGGCGGCGCCAACTGGGGCAGTTCCGCGGTGGACCCGGTGAGTGGCCGCTTCTTCGTGGTTTCCAAGCAGTTGCCGGTGGTGATCAAGCTGACGGCCGACAAGCGTGCGGCGGCGGTGACGGCGATGCCCAATTCGGGCGGGGACATCGTCCCGTATCGCGCGCCAGTCGACTTCATGATGCAGAGCAACGGCCTGTCCGCGATCGGGCCGCCCTGGTCGACGATCACCGCCTACGACATCAACGACGGCAAGATGCTGTGGCAGGTGCCGGACGGCGAGGTGACGCCGCTGGTCGAGAAGGGCGTGCGCAACACCGGCAGCCATGCGCCACGCGGCGGCCCGGTGGTCACCGCGGGCGGGCTGATGTTCGTGGCGACGTCGTCCGATCGCAAGCTGCGCGCGCGCGACGTCAATACCGGCGCGGTGGTCTGGGAACATGATCTGCCGGCGGCGTCCGAAGGGGTGCCCGCAATCTACCAGGTCGGCGGGCGCCAGTTCGTCGTGATCGCCGTCGGCGGCAACGGCGTATTCTCGAGCGGGGACGGCATGCCCAAGGCGGGACCCAACCAGTATATGGCATTTGCGCTGCCTCAAGGCGCACAGACGAGTGGAGACCGGTAATGAAGAGTCGCAATATCCTCCTTGCCGCAACCGCGGCCTGGCTCGCCGTCGGGCTGACGTCCGTATCCGCGCAGCAGGCGGCAGCGCCGGCGGCCAGAGCGTCCGCGTCGGCACCGCAGGACCTCACCGTCCTGCCGCCGGTGCCGACCAACTACACCCCGAAGAAGACGGCGTGGGGCGATCCGGACCTGCGCGGCACCTGGCCGATCGACCATCTCGGCGGGTTGCCGATGCAGCGCACGGAAGCGCAGGGCAATCGCGTGTTCCTGAACGAGCAGGAGTTTGCCGAGCGCGAGGCGCGGATGGAGAAATCCCGCAACGCCGCCGAAACCGAGACCAAGGCCAACAAGCTGGGCATGGGCAATTGGGTGGAGATGACCGGCGCCGGCCGCCGTACCTCGCTGCTCGTGGCGCCCGCCAACGGGCGGCTGCCGGAAATGACCGCCGAGGGCAAGGCGCGCATGGCCGCCGGCCGGTCCAGCTGGGTGAAGGGCCAGACCTACGATTGGGTCAACGATTTCGACAGCTGGGATCGCTGCATCTCGCGCGGCTTCCCCGCCTCGATGCTGCCGTTCCGCTACAATAACGGCATCCGCATCTATCAGGCGCCGGGCTATGTCGTGATCGATCTGGAGATGATCCACGATTCGCGCATCATCCCGCTCGACAACCGGCCGATGCCGCCGTCGCAGGTGAAGAGCTGGATGGGCGCGAGCCGCGGCCACTGGGAGGGCAACACGCTTGTCATCGAGACCGGCAACATCCAGTCGGGTGCGTCGCCGATCAACATGGCGACGATCGCGGGAATACCGAACAACACAGCCGAGATGAGCGATCAGGCCAAGGTGGTCGAGCGGCTGACGATGACCGGCCCGGACGCGATCGTCTACGAGATGACCTATAGCGATCCCGTGATGTGGACGGCGCCGTGGACCGTCCGCCTCGATTGGCAGCGCAACGAAGGATATAAGTTCTTCGAATATGCCTGCCATGAGGGCAACGTGCAGGTGCGCAACTACATCAACGCATCGCGTGCGGAGCGGGAAAAGGCCCGGTCCGCAGCGACGGCTACGCCGGCCGCAGCTGCCGCGAAGCCGAAAACGGCGAAGAACTGAGCTGCGGCCCGGCCGGGTTCGGCCGGGCGACGCGGCATCGGGTTGCCGGGGGCCGTATCGTCGCCACTGGGTGGCGGTACGGCCGTTCTTTCGGCCGCGTTTATTGGTATCCCATAGCCGCACTGCCCGCGGCGCCGCGCTAGCGTCGACCGAGCCGGGCGCTGGCACCCGCGGCCGGCGCGAGAATATCGTTGGTCCGTTCGGAGTTTTCCTGACGATGCTCCGCTGGATCGTCCTGCTCTTCGCCTTGCTGGTGGCCACGCCGGCCCTCGCGCATCCGGCCCCGTTCAGCTACCTCGACATCGATGTGAAGAACGGTGCGATCAGCGGCAAGCTGGTCGTCCACGTGATCGATGTTGCGCACGATCTGCGGATCGCATCGCCGGATGCGCTGCTCGATCCGCAGCCGCTGGCGCAGCGGCGCCAGGAGATTGCCACGCTGCTGCTCGGCCGCATCGCGCTGCGCGGCGATCGGCCGCTGGTGCCGCACGCGACCGCGCTTTCGCCGCTCGCCGATCGATCCGCACTGGCGCTCGCCTTCCGGGTGCCGAACGCGGCTTCGGGGGCGATCACGGTGGACCCGCGGCTGTTTCCGTACGATGCGGCGCACCAGACGTTCGTCAATGTGTACGAAGCGGGTGCGCTGAAGCAGCAGTGGATCTTCAACCGGGACAGCCCGGCGCGGACGCATTATCTGGGCACGGCCGCGGGTACGATGGCGGTGGTCCGCACCTTCGTTGCCGCGGGCATCCACCACATCCTGATCGGCCCGGATCACCTGCTGTTCCTGGTCGGGCTGCTGCTGCTGGGCGGCGGCTGGCGCGCGCTGCTCCGGATCGTCACGGCCTTCACGATCGGCCACAGCATCACGCTGTCGCTTGCCGCGCTCGATATCGTCACGCCTCCGTCCACGCTGATCGAGCCGGCGATCGCGCTCAGCATCGTCTTCGTCGGCACGGACAATCTGATCCGCGGGCAGGGCCGGGATCTGCGCGCCTGGGTGGCGCTGGTGTTCGGGCTGGTCCACGGCTTCGGCTTTGCCAGCGTGCTGCGCGAGTTCGGATTGCCCAGGGAGGCACTGCGCTGGACGCTCTTTTCGTTCAACATCGGGGTCGAGATCGGGCAGCTGGCGGTCGTGGCGGTGGTCGCCTCCCTGCTGGCCGGGATCCGCCGGCAGAGCCCGCGAGCCGGAAAGGCCGTGGCGGTTGCGGGATCTGTTGTGGTGATCGTCGCCGGGGCTTATTGGTTCGTTCAAAGAATAGCATATCCTGGGGGTGCGTGATGCAGCGGACGGCAATCCTGACGACGATCGTGGTGGTTGGGCTGGCCGGGGCCGCGGTGACCGCCCAGCGCGCGGTGCTGCCCCCTCCCGAACCGATCGAAAAAGTCGGCACCAACCTGTACAAGATATTCGGCGGCGGCGGGAACACCACGGTGTTCGTCCGCTCCGACGGCGTCGTGCTGGTCGATACCAAGCTTGCCGGTAACGGCCAGTATATCCTGGATCAGGTGAAGTCGGTCACCGACAAGCCCGTGACGATGATCATCAACACCCACGTCCACCCGGATCACAACGGCAGCAACGATTTCTTCAAGGCGCAGCGGCCGACGATCGACGTCGTCACGCATGAGAATAACCGCAAGTGGATCGCCGGCAACCCGCGGTCGAACCCGGCGATGGTGCCGACGCGGACGTTCACCGACAAGCTGACGCTGGGCAAAGGCAAGGATCGCATCGACCTGTATTATTTCGGTGCCGGCCACACCAATGGCGATGCGTTCGTGGTGTTCCCGGCCGAGCGGGCGATGCAGATCGGCGATCTGATGGCGTGGAACATGGCGCCGCTGATCGATCCGGCGTCGGGCGGCAGCGTCATCGCGCTGCCCGACACGCTGGAAAAGGCGGTCAAGGGGATCAGGAACGTCGACAAGGTGATCGAGGGCCATGGTTTCGTGAACACGTGGGCGGGCTTGCGCGCCTATGCCGAGTTCAATCGCGCCCTGCTCACCGCCTCCAAGGATGCACTGGCCAAGGGGCAGACGCCCGAGCAGGCCGTTGCCGTGCTGGAGCGGAACCCGAAATTCGCAGTGTTCCTCGACCAGAAGATCAAGAAGGGCCTGGAATATGGCGGCACGCCGAAATCCCGCGCGCTGATCAACGTCAACGTCGCCTTCCAGGAACTCAAGGGGGAGCCGGTGACGACCAATTTCGGTCCGCGCCCGCCCGCACCGCCGGCCGGCGCAACTCCGCCGGCGCCCCCGGCAGCACCGCCGGCCTCCGCGACGCCGGACCGGCAGTAATCCGGGCCGGCTGCAACCTTCTTGCCCCGCGGGTTCCGTCCTGCGGGGTTGAGCGGGCGCGATGTTGCTCTACATCGCTGGCATGACCGCTTCCTTTCCCGCCATCCGCCTCCGCCGGACCCGTGTCGCCCCGTGGAGCCGCGCCATGGTCGCCGAGCATCGGCTGACCCCGGCCGACCTGATCTGGCCGCTGTTCGTGACGTCGGGCAGCGACGTCGAGGAGCCGATCGGCAGCCTGCCGGGGGTATCCCGCTGGTCCGTGGATCGGCTGGCGGCACAGGCGCGCGCGGCGCGCGACCTCGGCATACCGTGCCTGGCGCTGTTCCCGAACACACCCCGCGAGCTGCGCAGCGAGGATGGCCGCGAGGCGCTCAACCCCGACAATCTGATGTGCCGGGCGATCCGGGCGGTGAAGGACGCGGTGCCGGAGATCGGCGTGCTGACCGATGTCGCGCTCGATCCCTATACCACCCACGGCCATGACGGGCTGATCGACAAGGGCGGCAACGTGCTCAACGACGCGACGAGCCGGCTGCTGGTCGAGCAGGCACTGGTGCAGGCTGGGGCCGGCAGCGACATCGTTGCCCCATCCGACATGATGGACGGGCGGGTCGGCGCGATCCGCGCGGTGCTGGAGCAGGGGGGGCACCATGACGTGCAGATCATGGCCTACGCCGCCAAATATGCTTCTGCCTTCTACGGCCCGTTCCGGGACGCGGTGGGATCGCGCGGGCTGCTGAAGGGCGACAAGCGCGGATACCAGATGGATCCGGCGAACGCGGAGGAGGCGCTGCGCGAAGTGGCGCTCGATCTTGCCGAAGGGGCCGATACGGTGATGGTGAAGCCGGGCTTGCCCTATCTCGACATCGTCCGGCGGGTGAAGGAGCGGTTCGAGGTGCCGGTGTTCGCGTACCAGGTGTCCGGCGAATATGCGATGATCGAGGCCGCCGCGGCGGCCGGCGCGGGCGACCGCGAGGCGCTGGTGCTGGAGACGTTGCTGGCGTTCAAGCGAGCGGGCGCGTCCGGCGTTCTGACCTATCACGCCCCGCTGGCGGCGCGGCTGCTCGGGGCGTGACGATCCCGCGGGTGACCATCCCGCGCATTCTGGTGATCGCCGGATCGGATTCCGGCGGCGGCGCGGGCATTCAGGCGGATATCAAGACGATCACGATGCTCGGCGGCCATGCCATGACCGCGATCACCGCCATCACTGCGCAGAACACGATGGGGGTGACCGGCGTACTGGCCGTGCCGGCAGCGATGGTGATCGCCCAGATCGATGCGGTCGCCACCGATATCGGCATCGATGCCATCAAGATCGGGATGATCGGTTCGGCGGAGACCGCGCATGCTTTGGCTGACCGGCTGGACGGCCTGCGCTCCATTCCGATCGTCCTCGATCCGGTGATGGTCGCAACGAGCGGGGCGGCGCTGGCCGATGCCGCGACGATCGACGCCTTCGCACGGCTGATGGGGCTGGCGACGATCGTCACGCCCAACCTGCCCGAACTTGCCGCGTTGACCGGGAGGGATGTCACCACGGTGGCGGCGGCGGGCGATGCGGCCGCGCTGCTGGCCGGGCGCCACGGCTGCGCCGTGCTGGCGAAGGGCGGGCACCTGGAAGGGGATGCGGTGGTCGACATACTGGTCGGAAGCGGCGCGCCGGCCCGGCGGTGGAGCGATAGCCGGATCGTCACGCGCCACAGCCACGGCACGGGCTGCACGCTGGCCAGCGGCATCGCGGCCGGGCTGGCCGCCGGGATGGCGATCGAGCCGGCGATCGGCCGGGCACGGGATTACGTGCGTGCGGCGCTGCGCGCGGCGCCGGGGCTGGGTGCGGGGCACGGCCCGATGGGGCATGCGCTGGGGCAGGTGCCGTTCGCGCGGCTGGCCTGATCGGCGGCGATCAGTCCGCAAGCAAGGCGGAGAGGTCGCCCGGTTCGAGCCAGGCAAGGAACGCGCAGCCGATCTGATCCTCATCCACCCAGACGACGCGCGCCTTCGGCGAACGCCCGATCGGCAGGGAGACGCGGATCAGCATGCCCGGATTGATCGGGCCACGGATCGAGGCACGAAACCCGCTGGCCGAGAGATCCTCGATCTGGGTGGGGATGCGTTCGCCGGCAGGCAGCCGCAAGCTGGCGGGAATCGCCACGACGCTGCGCTCCGCCGCCCGTATGACGGGCTCGGCTAGCTTGCGGCCGAACATGGCAGTCTGTGTGGCATAAGAACCCACCCCCGGGTATCGCGTCGACGGACTGTGTCGGTTCGCGGTAAATAAAGCGTGACCGTTTTGGATAAGTTTTCCGTGAGGTTAGGCGCACCGGCCGGCGTGGCGCCCCCCGTACTGGCGGAGCCTGCGGCATCTGGGGTAAGGACGGCCCGATGGCGCGCCCTTCCTTCAAGCTCGAACGCCCGCACGGCGACCCCGTCGTCGGCGTCGATGAGGCGGGGCGTGGGCCTCTGGCGGGGCCGGTGGTTGCCGCCGCCGTCGTCCTCGATCGCCGCCGGGTGCCGAAGGGCATCGACGATTCCAAGAAACTGTGCGCCCAGCGGCGTGAGGCGCTGAGCCTGGAATTGCGCAGCAAGGCGTGCATCGGGGTCGGCGTGGCGACGGTCGAGGAGATCGACACGATCAACATCCTGTGGGCCACGATGCTGGCGATGGAGCGCGCGGTAGAGGCGCTGATCGAATGCCTTGGCGCGGAGCCGGCGATGGTGCTGGTGGACGGCAATCGCCTGCCGCGGTGGCGCCACGCCGCGGTGCCGGTCGTCTCGGGCGATGCGCTGTGCCTGTCGATCGCGGCGGCATCGATCATCGCCAAGCACGAGCGGGACCGGATGATGCTGGACTATGACCGGGATCATCCGGGTTATGGCTGGGCATCGAACAAGGGATACGGGACGGCCGACCACCGCGCCGCGCTGACCCGGCTGGGGCCGACGCCGCTGCACCGGCGGAGCTTCGCGCCGGTCGCACAGGCGCTGCTGCCGTTATGAGGCGAAAGCGCAGGGGCCATTCACACGATTTGTGAAGATACCGGCTTCTTTGAGTCTTTTGCACCACACCACAAGCGGTTGAGTCCCCCATCTCCTACGAGACTCAAGATGCTGTGGCGGACTCGTTCCGTTCGCCCGCCGAACCGGGCGGGCCGGCCCCGATGCCGCCCGCGGGCGCCTTGACCCCCGAGTCGCTCTGCCACAGGCTTGCGTTCACGAAGCATCAGGGTGGGGGCGGCACGTGGCGGTAGCCAGGAAACGGATCGAGGCGGGGCGGGCGACACGGCCCGCGCTAAGCCTGCTGTCGCTGGACACGATCATCGAATCCGACTGTATCGCCGCGATGCAGGGCATGCCCGACCGATCGGTGGACATGATCTTCGCGGATCCGCCCTACAATCTGCAACTCGGCGGCGATCTCTATCGGCCTGAGGGCGGGCGGGTCGACGCGGTCGACGATGACTGGGACAAGTTCGACACCTTCGAGGCGTATGACCGCTTTACCCGCGCGTGGCTGGCCGAGGCGCGCCGGGTGCTGAAGGATGACGGCACGCTTTGGGTGATCGGCAGCTACCACAACATCTTCCGCGTGGGCGCGACGCTCCAGGATCAGGGATACTGGATCCTGAACGATATCGTGTGGCGCAAGGCCAACCCGATGCCCAACTTCAAGGGCACCCGCTTCACCAACGCGCACGAAACGATGATCTGGTGCGCCAAGAGCGAAAAGGCGCGATACAGCTTCAACTACCAGGCGATGAAGGCGCTGAACGACGATCTGCAGATGCGGTCCGACTGGCTGTTGCCGATCTGCTCGGGCGCGGAACGGCTGAAGGACGATGCCGGCCGCAAGGCGCATCCGACGCAGAAGCCTGAGGCGCTGCTGTACCGCATCCTGCTCGCCTGCACGTCGCCCGGCGACATCGTGCTCGATCCGTTCTTCGGCACGGGAACGACGGGGGCGGTGGCGCGGCGGCTGCGGCGGCGCTGGATCGGGATCGAGCGCGAGCCGGCCTATGTCGCGGTAGCGCGCGAACGGATCGCCTCGACCCTGCCGCTGGACGAAAGCGCGATGGTGGCGATCCCTTCCAAGAAGGCGGAAGCGCGGATTCCGTTCGGCGCGGTGGTGGAGGCCGGGCTGATCCCGGCGGGCACCGTGCTGTGCGATGCCAAGCGCAAATGGCGGGCGACCGTCCAGTCCGATGCGTCGCTTGCCTGCGAGGACGGCCGGCAGGGTTCGATCCACAAGCTGGGGGCGTTGCTGACGGCTGCGCCATCCTGCAACGGCTGGACCTTCTGGCATGTCGAGAGCGAGGGCGCGATCGTCCCGATCGATGCGATGCGGGCCGCCTATCGTGCGGATCACGCCGCTTGAACCTCGCTGCATTGGCCCGGTTGCCGGATCGCGCGGTGATCTACCTGCGCCCGACCGCCTTCGTGGACAGCCCGTTCGGGCTGGATAAGCGGACGATGCGGCTGGCCGGCGGGCTGGTGTGGTTTTCCGCAATCGAACTGATCGCCGTCGATGGCGGGCGGCGGGCGCTGACCGAACTGATCCCGGTCGATCGGCTGGACGAGGCCATCGCCGCCTTGCCGGCGCACCAGCGCAGCACGGCCGAGGCAACGATGGCCCGCATCGTCGCGCCCCGGCCGCCGCTGGTGCTGGGCGAGCGGACCGTGCGGCTCGATCAGCCGCAGGTGATGGGCATCCTGAACGTCACGCCGGACAGCTTTTCCGACGGTGGTGCCCATGTCGACGATCCCGAGGGAGCGGCGGCGGCGGGGGTGGCGCTGGCGGCTAAGGGCGCGGCGATCATCGACGTTGGCGGCGAATCGACGCGGCCGCGCGCGGCCACGGTGTGGGAGGGCGACGAGATTGCCCGTGTCGTGCCCGTGATCGAACGGCTCGCGGCGGCGGGAACGGCCGTCTCCATCGACACCCGCAAGGCTGCGGTGATGGAGGCGGGGCTGGCTGCCGGAGCCCGGATCATCAACGACGTGACCGCGCTGGAATATGATGCGCGATCGATCGAGGTGGCGGCGCGGGCGAAATGCCCGATCGTGCTGATGCACCACCGCGAGCAGCCCGCGGAAGGCACGCCGGACGACGTGCTGATCGAGGTCTATGACTGGCTGGCGGCGCGGATCGCGCGGGCCGAGGCGGCAGGGATCGACCGGGCGCGGATCATCGTCGATCCGGGGCTGGGATCCGGGAGCTTCGGCAAGCGGGTGCGCGACAACATGGCGCTGGTGAACGGGCTGGCGCTGCTCCACGGGCTCGGCTGCCCGATCCTGCTCGGGGCGAGCCGCAAGACGTTCATCGGGGCGCTTACCAACGAGGCGCCGGTGACCGAGCGGCTCGGTGGATCGCTGGCGATGGCGCTCGTCGGCGCGCAACAGGGCGTGCAGCTGGTCCGCGTGCATGACGTTGCCGAGACCGCACAGGCGCTGCGGGTATGGCGCGGATTGCGCGACGAGGCGCTGACCCCCCGCTGAGCGGCGCATCGAGGATCAGGCGGCGCTGTCGATCCCGAGCTCGCCAAGCTTGCGGTAGAGCGTGGAGCGGCCGATGCCGAGCCGGCGGGCGACCTCCGTCATCCTTCCCCGATAATGGCCGATCGCCAGGCGGATGATGTCCGCCTCGATGGCCTCCAGCGATCGAAGATGGCCGGTCGGCTCGAACAGGGTGACGCCCCCGGCGACGGGGTACGCCGTCGCTGCCGCGCGGGCGTTGCCGCCGACCGTCGATCCCGCGGATTCGTGCGCGATCTGCGGAAAATCATCGGGGGTGAGGGCATCGCCGTCGCACAGCACGGCGGCCCGGAAGAGTGCGTTCTGCAACTGCCGCACGTTGCCCGGCCAGGGGAAACCGACCAGCATGGCCAGCGCGGCATCGGTGATGCCGAGCCCGCGCATGCCGGGCTGCCGCGCCAGGCGGGCGAGCAGGTGGCGGGCAAGCGCGGGAATGTCCGCAGCGCGCTGCCGGAGCGGGGGGATGGTCACCTGGACGACAGCCAGGCGGTAATAGAGATCCTCCCGGAAGTTCCCGGCGGCGACCTCGTCAAGAAGGGTGCGATTGGTGGCGGCGATCACCCGCACGTCAACGTGGCGGGGGCTGCGCGCGCCGACCGGCTGGATCTCCCCGGATTGCAGCACGCGCAGTAGCTTGACCTGCGCATCGAACGGCAACTCGCCTACCTCATCGAGGAAGATCGTGCCGCCATCGGCATTCTGGAAGCGGCCGATGTGGCGATCGAACGCACCGGTGAAGGCGCCGCGTTCGTGCCCGAACAACTCGGATTCGACGAGGTTGGCGGGGATCGCCCCGCAATTGACGATGACCAGCCGGCGCTTGGCGCGCGGGCTGGCGGCGTGGACGGCCTGCGCAACGACTTCCTTGCCGACGCCGCTCTCCCCCTCGATCAGCAGCGGCACGCGCGCGCGGGCGGCCTTGGCAGCGATGGCCAGCGCGGCACGGAAACCTGGCTCCGAACCGACGATCTCGTCAAAGGCGAGAACCTGGCCGATCTTTTCGGACAGCGGGCGCAACTCGCCGCCGCTCGCCTTGCCGGTCGCCGCATCGAGCGCGGCAAGCAGCTTGTCCGGCGCGATCGGCTTGACCAGGAAATCGGACGCGCCGGCGCGCATCGCATCCACCGCAATCGCCACGGAGGGCAGGGCGGTCAGCATCAGGATCGGCAGGGTAGGGCGTTCCCGGCGGATCTGCGCGATCAACGCCGCCCCGTCCGGGTGCGGCGACCACTGATCGATCAGCACGGCATCCACCACCTGATCGGCGAGCAGCGCAAGCGCGGCCTCGCCATCCGCTGCGGTGACCATTCGCCACCCGGCGCGCGCGCCGATTGCGGCGACCAGCCGACGCTGCGCCGGCTCGTCGTCAATCAGCAGCAGCGTGCGTGTTGCCTCTCGCGGCATCGGCCGTCCCGTCCCCCAGATAGAGACACGGCGTAGCGCGACATCGGTAAAGGGCGCCTTAAGCTGCCCGGATGGTGCGCGATGACGAAGACGGTGCGGGGTTGAGGCGCAGGCCCCCCGCCGCTAGACAAGGGCAGCAACGACTTGACGGGATCAGGGTATATGGCGGTTGACAGCAACGCGCGCGGAGAGATCAAGGCGCACGAACGGACCTATTCCAGCTTCGTCTCGATGGCCAAGATCGGCACGGCAGTCTCCGTGGTCATCACCGCGATCGTCGTGCTGCTGATCGCCAGCTAGGCGTTCGGCACGGGCGTGATCACGCTATCGGCCGAATCGTGGATCCGGATCGCCGTGGAAGTCGCGCCGCCGCAGCTGTTCGGCGCGGCGGAGGGGTTCGAGCGTCGCTGCGTGCCGATACTGCGCGGCACCGTGACGGGCCGGGTGAACGGCACCGTGCTGCCCGGCGGGGCGGACTGGCAGCGTATCCTGCCTGGCGGCACCACCGAGCTTGAGGCGCATTACGCCATTTGCACCGATGCAGGCGAGATGATCGAGGTCAGCAGCCGCGGCGTCCGATCCGCCGCGCCCGAGACGATGCGCAAATTGCTGGACGGCGAGGCAGTCGATCCCGCGCTTGTCTATTTTCGCACCGCGGTGCGGATGACGTCGTCTGCCGCGGGGCTGCAGTACCTCACCAGCCGATTGTTCGTGGGCGCCGGGACCCGCGAGCCTGCCCGCGTGCTGATCGACCTTCACGCCGTCGAATAAACCCGAAGCGGCTGCGGCCGCGATTACCCGGAACCTCACACGCCCGCTTCCCGGCAACCCCGCGTGTCGGCGGGCGCGCTCGCGTCTGGCTTCGCGCATGGTGGAGCGCGGGCACCGGCGACGGGGGAAGTCCTTCCAATCGGGCGGCCGGGCAATCGGCCGCACCGGACAGAACAGAACATATGAAGGGGCAGGGGATGAAGGACATTGCGGGGAGGACTGCGTTCGTCACCGGCGGGGCGAGCGGGATCGGTCTCGGGATCGCCCATAAACTCCTCGCCGCGGGTGCGCGGGTGGCGATCGCGGATATCCGGCAGGATCATCTGGATAGCGCGCTGGCCGAACTGAACAGTGCCGATGCGATCGGCTTGCATCTCGACGTCAGCGACCGTGCCGGTTTCGCCGCCGCGGCCGACGAGGCCGAGGCCCGGCTTGGGCCGGTATCGATCGTCTGCAACAATGCCGGGGTGAACCTGTTCGCGCCGATCGACGCATGCAGCTACGACGATTGGGATTGGGTGCTGGGCGTCAACCTGCACGGCGTGATCAACGGCTGCCAGACGTTCGTTCCAAGGATCAAGGCGCGCGGGGCGGGCGGGCAGATCGTCAACACGGCATCGATGGCCGCCTTTCTGGCCGGCCCCAGCGGGGGAATCTACACCGCCAGCAAGTTTGCCGTGCGCGGGCTGACGGAGAGCCTGCGGTGGAGCCTGGCACCCCACGGAATAGGTGTTTCGTGCCTGTGCCCCGGCCTCGTCAAATCCGCGATCTACGAGAGCGACATGGCACGGCCGGATGCCCTGAAGGGCGAGGCGACCGAGGCAGACCGCGAATTCCTGTCGCGGCTGGCGCAACTGCACGAAGCCGGGATGGATCCGGCCGACGTGGCGCAGACGGTGATCGAGGGGATCGAGGCAAACCGGCTGTATATCTTTCCACACGCCGAATTTCGCGACGAACTCAAGGAATTGTTCGATGAAGTGCTGAGCGCGCTTCCCGAGCCCGCAGCTGCCGACCCGCGGCGGCTGGCCTTCGAGGCGGGGCGGCGGACGAGGTACGTGAAAGCACGACGATCCGCCGGGAGTTGACGCTGCGTCGGCGTTGATCCTAACCCGGAACAATCACCGACAGGACGACCATGACGCCGATCATTCTCGACTTCATCGCCCATCACGCCCGGACGATGCCCAACCGCCTCGCGCTCAGCGAGTTCGCGACAGATCGCAGCTGGACCTATGCGGAGTTCGATGCAGCGGCACGGCGCGCGCAGTGGGTGCTGTGCGACCGGCTGGGCGACCCTGCGGGCGAGCGGATCGCGATGATCAGCCGCAATTCGGCGGCGATGCTGATCGTGCAACTGGCGTGCATCCGATCGGGGGCGATCTTCGTGCCGCTCAACTTCCGGCTCGCGCCACCCGAGATCGCCTTCCTTTTGGCCGATTGCCAGCCGAAGCTGCTGATCCACGAAGGATTGTTCGACGCGCTGGTGCCGCCGAGCCTCCCCTGCGCGACGCTGCGGATCGGCGACGATGCGGACGAGCTTGCCGCCGCGATGGCTGCGGCGCCGGAGCCGATGGACGTGGGTATCGGCGCGCGGATCGATCCGGAGCGGATCGTCACCATCCTCTATAGTTCCGGCACGACCGGGCAGCCCAAGGGCGCGCTGGTCAGCCTGCTGAACGGCTTTGCCGGCGGCATGGGGCTGGCGCTCGGCACGCACGTGACCGTGCGATCGAGCTTCCTGATCGACATGCCGATGTTCCATACCGCCGGGCTGTTCGGGGCGTGCTGGGCGTGCCTGATCATCGGCGGCACGCTGCGGATCAGCCAGAAGTTCGATGCACCGCTGACATACCAGCGGCTGATCGATCCCGCGCTCGACATCACGCACTATTTCTCGGTGACGCAGATGGCGATGCTGCTGCGCCAGCTGCCGGACTTCGATGGGCGCCCGCTGGCCAAGCTGACCGCCTACATCACGGGCGGCGCGCCCAATCCCGAGCCGCACCACCGGCGCTGGGTGGAAGATGGGGTGATGATGTCCAACGGCTGGGGGATGAGCGAGACCTGCTCCTCCACCGCCATCCCGGTGGGCGACCTCGCATTGCTGAAGGCAAAGGCCGGATCGGTGGGGGTGCCGCACCTGACGTGCGAGCTGAAGATCGTCGGCGAGGATGGCGAGACGCTGCCGGACGGCCAGGTGGGCGAGATCTGGATGCGCGGCGCAACCGTGTCGCAGGGCTATTGGCAGCGGCCGGAGCTGAACGCCAAGGCGTTCGTCGATGGCTGGTTCAAGACCGGCGACGCGGCGTTCCGCGATGGCGACGGCTATTACACCCTCGTCGATCGGATCAAGGACATGTACATTTCCGGCGGTGAGAACGTCTATCCGGCGGAGATAGAGGCGGCGATTACCGAATTGCACGATGTCGGCGAAGTCGCGGTGATCGGGGTGGCCGATGACAAGTGGGGCGAAGTCGGCTGCGCCTTCGTCATTCCGCGGCCCGGTGCGGCGCTGAGTTCGGAAGACATTATCGGGCACTGCAACGCGCGGCTTGCCCGGTACAAGGTGCCCAAATCGGTCTTCGTCACCGACGCCATCGAACGGACGGCATCGGGCAAGGTGCAGAAGCATGTGCTGCGCGAGCGGATGAAGGAGCTGCTCGGGAGCTGACCCGCGTTCGCCATTGGCACAGAAAACCTTCGCTTCGGCGCTAACGGCTGCTAAAGAACCGGCAAGAACAAAAGTTCGCGCTGGAGAGGCGATGCAGCATTATACCACCCGGGACCTACCTGCCGGCCTGAAGGTCAGCTACTGGAACGACGTGATCAGCGACGTGTTTGCGCCGATGGAGGCCAAGCCACTCGATCGCGACCGGTTCGAGGCGGAAGTCGATTGCGCGAAGCTCGGCAAGACCTGGCTGGCCAATGCCCGCTCCAGCCCCGCGATCGTCCAGCGCAATCCCGGTCACTGCGTTAAGACGCGTGAGCGCCCCTACTTCCTGCACCTGCAGCTGAAGGGCCGGTTGAAGGTGACGCAGGACGGGCGCGAGTCGATGCTGGATCGCGGCGATCTGGTGCTGGCGGACAGCGCGATGCCGTATACGCTGCGGTACGAGGAGGATTGCTCGACGCTCGTCATGATCCTGACGGCCGGGGATCTGGCCAACCGGCTGCCGGCGCCCGACGATCTGCTGGGGGTCAAGATGTCCGGGCGCGAGGGCATGGCGGCGACGGCGTCGTCGCTGCTCGCCGGGATCTGGGAGGAAGCGCGCACGCGGGAGTTGCCCGACACGATCGGCGAGACGCTGGCGTCTGCCGTCATGGACGTGTTCGCCGCATCCTGGATCGCCACGGCCAACGTGCAGGTGGCGGAATCCGCCGTCTCGATCTCCCGCCGCATCCAGATCCGCCGGCATGTCGAGGCCCATCTGCGCGATCCCGATCTTTCCGCACGCACCGTTGCCGGGGCGTTCGGGATCAGCCCGCGCTACCTGCACATCATCTTTGCGAGCGGGGAAGAGACGGTTTCGAACCTGATCCTGCGCCGCCGGCTGGAGGAGTGCGCCAAGCAGCTGCGCGATGCGGTGTGGGCACGGCGGACGATCACCGAGATCGCATTTTCCTGGGGGTTCAACAACGCGACGCATTTCGCCCGCGTTTTCCGGGAGAGATACGGCCTGTCGCCGCGGGACTATCGGGCGGCGCAGCTCGCCAGCTGACGGGAGCCGTGTCGGCCCGACGGCGGGCCGTGCACGGGCTCAGGGCTCAGACAGTCGGCACTTCGGTTGCGTCGGCCTCCTCGGTTTCGCCGATGTCGCCGTCCCTGGCGACCTCGTCATATAGTTCCGCTTGCCGGGCGCGCAGCACCTCGCCCAGCGCGTCGAGATCGACCTTGCCCGCCGCATGCGCCTGCTTGGCGTCTTCGAAGAGATCCTCGTCCTCCTCGTCGATGTGGTGGATGGTTTCTTCTCCGAGAACGTGGACCTTGGCCTTGTAGAGTTCCTCGGTGCCGTCGAGCTGTTCGAGCTCCGCGATGATCTGCTTGCCGGAATGATGCTCGACGATGCCCTCGTTGACTTCGTCGGCCCCGATCACAGGCTTCAGGGCGGGGTAGAGGATCTCCTCCTCGATCGTCATGTGCACGGCGAGCCGCAGGCAGATCTCGCTGGTGATGGCCGGGCGTTCCGCTTCGCTCGCCGCCTCGACCCGATCGAACAGCCGGCGAAAGACGTGGTGCTCTTCCTTCAGGATACGCAGCGCCAGAGGATCGTCCTGCGCGACGACGTGATGCCCTTCGGTATTCCGGCTTTCATATTTGCCTGCCACGAGCGTCTCCGAAAAAAAACGTCAACGGGGAGGTCGAGGGTGAGTTCCGAGGTGTGTGGTTGCAAAGATCTCGCTTCTATCCGAACGTGGATCCAGCAGCTTTGGATACATAGCTCGGGGCATAATTGTGTTGTGTGGCTGAAATGGCCGCCGAAGGGGAAATCGAAGCATGTCCGATAAATCCGAATCGCTGACGATCGAGTATACCGATCGTCCGGCGGTCCTGGTGTTTGCAGACGACACGGCCCGCGCCGCCTCCATCCGGGAGCTGATCGTGGAGGCAGGCGGCCGGGTAAGCGCGATGCTGCCCATCAACGAAGCGATCGAGCGCATCGAGGCGCAGGCGACGCTGGCGGCAGTCGTGATCGACGTGCGGAGCGACGCCGGCGCCGACCTGGACGCGCTGCTCGCCCGCATCGATCGCGGTGCCAGCGACGGGCGCTTCGCGAGCGTGGTGACGGTGCCGGTGGAATTGATCGACGTCGCTTCCGCATCGATCCGCGCGCGGGACGTGACGTTGCTGTGCGATCCGACGCGGACGGAGCAGACCGCGGCGATCGCCCAGGCGCTGACGCGGCGTTCCGCGCACCTTGCAGACGTGGGTTCCGGGCTGAAGGAGCTGGCCGATGAGGTCGCCCGCATCGCCAAGACGCTGCAAACGATGGCGAGCGAGGATCCCGGCCGCGGGGCGGCGGCGCCAGCAGCGCAGCGCGGCCAGAATGGCCAGCTTGGCGAGGCCGCGATGATCCGGGTGATGATCCGCGTCCGTCGGCTGCGCAACCAGTTCTTCCCGGCCGAGCTGTTCGCGGACCCGGCGTGGGACATGCTGCTCGATCTGACCGCGGCGCGGCTGGAGGGGCGCGCGGTGGCCGTCTCCAGCCTGTGTATCGCATCGGCCGTGCCGCCGACGACGGCGCTGCGCTGGATCAAGACGCTGACCGACGCGAAACTGTTCGAGCGGGTTGCCGACAGCAATGACGGCCGCCGCGTGTTCATCGAACTGACGCAGGTCGCAGAGCAGGGGATGCTGGCGTATCTGGCGCAATTGCAGCGAATGCTGACGTTGAGGCAGTAAGCGGGGCGAACGGGGGCGAAGGGGAAAGCGCGCGGCGGTGCTCGCCAAGCGGCTTGCCCGATCCCCCCAGTCGTGGCATCGGACGCGGGATCGGGCGGTTAGCTCAGTTGGTAGAGCATCTCGTTTACACCGAGAGGGTCGGCGGTTCGAGCCCGTCACCGCCCACCAGTACGCGTCCTTTTCCACCTGCTCGTTACAGCGGCTTGATCGCCACTTTGCGGAACTTGACGATCCCGGCGCCATACTGGAGCGTAATGGGCCCATTCAAGAACATGCCGTTGTGCACGTCACTGGTTTTCTGGCCGTTCAGCAGCGCGGTGATCTGCCGCCCCTTGGCGGTGATCTCGAACGTATTCCACTTGCCGGCGGCC
>NZ_JAQGLK010000145.1 GCF_028292925.1 Sphingomonas bacterium
AGGCGTGGTGGGACGTGGTGAACTGGGACGAGGCCGGCCGCCGGTTCGAAGCCGCGGCAGCCTGATCGCCGGGCCGGGCGCTCCCCACGGGGCGCCCGGCAGTTTGCCCGAACCCGATCGGCCCGCCGCCAGCCTTCGCATCCAGCGCAGATGCGCGCCGGGGCCAGCCTGGCGGATCAGCCCTGCGGCGGCAGCATCGGCGTTTCCGCCGCTTCGTCGTTCAGGCCGTGTTTCATCAGCATGGGGATGTTGGCGCCGGCGAACAGCAGGGTTGCGGGCAGCGCCCCCCACAATTTGTAGCCGAGCCAGAAATCGGTGCTCGTCGTCCGCCACACCGCTTCGTTGGCGATGGCCATGACGACGAAGAACAACGCCCAGTTGCGCGACAGGAGCGTCCAGCCGCGTTCGCTCAGGCCCGGATACGCGCTGCCCAGCACGACCTTGAGCGTCGGCCGCCCGGTGGCAAGGCCGAAGACCAGTATCCCCGCGACCATCGCGTAATAGATGGTCGGCTTGATCTTGATGAACGTATCGTCGTGCAGCCAGATCGTCAGCCCGCCGAAGCCGAGCACCATCACGCCCGAAAACCACAGCATCGGCGATATCCGCCCGTTGCTGATCCGGGACAGGATCATCGCTGCCACCGTGGCCGCCATGAACAGCCCGGTCGAGGCGATGATGTTCTTGCCCGTCAGCCAGTAGGCGATGAAAAACGCGAGCAGCGGGCCGAGATCGAGCAGCAGCTTGGTGACCGCGCCCTTCGCCTCGTGCGGCGTGGCCGTCGCCTTGGTGGCTGGCTCGGTCACGACTGCTTCTCCTGTGCGCGATTGGTGCCGGCGATGACGCGCGCGACTTCGATCGGATCGAACGGGCGCAGATCATCCACGCCCTCCCCGATCCCGATCGCGTGCACCGGGAGGCCGTATTTCTCTGCCGCGGCGACCAGCACGCCGCCGCGGGCGGTGCCGTCCAGCTTGGTCATGACCAGGCCGGTGACGCCGGCTTCCTTGCCGAACACCTCGATCTGGCTGAGCGCGTTCTGCCCGGTCGTGGCGTCGAGCACGAGCACCACGTCGTGCGGGGCGGCGGGGTTCAGGCGGCCGAGCACCCGGCGGATCTTGGCAAGCTCGTCCATCAGCCCGGCCTTGTTCTGCAGCCGGCCCGCGGTATCGACGATCAGCACGTCGGTGCCGATCGCGGTGCCGCGCTTGACGCCTTCGAATACCAGGCTGGCCGCGTCGCCGCCCTCCTTGCCGGTGATGATCGGCACGCCCAGCCGCTCCGCCCAGATCTTGAGCTGGCCGATCGCCGCGGCCCGGAACGTATCGCCCGCGACCAGCATCACTTCATAATCCTGCTCCTTCAGCAGGTGGGCCAGCTTGGCGATCGTGGTCGTCTTGCCCGATCCATTGACGCCGATGACGAGCACCACCTGCGGCCGGGGAAACGCCTCGATCACCAGCGGCTTGGCGACGGGGGCGAGGATGCTTGCTATTTCCTGCGCCACCACCTCGCGCACGCCCGCCTCGTCGATGCCGCGGTCATAGCGTTCGTCGGACAGGCGTTCGCGCACCCGCGCCGCGGTTGCGGGGCCGAGATCCGAGGAGATCAGCGCCTCCTCGATCCCGTCCAGCGTTTCGCGATCCAGCCGTTCGCGGGTGAACAGGCCGGTGAGGTTGTCGCCCAGCCGATCGGAGGTTCGGCGGAAGCCGCCGAGCAGCTTTTCATGCCAGGGGCGGTCGGTGTCGCTCATGCCGGTACTCCAAGCAGCATGTCGCCGTCCGTGCCGACGATCCGCAGGTCGGCGATGGCACCCGCTTCGAACGGGATCTCCGCCGGCATCCGCACCTTGGCGAAGCTTTCGGTGTGGCCGGTGCCGCCGCGCTCCATCAGCACGCTCTGCCGGGTGCCGACCAGGCCGCCGAGCCAGCGGGCGTGGCGATCGGCGCACGCCTGGCGCAGCGCGCGGGCGCGGGTGCGGGCAACTTCGGGCTCGACCTGCGGCATGCGCGCGGCGGGGGTGCCGGCGCGGGGCGAATAGGGGAAGATGTGGCCGAAGACGATGTCGCACTCCTCGATCAGGGACAGGCTGTTGGCGGCCATGCCGGTGGTTTCGGTGGGAAAGCCGGCGATCAGATCGGCACCGATGGCGATGTCGGGCCGCTTCGCCTTCAGCTTCGCCACTGTCGCAACGGCGTGGGCGCGGCCATGCCGGCGGCGCATCCGCTTCAGGATCATGTCGTCCCCCGATTGCAGCGAGAGGTGGAGGTGCGGCATCACGCGGGGCTCGCCGACGATGACCTCGGCCAGCAGCGGATCGATCTCCACCGTGTCCAGCGAGGACAGGCGCAGCCGCGGCAGGGAGGGTACGTCGCGCAGGATCCGCGCGATCAGTGCGCCGAGCGCCGGAGCATCGCCGGTCCCGTAGCCGGTAAGGTCCACGCCGGTCAGCACCACCTCGCGCGCGCCGGCATCAACCAGGGCGGCGATGCGATCGACGACGGCAGTGGCCGGGACGGAGCGGCTGTTCCCCCGCGCGAAAGGGATGATGCAGAAGGTGCAGCGATGATCGCACCCGGCCTGCACCTGAACGAACGCGCGCGACCGGCCCGATAAAGTTGCCGCAGGGGCCGGGGCGGACATGTCGGCAAACACGTCCGGTACGGGGGGGGCGGGCTGCCCGGCCAGATAGCTTGCCGGCCGCAGCTTGTCCGCGTTTCCCAGCACGCGGGAGACGCCGGGCATCCCGGTGAAGCGTCCGGGCTCCAGCTGCGCAGCGCAGCCGGTGACGACGATCCGCGCCTCCGGCCGGTCGCGATGCGCCTTGCGGATCGCCTTCTCGGCCTGCCGCACCGCCTCCTGCGTCACCGCGCAACTGTTGACGATCACCGTCTCCTTCGCTCCGGCGGCACAGGCGGCGGCGCGCACGGCCTCCCCCTCGGCCAGATTGAGGCGGCAGCCGAAGGTCAGAACCTCCACGCTCATGCGAAGGCGGCCATGTCGGCGTCGCCGGCAAAGACGTGCGTGGCCGGGCCGCGCATGATCAGGTGCCCATCGGCATCCTCGCTCAGGTGCAGCGTCCCGCCGGGCAGATCCAGCCGGACCGCCGCATCGAGCAGGCGAAGGCGGCGCCCGGCGGCGAACGTGGCGCAGGCGCCCGTGCCGCACGCCCGCGTCAGCCCCGCGCCCCGCTCCCACGTCCGCATCGTGACGTGGGTCGGCGAGTGGATCGCGGCGACGTTGACGTTGATGCGTTCGGGGAAGATCGCGTCCGTCTCGATACCGGGGCCGAGCGTTTCGAGTGGCACGCCGTCCACGTCCGCGACGAAGAAGACGAGGTGGGGATTGCCCACGTTTACCGCCGCCGGCCGCGCGAGCCCCCCCCAGCCGACCGGCAGCGCGGCGGTATCCATCGGGTAGGCGAGCGGGATCTCATCCCAGCCGAAGCGCGGCAGCCCCATGTCGACGCGCGCACCGTCTCCGTCCAGCGCGGCGTGCAGGATGCCGGCGGCGGTCTCGATCGTGCAGTCGGCGCCGATCAGCACCGGTACGCAGCGCGTCGCGTTGCCGCACGCCGCGACTTCGGATCCGTCGGCATTCCAGATCCGCATCGTCACATCGGTCGTGGTGCCTTGGCCGATCAGGATCAGTTGGTCGCAGCCGATGCCGGTGCGTCGATCGGCGAGGGCACGGGCCAGCGGCGCATCGATGGCGACCGTAGCGTCGCGCCCGTCGATCACGACGAAATCGTTGCCCAGCCCATGCATCTTGTGGAAGCGAAACCCCATGGCCCGCGATCTAGGCACTGCCACAGGCGAAGTCCACCAAGCGGACGCGGCGGCGGACGCGGCGGCGGCCGTGGGGCGGTGGGCGTTGGGGTTGCGTGGCGGCGGGGGTGCGGGTAAGGGCGGCAGGTTCGCTCCGTTCGTGAACGCAATCGCACGGGCGCCCCAGGGTGCCAGGCTGGCCGGCGAGGTTTCGCCCGCCGGCTTCTTTTGCGTTGTACGGCGGGGTGCAGGTTTTTGGCGCCGGTCGGCGCCGGGAGTGTGGCGATGTTCGAAACTCTGAGCGATCGGCTTGGCGGCGTCTTCGACCGGCTGCGTGGCCGTGGCGCGCTGAACGAGGCCGATGTGCGCGGCGCAATGCGCGAGGTCCGCATCGCCCTGCTCGAGGCGGACGTCGCGCTGCCGGTGGTGCGCGACTTTATCGACGGCATCACCGAGAAGGCCGTCGGCCAGTCGGTGCTGCGTTCGGTCACGCCGGGGCAGCAGGTCGTCAAGATCGTCAGCGATGCGCTGGTCGAGATGCTCGGCGCCGATGCCGCAGAACTCGAACTGGGCGTAACGCCGCCGGCGATCATCATGATGGTCGGCCTGCAGGGCTCGGGCAAGACCACCACGACCGCCAAGCTCGGCAAGCTGCTCAAGGAAAAGCACGGCAAGAAGGCGCTGATGGCGTCGCTCGACGTCAATCGTCCGGCGGCG
>NZ_JAQGLK010000171.1 GCF_028292925.1 Sphingomonas bacterium
GACTCGCCCTCGATCAGCACGACGCGCGCGGCGTTGCCGATCGCTGCCGCCAGGCTTGCGCCCGCAATGCCCGCGCCGACGATCGCGATGTCGGTGCGCTTCACCGCGGCGCGCCGCGTTCGGCGGAGAAGCCATCGACCGTCGCCGTCGCCCGTTCGCGGACCGACTCGGCCCCGCGCCGCGACTCGTGCCCGCTGGCAGCGAACATCCACTGCCGGGCGCCGGGCGCGTCCCACGTTGCCGGATCGGGAGCTTCCGGCAATTCGCGCCGATCTGAAGGATTCATGGTTGGATGGTTACCGTTTGCTAAGCGGCGGGCTGTAATGCCGGGGAAATGCCTGGAAATATACAGCTCCTGTTGCTCGCCGCGCTGATCGTGCTGCTGATGCGTGCCGTCTGGCGGGATCTCGCCGACCGCACGATCTCCAATCGGCTCAACGCCGTGGTGGCGCTCCTGGCGCCGGTCAGCTGGTATGTCGCCGGATTGTCGCTCTGGCCTGACGTGGCGTTGCAGATCGGTCTGGCAGCGATCGTCTTCGGGCTGTTCACCGCCGCGTTCGCATTAAGGATGATGGGCGGCGGCGACGTCAAGCTGCTGACCGCTCTCGCACTGTGGCGCGTGCCGCTGGTGCCGGGCGAACCGATGTTCGCCCCGCTCCTTTCGCTGCTGACGATCATGGCGCTTGCCGGAGGCATTCTGACGATCGGCATGGTCGTTCGGCACCGTCGCCGGAAGGCACCCGGGCAACCGGAGATACCTTACGGCGTGGCCATCGCGGTCGGCGCGGTGGCGGCCTACGGCCAACGCTATTTTAACCAATTTGGCTGATTACCACAAAGATTAGACGACCCAAAAGGGGGGCGACGAGCGTCATGGATGTAAGAAAACTAGCGCTGCTGCTGGGCGCGCTGCTAATGGCGGGCGTCTCCGCATTCATGGCGCGCAGCATGTTTGCGGGCGCCGGCGCCCCTCAGGCGGAGGCGGCCGAGATGCAGAACGGTCCGCAGATCCTGGTTGCCACCCGCGGGCTCCCGGTCGGCACGATCATCGATCCGGACAGCTTCCGCTACCAGCCCTGGCCCAAGGATCTGATCGACTCCGCTTACTACATCAAGGGTCAGAACGAGCCGCAGAACCTGCCCGGCACGGTTGTCCGCTACGCGATCACCGCGGGCCAGCCGATCACCCAGGGCGCGCTGGTGAAGCCGGGCGATCGCGGCTTCCTGGCCGCGGCGCTCGGGCCGGGGATGCGCGCCGTCACGGTGTCGATGTCCGCGCAGACCGGCGTCGGGGGCTTCGTGTTTCCGGGCGACCGGGTCGATCTGGTGCTGACTCAGGATGTTGCGGGCGGCGGCGACGGCGCCCCGCTCAAGACGTCCGAGACGATCGTCCGCAACCTGCGCGTGCTGGCCACCGATCAGCGCACGTCCAGCGAAACGGAGGAGGGCAAGGCCCCGGTCACCACCTACTCGACCGTGACGATGGAGGCGACGCCGCGGATCGCCGAGAAGATTGCCGTGGCGCAGTCGATCGGCCAGCTCTCGCTGTCGCTCCGCTCGATCGCCGACAACACCGTCGAACTGGAGCGCGCGATCGCCGCGGGTGAGGTTTCGGTGCCCGACGGCACCGATCCGAAGGCGGAAAAGCGCATGCTGCTTCAGATCGCGTCGCGCCCGTCCGACACGGATACCACCTATGTCGTGGGTGGCGATGTCTCCCGCTTCCAGCGCCGCACCGTGCCGGCCAAGCCGGTCGAACGCCAGGCCGGCGCAGGAGCCGCCGCCGCGCCCACCGTCGTCGCGATCACCCAGCGGCCGGCCGGTCCGCTCGTCCGCGTCGCCCGCGGCAACACCATCACCGACGTTCCGGTTGGGGGAAACTGACATGCGCCTAAAGGCCCTGTTCCGGAGCGGTGCGATCGGTGCCGCCGCTACCGCCGCGCTCGCCGCAGGCATCGTCGCCGGGCCGCTCGCCACCGCGATCGCCGCGCCGAGCGCGAGCCAGCCGAACACCGATGTGGAACTGTCCATCGGCAAGGGGCAGATGGTCCGGCTCTCCACCCCGATGACCGATCTGTTCGTTGCCGATGACAAGGTGGCGGACGTTCAGGTCCGCTCCGCCAACCAGCTCTACATCTTCGGCAAGACGGCGGGCGAGACCACCGTCTATGCCACCAACAAGGCCGGCACGGTCGTCTATTCGGCCAACATCCGCGTCGGCACCAACTATGATCGCATCGGCGACATGCTGGGCATGGCGATGCCGGATTCGGCAATCCGCACCCAATCCATGAACGGGCTGATCCTGCTCACCGGCACTGTCGCCTCGCCGGCCGACGTGGAGGAGGCGCAGCGCCTCGTCCAGGCGTTCGTCGGGGAAAAGACGCAGGTCATCAGCAGGCTGAAGACGGCGACCCCGATGCAGGTCAACCTGCAGGTAAAGATCGCGGAGGTCAGCCGCAGCCTGGTGAAGGAGATCGGCGTCAACCTGCTGTCGCGCGACACGACCGGCGGCTTCCTGTTCGGCATCGCACAAGGCCGCACCATCGGCACGATCGGCGATGTCGACATTTCCGGGCTGCCCAAGCTCGATGCGTCGTCCGCATTCGGCCTGCCGTCGGGATCGCTGCAACTGCCGTTCGATCCGACCAGCGGCCAGTTCGTCACCAAGGCCGGCACCTTGTTCGACCTGAAGACTCTCGGCCTCGGCGCGGGCAAGACCAGCCTGAGCGCGGCCGGCCGGCTGTTCGGGCTGGATGTCGCCTCCGCGCTGGATCTTGCCGAGAATGACGGCCTGGTCACCACGCTGGCCGAGCCCAACCTGACGGCGCTTTCGGGCGAGACTGCCAGCTTCCTGGCGGGCGGTGAGATCCCGATCCCGATCGCGCAGCAGCTCGGCACCATCTCCGTCGAGTACAAGCAATATGGCGTGAGCCTGGCGTTCACGCCGACCGTGATGTCCAACGGGCGCATCTCGATGCGGGTTCGGCCGGAAGTGTCCGAACTTGCCTCCACCGGCTCGGTCACCCTCAACGGCTTCCAGATTCCGGCATTCAAGACGCGTCGCGCGGAGACGACGGTGGAGCTTGGCTCCGGCCAGTCTTTCATGATCGGCGGGCTGCTGTCGAACAGCCACAACAATGCGATCGACAAGGCGCCCGGCCTCGGCGACCTGCCGGTCATCGGCGCGCTGTTCCGCTCCAATCGCTTCGCCCGGTCCGAGACCGAGCTGGTGATCATGGTCACGCCGTATCTGGTGAAGCCGGTATCGGCCAACCAGATCGCGCTGCCGACCGACGGCTATCGCGCCCCGACGGACGCGCAGCGGCTGCTGATGGGCCAGAGCTTCGACGGCAAGAGCGGTGGCAAGCGCCCGGTGCCGACGATGGCGCCGCCCCTCGCCCCCGGCACGCCGCCCCTCGCCCCCGCGCGGCCGTCCCGCAGCCCCGCGGCGGCGGCGGCTCCGGCTGCGGCCCCCGGCTTCACGCTCAACTGAGCCACGGCGACAGGAGTTTATCCCATGAAGCGCCTCACCCCCACCTTCGCGCTGATCGCCCTCGGCCTGACGCTCGCCGCCTGCGGGCCCGTCAATCGCGGGCTGGAGTCGGTCAACCAGCCGCTCGTCACCCGTACCGATTACATCTTCGACGTTCGCGCCGGGATGGACGGCCTGGGTGAGGGCGAGGGCCAGCGTCTCGCCGGCTGGTTCGATTCGCTGCAACTCGGCTACGGCGATCATGTCTCCGTGGATGATCCCGCCGGGTCGCCCCCCGTCCGCGATGGCGTGGCCCGGATCGCCGCACGCTATGGCCTGCTGCTTGCCGCCGCCCCGCCCATCGTCGGCCCTGTGGCCGAGCCGGGATCGGCGCGGGTGATCGTCAGCCGCAGCACGGCCGCCGTCGACAACTGCCCCAACTGGAGCCGCAAGTCCCAGCCCGAATTCGCTGCATCGACGATGTCGAACTACGGCTGCGCGACCAACGGCAACCTGGCTGCGATGGTCGCCGATCCGCAGGATCTGATCCAGGGCCGCAGCGGCGACGCGGGCAGCGACGCGCGCACGGCGGTGAAGGCGATCCGGACGTTCCGCGATGCCGAACCCACCGGCAAGAATGCGCCGCAGATCGGATCCAGCAACATCGACACGAAAGGTGGCAATTGATGAACGCCCCGTTCAATCCGCGCGCGGCGGCGCTGCGGGATCCGTTCACAGCCTATGTGTGTGACGATGCGACGAGCGATCTGCTGAAGTCCATCGCGTCCGAATTCGGCTGGCCGCACGAGAAGATCAATCGCGGCGGCCTGCGCAATGCGGTGCAATCGCTGTCCATCTCGGCAAGCCCGCACATCCTGTTCGTCGATCTGTCCGAATCCGGCGATCCGCTGGCGGACATCAACGGGCTGGCCGAGGTGTGCGAGCCGGGGACCGTCGTGATCGCCGCGGGCCAGGTGAACGATGTCCGGCTGTACCGCGATCTCGTGGGCAGCGGCATCCAGGATTATCTGCTGAAGCCGTTCACCGCCGATCAGGTGCGCGACGCGATCGCCCAGGCGCAGTTGACGATCGCCGGCCCCCGCCTGTCCGAGCCGACGAGCGCGCGGCCCCACCTTGCCTGCGCCTTCATCGGCGCGCGGGGCGGCATCGGCGCTTCCTCACTCGCCACGTCCGTTGCCTGGCTGTTCGGCGACAAAGCGGGGCGGAACACCGCCCTGCTCGATCTCGACGTCCATTTCGGCACCGGCGCCCTCAGCCTTGATCTGGAACCCGGCCGCGGGCTGACCGATGCGATCGAAAATCCCAGCCGGATCGACGGGCTGTTCATCGAACGCGCGATGGTCCGCGCCAACGATCGTCTCGCCGTGCTTTCCGCCGAGGCGCCGATCAACCAGCCGCTGCTGAACGACGGCACCGCCTTCTTCCAGCTTCAGGAGGAGATGCGCGGCGCATTCGACTGCACCGTCATCGATCTGCCGCGCAATATGCTCGTCCAGCATCCCCACCTGCTCCACGACGTTCAGGCCGCGGTGGTGGTGACCGAGTTCACCCTGGCCGCCACGCGAGACACGATCCGCATCCTTTCGTGGCTGAAGACGAACGCGCCGCAGTGCCGCGTTCTGGTCGTCGCGAACAAGGTGCCGGCCGGCGATTACGAGATCGGCCGGAAGGATTTCGAAAGCTCGATCGAGCGCAAGATCGATCTGGTCATCCCCCTGGATGCCAAGCTGGCCGCCCAATCGGCCAAGCTCGGCAAGCCGCTCGCCGCCGTCGGCAAGACGACGAAGGTCGGCCCGCTGCTGATCGAACTCGCCAACAAGCTGATCGCCACGGTGGATGCCGTCGCTGGCGACGATGCCCGCTCCGGATCGCTTCTCGGCAGGATCGGCAATCTCAAATCCATGCTGCCCGCCAGGAAGCTGACGAAGAAGAGCTGAGCGCCGCCTCCCCAGGCGGGTGTGACGGGTACGGAAACGAGGTGAAGGCAACATGCAGTTCGTGCCGATAATGGTCTTCACCGCCGGGGTGATCGGCTTCCTGCTGCTGATCGTGTTCGCCTTCTCCGGGCCGTCCGCGGGCAAGGCGCAGACGCGTCGCCTGGAGGGTCTGAAGGCACGTCACAGCGCCGCCGAGAACATCGTCGAGGCGCAGATGCGCCGCATCCTGGCATCGCGCGACACCAAGCTGGACAATGCCGTCAACAGCTTCATTCCCAACCCGGCGGTGCTTCAGAAAAAGCTGGAGATGACCGGCAAGAACTGGTCGGTCGGGAAATATGCGCTGGTGTCCGGCGGGCTCGCGCTTGGCGTGGCGCTGCTTATCCTGTCCCGCGGTGCGCCGGTGCTGATGGCGTTGATGGTGGGGCTGTTCGTCGGGCTGGGCCTTCCGCAGATGGTGGTCAACGCGACGATTAAAAAGCGTGTGGGTGCCTTTACCTCCAAGTTTCCCGACGCGATCGAGCTGCTCGTCCGCGGGCTGCGCTCGGGCCTGCCGATCTCGGAAACGCTGGGCATCGTGGCGCAGGAAGTGCCCGGCCCCGTCGGCGTCGAGTTCCGCTCGGTTTCCGACAAGATGAAGATCGGCCGCACGATGGAGGCGGCGTTGCAGGAAACCGCGGATCGGCTCGGCACCCCGGAGTTCCAGTTCTTCACGATCACGCTGGCCATCCAGCGCGAAACCGGCGGCAACCTGGCGGAAACGCTGTCCAACCTGGCCGACGTTCTCCGCAAGCGCGCGCAGATGAAGCTGAAGATCCGCGCGATGTCCTCGGAATCCAAGGCGTCCGCCTACATCATCGGCGCGCTGCCATTCTGCGTGTTCGCGATCATCTTCTATATCAACACCGAATATATGCAGCACTTCTTCGATGACGAGCGGCTGATCATCGCCGGACTCGGCGGGCTGGTGTGGATGAGCATCGGCGCGCTGATCATGCGCAAGATGATCAACTTCGAGATCTGAGCTAAGGAAACGCGACGTGGCAACCGGTCCCAAGCTGCTCGGCATCGATATCTTCATGGTGGCGACCCTGCTTGCCGCCGTGGCCACCTTGGCGCTGCTCGTTGCGCTGTACGCGGCGACGACGGTGCGCAACCCGATGGCTCGCCGGGTAAAGGCGCTCAACGAACGCCGCGAGCAGCTGAAGGCGGGCATCGTCGCCTCAACGTCCAAGCGCCGCGCCAAGCTCAATCCCAGCAACGCGGTCAACGATCGCTTTCGCGCCGTGCTCGGCTCGCTGCGCGTCCTCCAGGAGTCGCAGGTCAAGCAGGCCCAGCTCCGGCTGATGCAGGCGGGCATCCGATCGAAGGACATGGCCTACGCCGTCATCTTCGCGCGCCTGGTGCTGCCGATCGTGATCGGCGGCGGGGTCGTCATGGCGATCTACGCGTTCGGCTGGCTGGCCAGCTGGGGCGACATGAAGCGATTCGGCGTGGCCGCCTTCGCGCTGATCGGCAGCTACAAGGCCCCGGACTATTTCGTGAAGAACAAGGTCGACAAGAGATCCGCGGCGATCCGAAAGGGCCTGCCGGACGCGCTCGACCTGCTTGTCATCTGCGCGGAGGCGGGCCTCACCGTCGATGCCGCCTTCCACCGCGTCGCCAAGGAACTCGGACGCGCCTATCCCGAGCTGGGGGACGAGTTCGCACTCACCGCGATCGAGCTGGGCTTCCTGACCGATCGCCGCGCCGCATTCGAGAATCTGGCGATGCGTATCGATCTGGAGGCGGTTCGCGGCGTCGTCACCACCATGATCCAGACCGAGAAATACGGCACCCCGCTGGCCAGCGCGCTGCGCGTCCTCTCCGCCGAGTTCCGCAACGAGCGGATGATGCGCGCGGAGGAAAAGGCCGCGCGGTTGCCCGCGATCATGACCGTGCCGCTGATCCTGTTCATTCTGCCGGTGCTGTTCATCGTCATCCTGGGCCCGGCGGCATGTGCGATCTCGGATCAGTTCCTCAACCGTTGATCCCGCCCGCGCCGCGCGGAACGTGGCGCGGGCGACATCGTTGACCTTCCGAAACAGGAGGGATGCCGGCCATGGACTTCACGATCAACGAGTGGGCGATCGTCGCGCTGGTGTTCGTACTCGGCTGGCTGCTCGGGCTCGCGTCGCGGTCCGATCGGCGCTGGCGGCGGCAATATGAGCAGGAACGCACGGCACACGATTCGCTCCGCCGCGATCATGAGGTTCTGCAGCGCGATCACGACAAACGGATCGCCACCGCGAACACGCGCATCACCGATCTGGAACGGCACGAGCCCCCGGTCGCTGCGGCCACCGCCGGCACCGTCGGCACCGTTGCCGGCGCGGCATCCGGCCACCGGGACGATCTCACCCGCGTCGACGGCATCGATGCGCATGAGGAGAATCGCCTGAACGATGCAGGCATTCACAGCTACCGCGATCTCGCCGCACTCAGCGGTGGGGGCGCCGCCGCGCTCGAAGGCAAGCTCGGCTACACCCAGGGCCGTATCGACAGCCAACGCTGGCGCGAGCAGGCCGCACGGCTGGCGGACGGGCCGACGGACCTGCCCCCCAGCCGGACTGCGCACGCCGATCGCGGGATCTGATGCCCCGCCGCCCGGGCAACCCCGGGCGGCGGCTCAGCGTGCCTTGAGCGCCGCCTGCGCCGCCGCCAGCCGGGCGATCGGCACCCGGTAGGGCGATGCCGTGACGTAATCGAGCCCGATCGTCTCGCAGAACGCGATCGAGGCAGGATCGCCACCATGTTCCCCGCAGATGCCGAGCTTGATCCCCGGCCGGGTGGCGCGGCCCCGATCCGCCGCCATCTCGATCAGTTCGCCGACCCCTTCGATATCCAGGCTGACGAACGGGTCCTTGGCGTAGATCCCCTGGGCAACATAGGCGCCCAGGAAACGCGCGGCGTCGTCGCGGCTGACGCCGAGCGTCGTCTGCGTCAGATCATTGGTGCCGAACGAGAAGAACTCCCCCACCTCGGCGATTTCTCCTGCCTTCAGCGCGGCGCGGGGCAGTTCGATCATCGTGCCGACGAGATATTCGACCCGCGCGCCCTTGTCGGCAAACACCGCCTCGGCCGCGGTGTCGATCACCGTCTTCATCAGCTCCAGCTCGCGCCGGGTGGCGACCAGCGGCACCATCACTTCGGGGATCGGCGCGGCGCCGGTGCGCGCCGCCACGTCTACCGCCGCCTCGAAGATCGCCCGCGCCTGCATCTCGTAGATTTCGGGGTAGGTGACGCCCAGCCGGCAACCGCGATGGCCGAGCATCGGGTTGAATTCGTGCAGCTCGGCCGCACGGCGCTTCAGCGTGTCGATGCCGACCCCGGCCGCCTCGGCGACTTCGGCGAACTCCTCCTCCTCATGCGGCAGGAATTCGTGCAGCGGCGGATCGAGCAGGCGGATCGTCACGGGCAGCCCGGCCATGATCTCGAAGATCTCGGCGAAGTCGGCGCGCTGCTCGGGCAACAGCCGCTCGAGCGCGACGCGGCGGCCCGCTTCGTCCTCGGCCAGGATCATCTGGCGCACGGCGGTGATGCGGCTCGCCTCGAAAAACATGTGTTCGGTGCGGCACAGCCCCACCCCTTCCGCGCCGAAGCTGCGGGCGGTGCGGCAGTCGAGCGGGGTTTCCGCATTGGTCCGCACCTTCAAGCGGCGAACCTTGTCGGCCCAGGCCATCAGCGTGCCGAAATCGCCCGCCAGCTCCGGCTCCACCGTCGCGACCTGGCCGATCATCACTTCGCCGGTCGCCCCGTCGATGGTGACGACATCGCCTTCGCGGATCTCCCGCCCGCCGACCCGCGCGATCTTTGCCTTGGCATCGATGGCGAGCCTGCCGACGCCCGAGACGCACGGCCGCCCCATGCCGCGCGCCACCACCGCGGCGTGGCTGGTCATGCCTCCGCGCGCGGTCAGGATTCCCTTGGCGGCATGCATGCCGTGAATGTCCTCGGGGGAGGTCTCGGTGCGGATCAGGATCACCGCATCGCCCATCTCGGCACGCTTTTCGGCGGTGTCGGCATCGAACACGGCAAGCCCCGATGCCGCGCCCGGCGAGGCCGGCAGCCCGCGCGCGATCACGTCCCGCGGCGCGAGCGGATCGAGCGTCGGGTGGAGCAGCTGATCGAGCGCGCCGGGTTCGACGCGGGCGACCGCCTCCTCCTGCGTGATCAGGCCCTCTTCGGCCATGTCGACGGCGATCTTCAGCGCCGCCTTCGCGGTGCGCTTGCCGCTGCGTGTCTGCAGCATCCACAGCTTGCCGCGTTCAACGGTGAACTCGATATCCTGCATGTCGCGGTAATGCGTTTCGAGCAGGTCGAACACGCCCGCCAGTTCGCGATACACCTCCGGCAGCGCCTCCTCCATCGACGCGGCCTGCGCACCCGCCGCCTCACGCGCGGCGAGCGTCAGATAGTGCGGCGTGCGGATGCCGGCGACGACATCCTCGCCCTGCGCGTTGATCAGGAACTCGCCATAATAAGCCCGGTCGCCCTTGGAAGGATCGCGGGTGAAGGCCACCCCGGTCGCGGAGGTATCGCCCATGTTGCCGAACACCATCGCCTGCACGCTGACCGCGGTGCCCCAGTCGGCGGGAATGTCGTTCAGCCGGCGATAGGTCTTCGCGCGCTCGGACTGCCATGACCCGAACACCGCGCCGACCGCGCCCCACAGCTGCTCGTGGACATCCTGCGGGAAGGGCTTGCCCCACTCGGCCTCGACCAGCGCCTTGTACTCGGCCACCAGCGCCTGGAGGTCGGCGGCGGACAGCTCGGTGTCGAGCGTGAAGCCGCGATCCTCCTTGGCAACCTCCAGCGCCTCCTCGAACGCGCCGTGGTCCAGCTCCAGCACCACGTCGGCATACATCTGGATGAAGCGGCGATAGCTGTCCCACGCGAACCGCGCGTCGCCCGACGCGGTGGCGAGCCCCGCGACCGTGGCGTCGTTGAGGCCGAGGTTGAGTACCGTGTCCATCATGCCAGGCATGCTCACGCGGGCGCCTGACCTGACCGACACCAGCAGCGGATCGGATGCGTCGCCGAAGCGGTGACCGGTGACCGCTTCGATATGTGCGATGCCGCCGGCGATCTCGGCGCGGACGTCTTCCGGGAGCTGCTCGCCCGCTTCGTAGTACAGCGCGCACATCGGCGTCGCGATGGTGAAGCCCGGCGGCACGGGGAGGCCGATCGACGCCATCTCGGCGAGGTTCGCACCCTTGCCACCGAGCAGCGCCTTGCGCTCAGAAACGTCCCCCGGACGTGCCTGGGTCGCACGCGTGTCGCCCTTGCCCCCATCGGAGACGCCGCCACCGAAGCGGTATACATACTGGGTCATGGCTTGTTGTCGGCCCTTTATCAGCAGTTTGGCACGAATGGCATTTGGAAGTTCAACCGAAGTTCAGTCGGGATCGCATCGTGCGGCGCGGATCGACTTGCGCGGAAGTTCAACGGAAGTTCAGACGTGCACGCATCACGCTCAGCCCTCGATCCTGGAGAAATCCGCGACGGTATGGACGGCGTCGCGTACGCGGGCGAGCAGCTGCAGCCGCGCGGCGCGCTTGGCCGCGTTCGGATCGTTGACGGTCACCGCTTCAAAGAACCGGTCGATCGGCGCGCGCAAGCTGGCGAGCGCCGCCATCGCAGCGCCGAAGTCCTCGCACGCGACCGCATCGGCCGCAGCCGGCTCGGCGGAATCGAGCGCGGCGTGGAGCGCCTCTTCGTCCGGTTCGGGCGTGTAGGACAGGGAAATCTCTCCCCGCCCGCTTGCGGGAGGGGTCGGGGGTGGGGCGTCGGGCAGGTCCAGCGCTTCGTCGGTGCTGGGCTGCCTGCCCCCAGCGCCTCCCGCAGACGGGAGGGGAGCTTCGTAGCCCTCCTTCTTCAGGATGTTCGCCGCACGCTTGTAGCCGGCGAGCAGGTTCGCTCCGTCCTCCGTACCCACGAACGCCTGCAACGCGCTGACGCGGGCGAGCAGGCGGACGAGATCGTCCTCGCCGCCGAGTGCGAACACGGCGTCGATCAGGTCGTGGCGGACGCCGGCTTCGCGTTGCTGTACTTTTAGGCGGTCGGCGAAGAAATTTATTACGCTCGGGGGGGTCGCTATGAAATCGAGCACCAGCTCAGCACGAAGTCGCTCAGCATCCGCAACC
>NZ_JAQGLK010000211.1 GCF_028292925.1 Sphingomonas bacterium
GGTGACGGTGCGGCGGATGTCGTGGACGATCGTCTCGCCGACGATCCACTCGTCGAAATACTTGCCCGCCATCTCGGCAGCGTCCTCTCATCGCGGCAACCGCAACACCGCGATGGAGCATCGGCGACAGGATGACGCCACGGCCCTTCACGGCCGGAAAATGGTGCCCAGAAGAGGACTCGAACCTCCACGACCTTGCGATCGCCAGCACCTGAAGCTGGTGCGTCTACCAATTCCGCCATCTGGGCACGGGGTAGGCGGCGGCCTTTAGGGGGGCGCGTCGGCGCTTGTCAATCGCGGACAGGGGCGGCATGGCGGTATCAGGTGGAATTAAGCGGAAACTGGGGATCGATGGAACGGCTGGTCACGCTTTTCGGCGGCGGGGGCTTCCTTGGCCGCTATGTCGCGCAGGCCCTGATGAAGAGCGGCGCGCGCATCCGCATCGCGGAACGGGATCCATCCAACGCATGGTCCCTCCGGCCGCTCGGCGCGCTCGGCCAGACGCAGTTCGTCGCTGCCGACATCACCAGGCCCGATAGCGCGCGCCGCGCCGCGCAGGGGTCGACCGCGGTGATCAACCTGGTCGGCATCCTCAAGGGCGATTTCGACGCCGTGCACGTCGATGGCGCGCGCAATGCCGCGCTGGCCGCCGCCGCTGCGGGCGCGGAAGCGTTCGTCCAGATCTCGGCCATCGGTGCCGATGCCGATTCGCCCTCCGCCTACGGCCGCAGCAAGGCTGCCGGCGAAGCGGCGGTGCGGGAAGCATTCCCGGCCGCGACGATCCTTCGCCCGTCCGTGGTGTTCGGGGCCGAGGACCAGTTCGTCAATCGCTTCGCCGGCATGGCCAGCCTGCTGCCGGTGGTGCCGGTCGTCCGGCCGGCCGCCCGGTTGCAGCCGGTGTGGGTGGCGGATGTCGCCAAAGCGATCGCGGCTGCCGCGCTCGATCCGCGCGTTCATGCGGGCAAGACCTATGAGCTGGGCGGTCCGGAAGTGATCACCATGGAGGCGCTCAACCGCTGGATCGGCACTGCCACCGGGCGCAACCGCCCGATCTGGCCGATGCCCGAGGAACTCGGATCGCTGATGGTCAAGGCGATCGGCTGGATGCCGGGTGCGCCGATCACCGGCGATCAATGGGCGATGCTCGGCCGCGACAACGTCGCCGGCGCCAATGCCGAGGGGTTCGCGGCGTTCGGCATCTCCCCCTCGCCGCTCGCCACGGTCGCCCCGGCGTGGCTGGTCCGCTATCGCCGCCACGGCCGGTTCGGCACCACCAAGCCGGCCTGAGCGCCCGCCCCTTCCCGGCGGCGTCCCTCCCCAGCGGGCACGCCCGCACCCAGTCGAGTATTCATGGCAACGCCGCTTTTCCTGATCGTCCTGCTCGGCATCATCGAGGGGCTGACCGAGTTCATCCCGGTCTCCTCCACCGGCCACCTCGTACTGGCCAGCGCGCTGATGGGGCTGCCCGCGGGATCGACGACGTTCGATATCGTCATTCAGCTGGGCGCGATCCTGGCGGTGGTGGTGGCGTACCGCGCGCGCTTCGCCGGGGTGATCGCCGGATTGCTGCGGCGCGATCCCGGCGCGATCCGCTTCACCCGCAACGTGCTCCTTGGCTTCCTGCCCGCCGCGGCGATCGGCGCGGTCGCCTATTCGGCGATCCGCGCGATGCTGGAACAGCCGATCATCGTGGCGGTGGCGCTGATCGTCGGCGGCATCCTGATCCTGCTGATCGAGCGGCTGGTGCCCAAGCCGCAGGTGACGCACGAAGTGGAGGACATGGGCTGGCGGACCGCGCTCGGCATCGGCATCGTCCAGTGCCTGTCGATGATCCCCGGCGTCAGCCGCTCGGGCGCGACGATCATGGGGGCCCTCACGCTCGGCGTCGATCGGCGGGTCGCGGCGGAATACAGCTTCTTCCTGGCGATCCCGACGATGTGCGGGGCAACCGCGCTGGCGCTGTGGAAATCGCGCGACGAGCTGGGCCGCGGCGGCTTCAGCGAGATCGCGATCGGTTTCGCCGTGTCTTTCGTGGTGGCGCTCGTCGTCATCCGCTGGTTCGTCGGCATCGTCTCCAGGCGGGGTTTCGCGCCGTTCGCCTGGTATCGCATCGTCGCCGGTTCTGCGGCGCTGGTCTGGCTTCTGGCGCGCTAGGCCCGATCTGGACCAACCGGGCCGACTGAACCGGATGCCCTGGACAGGATATAAGCTGGTCGCAGCATTTTAGGTAAGCAAAGCTTACCCATTGTGCGAATTGGCCGTGACTTGCCCCGGATTCGCCGCTATGGGCGGCCTCGAAGGGAGCCCTGCATGGCCGACAACCCGATGCTCGCATTCGTCCGCGTTGGTCAGGACTATCCGTCCAAGCGGCCCGCCGACGAGCGCAACGAGGATTTTGCCGAGATCGCCCGCGCCTTTGCGGTCGAGAAGGCGGAGGAACAGGCTTCGCGCTGTTCGCAATGCGGCGTGCCTTATTGCTCCACGCATTGCCCCCTGCACAACCACATTCCCGATTGGCTGCGGCTGACCGCGGAGGGGCGCCTGCGCGAGGCCTATGAGCTCAGCAACGCCACCTCGACCATGCCGGAAATCTGCGGCCGCATCTGCCCGCAGGATCGGCTGTGCGAAGGCAATTGCGTGATCGAGTTTTCCGGGCACGGCGCGGTGACGATCGGATCGGTGGAGAAGTTCATCACCGATACCGCCTGGGCCGAGGGTTGGGTCGAGCCGATCCGGCCGCTGCCCGATCGCGGCCAGTCGATCGGGGTGATCGGCGCCGGCCCGGCCGGGCTGACCACGGCCGAGCTGATGCGGGTGCGCGGCTACGAGGTCCACGTCTACGATCGCTACGATCGCGCGGGCGGGCTGCTGACCTACGGCATTCCCGGCTTCAAGCTGGAAAAGCACGTCGTCACCCGCCGGGTCGAGCGGCTGAAGGACGCCGGGATCGTGTTTCACGAAGGGTTCGAGGTCGGCCGCGACGCGACCCTTGCCGAGCTGCGCCAGCGCCACGACGCGGTCCTGATCGCGACCGGCGTGTACAAGCCGCGGGCGATCAGGGCGCCGGGCGTGGGCGCGGGCGGGATCGTCGATGCGCTCGATTATCTCACCGCGTCCAACCGCAAGGGCTTCGGCGATGCGGTGCCCGCGTTCGACGATGGCCAGCTGGATGCGGCGGGCAAGAACGTCGTCGTGGTCGGCGGCGGCGATACCGCGATGGATTGCGTCCGCACCGCGATCCGCCAGGGCGCGGCTTCGGTGAAGTGCCTCTACCGCCGCGACCGCGCGAACATGCCCGGATCGCAGCGCGAGGTGAAGAATGCCGAGGAGGAGGGCGTCGAGTTCGTCTGGCTCTCCGCGCCCGAGGCGTTCCTTGGCACCGATCGGGTGGACGGCGTTCGCGTCGCCAAGATGCGGCTCGGTGCGCCCGATGCGTCGGGTCGCCGCGCGCCGGAGGCGGACCCCGGTAACGAAGTACGCGTCGATGCCGATCTGGTGATCAAGGCGCTCGGCTTCGATCCGGAGGAACTGCCCCGCCTGTTCGCCGAGCCGGACCTTTCCGTCACCCGCTGGGGCACGCTGCGCATCGATCACAAGACGATGCAGACCAGCATCGACGGCGTGTTCGCCGCCGGCGACATCGTCCGCGGCGCCAGCCTGGTGGTATGGGCGATCCGCGACGGACGCGACGTGGCGGAGCGCATGCACGCCTTCCTGAAGGCCAAGGCGAAAGCCGCCCCGCGCGAGCGCGTCGCCGCCTGACTTACCCGACATTCCCCCGGAAAGGGCGATGCCATGACTGAGATGTTCGACATGACCGCCGAGCGTGAGCGCCTCGCCGAGTTCGGCATGTACCGCCCCGAGTTCGAGGGCGATGCCTGCGGCGTCGGCCTGGTCGCCGCGACCGACGGCAAGGCATCGCGCCGCGTCGTCTCCGCAGCGATCGATGCGCTGAAGGCGGTGTGGCACCGCGGCGCGGTGGATGCCGACGGCAAGACCGGCGACGGCGCCGGCATCCATGTCGATCTGCCGGTGCGCTTCTTCGACGATGCGATCGAACATTCCGGCCACAAGCCGCTGGATGCCCGGCTCGCCGTCGGCATGATGTTCCTGCCACGCACCGATCTCGGCGCGCAGGAAATGTGCCGGACGATCGTGGAATCCGAGATCATCGATTTCGGCTACACCATCTATGGCTGGCGGCAGGTGCCGGTGGACGTGTCGGTGATCGGCGACAAGGCGATGCTGACCCGCCCCGAGATCGAGCAGATCATGATCGCCGGCCCGCATCCGGATGCGATGACCCAGGCCGAGTTCGAGAAGAACCTGTACCTCATCCGCCGCCGGATCGAGCGCAAGGTGATCGAGGCGCAGGTCCAGGGCTTCTACATCTGCTCGCTCAGCTGCCGGTCGATCATCTACAAGGGGCTGTTCCTGGCCGAGGAGCTGTCGGTCTTCTTCCCCGATCTGCAGGACGATCGCTTCGTCAGCCGGGTCGCGATCTTCCACCAGCGTTATTCCACCAACACCTTCCCGCAATGGTGGCTGGCGCAGCCGTTCCGCTGCCTGGCGCATAACGGCGAGATCAACACGATCCGCGGCAACAAGAACTGGATGAAGAGCCACGAGATCAAGATGGCGTCGCTGGCGTTCGGCGAGCATTCGGAGGAGATCAAGCCGCTGATCCCCGCCGGCGCCTCCGATACCGCGGCGCTGGATGCCGTGTTCGAGGCGATCTGCCGCTCCGGCCGCGACGCGCCGACCGCCAAGCTGATGCTGGTGCCCGAAGCGTGGCAGAACGCGCAGGGCATGCCGCAGCCGCATACCGACATGTACAATTACCTCGCCTCGGTGATGGAGCCGTGGGACGGGCCGGCGGCGCTCGCCATGACGGACGGACGCTGGGCGGTGGCGGGCGTCGATCGCAACGCGCTGCGCCCGCTGCGCTTCACCCAGACGGCAGACAACCTGCTGATCGTCGGATCCGAGAGCGGCATGGT
>NZ_JAQGLK010000024.1 GCF_028292925.1 Sphingomonas bacterium
GGCTTGCCGGGCGCCTGGTGGAGCTGAGGGGAATCGAACCCCTGACCTCTGCAGTGCGATTGCAGCGCTCTCCCATCTGAGCTACAGCCCCGCACCCGGTGGCGGCGCTTTAGACGCCGCATCGCCCGGATGCAACGCCCCCAATGCCGCTCCCATGATCGCTCCGGCCTTGCCTACGGCAGGCTCGCGGGAACGAAGGGGCTTCCCCCGGATTGTCCCGGCAGAATGCGCTTAGCCCCTGGGGCGGCGCATCTCGCAGCACGAGGAGGCTCGGATGGGTGACGAACGCGACAGCGCCGGTGATGCGCGGGGCTACGACGCGGAGCCCGATCCGGAGCCCGGCGCGCCATCAACCTCTCCGGCCAGTCCGCCCGCCGATGCCGGCGAGGCGTGGAGTTTCCGCAATGCCGGGGAACGGCGCAACCACGATGAGGATCCGGACTACGCATCCTGGCGCGGCGCCCAGATGGAAGCGTTCGATCGCGATTATGAGGAATATCGCCGGCAGCATCCGTCCGGGCTGGAATCCGGGTTCGCCGAATGGCGCCAGGCACGCGAGAAGGAGGGGCGGTAGGATCCCGGACGCGCCCCGAACCAACGGCTGGACACGCCCCTTGCCAGGCATATAAAGAGTTCCTTATATGGTTATATCGTGGGCGCGAGCCCATCGGTTGTCTGAGAGGGAATTCGCATGACCAGCCGCCCACCGTACCGCGCCGATCACGTCGGCAGCCTCCTGCGCCCGCGCCACCTCATCGAGGCGCGCGCCGCGGTGAAGGATGGCACAATGGATTTCGCGCGCTTCCGCGAGATCGAGGACGCCGCGGTTCGCGACGTGATCCAGTTGCAGGAGGATGTCGGGCTGCCCGGCGTCACCGACGGCGAGCTTCGCCGTGGTTCCTGGCACATGGACTATATCTACCAGATCGGCGGGATCGAAGAACAGTCCGGCGACATGCACATCCAGTTCCAGAAGGATGGCGGCGATCTCGACGTGACGTTCCATGCCCTGAAGGTGGTGGACAAGCTCAGCCTGCCGTCGACGATCTTCGAACGTGATTTCCGCTTCGTGCAGGAAAATGTCCGCAGGGGCATGCCGAAGCTCACCATCCCCAGCCCGTCGATGGTCCATTATCGCGGCGGCCGGAAGGCGGTGGACGAGACCGTCTATCCCGACATCGAGGAATTCTACACCGATCTGTCGCAAGTCTATGCGCAGGAGATCGCGAACCTCGACGCGCTTGGATGCACCTACCTTCAGCTCGACGATACGAGCCTGGCCTATCTGAACGATCCGGCGCAACGCGCGCTGATCGCGTCGCAGGGTGGCGACGCGGATCGCCAGCACGAAGTCTACATCCGGATCATCAACGCCGCGGTGAAGGACAAGCCGGCCGGCATGGCGCTGACCACGCACCTGTGCCGTGGCAACTTCCGCTCGAGCTGGGCGGCATCCGGCAGCTACGATTATGTCGCCGATGCCTTGTTCAACGAACTCGATGTCGACGGCTACTTCCTCGAGTTCGACGACGAGCGTTCCGGCGGGTTCGAGCCGCTGCGGCTGCTGCCCAAGGGCAACAAGCGCGTCGTACTCGGTCTCGTCACCTCCAAGCGCGGCGCACTTGAGGACAAGGATGCGATCAAGCGCCGGATCGAGGAGGCGGCGAAGTTCGCGCCGATGGAGCAGCTCTGCCTCAGCGCGCAGTGCGGTTTCTCCTCCACCCACGAAGGCAACGACATCACCGAGGACCAGCAGCGCGCCAAGCTGGAGATGATCGTCGAGATCGCGCAGGATATGTGGGGCGAACTGTAGGGGCTGCGCGCTCCGGCAGAAGGCGTGGGTGCTCGGCCCACGCCCGCTTGCCGCCTCCGAACCGCTGCGCTACCATCGTATCAACTGTTACGACGGAGAGGGTGACGGGACGGCGCTGAGCAAGCCCCGGCCGATCGACGCTCCCGCATGGAGGAGAGTCGAGCCTGTGGACCCGCTGAAGAACGCCGCACCCTATCCGCTCGATCGCGCCGCGCTCTACGCGATCCTCGACGACTATCTGGATGCGCTGAAGGTCCGCGATCATGCGCGGCCGCGCTGGGCGGCGCGGGTGCGCAACACCGAGAACAACGTCGCCCTGATGATCGGCGATGGCCTCTGGGGCACGATCACCGCGCTCGGCAGCTACGATCTGCGCTTCGCCGATACGAAGACGGGCCAGGTCGGCTATTTCGGCACGGCGATCGAGACCGTCGAGGAGAGCGGGTTCACCATTCGGCTGAAGGTGGAGCGGGACGGCACGATAAGCGAGGTCGAGACGCTCGTCGTCCGCCAGTCCGATTCGGGCATCAAGTTCGAGGGGCAACGCTACGATCACAAGCCGATCCTCAACGCCATCGTGCCGCCCGAGGAGCGTTCGGCGCGGGCGCGGATGCTCGATCTGTCGAACGGCTATTTCGCGACGTTGCAGCTGAACGACGGCACGATCCTCACCAAGTTCGCGCCCGATTGCCAACGCGTCGAAAACGGCGTGCAGACCACCAACAATCCGAACTTTCCGATCGTGCCGGTCTGCGCACTGGGCTGCGAGGAGCAGTTCCGGATGGGCAATTACCGCTACGACGACCGGCTGCGCGGCCGTCGCTTTCCGCTGGTCGACGAGGAACGGGGGCTGGTGCTTGCGGCCGGGTTCATCGATCATGCCGGTACGCTGACCGAATATCGCCTCACCGACGGGCGGCTCGTCAAGTCGCCGATCAACCGCCCGCACAGCTTCTACCTGTTCGAGCTGTTCAAGATCCGCGGCGGCCAGATCGAGCAGATCGAGGCCAACTTCATCACCGTGCCCTATAACATGCCCTCGCCGTGGGACGCGTGGGGCGAGTGATCCGCCCGCTCGTGTCCAGGGTCGGCGCCGCCGCGGCTGCGCTGGCGGGGGCGCTGCTGCTGCTCGCCGCGTGCCAAGGCGTCCGGCCGGGCGCGCCTTACGGCCTGGCCGCGGGGGCAGCCGACGAGGAGTGGCGGACGACCGGCGGGGATGTCGGCAAGAGCCACTTCTCGCGGCTCGCGGATATCAACACCGGCAATGTCGCCCGGCTGGGCCTTGCGTGGGAATATCGGACGAACACCAACCGGGTGCTGGAAGCCACGCCGCTGGTGGCGGATGGCGTGATGTACGCCTCCGGTCCGCTCGGCCGGGTATGGGCGCTGGACGCGGTGACAGGGCGCGAGCTGTGGAAGTTCGAACCCGAGGTCGACATGCAGGCCAACCGCTCGGCCTGCTGCGATCAGGCCAATCGCGGCGTCGCGCTGGCCGGGGGCAAGGTCTACGTCGCCGCGCTCGATGGCGTGCTCTACGCGCTCGACGCCAAAAGCGGCGCGATCGTGTGGCAGGCGGACACGGTTGCCGATCACAGCCGCGGCTACACTTCGACAGGCGCGCCCGAGGTGGCGAACGGGGTCGTCGTGATCGGCAATGGTGGCGCGGAATATGACACGCGTGGCTACGTCACCGCCTACGATCTGGCGACGGGCAGGCAGGCGTGGCGGTTCTGGATCGTCCCGCGCGATCCCAAACTCGGCCGACAGGAGGCACCCTATCTCGATGCCGCGCTCAAGACGTGGAGCAAGGACACGCGGTGGGATATCGGCGGCGGCGGCACGGCGTGGGACGCGATCAACTACGATCCGGTGACGGACACCGTGTTCGTCGGCACCGGCAATGGCGGCCCGTACGCGCAGGCGGATCGTTCCCCCGGCGGCGGCGACAACCTGTATCTGTCGTCGATCGTGGCGCTGGATCCGCGCACCGGGCTGCCGAAATGGCATTATCAGGAAACGCCTGGCGACAATTGGGATTACACCGCCACCGCGCCGATGGTGCTGACCGATCTGACCGTGGACGGCACGAAGCGCCCGGTGATCCTCCACGCCCCGAAGAACGGCTTCCTCTACGTCCTCGATCGCCGCACCGGCAAGTTGCTGCGCGCCAGCAAGACCGCCAAGGTAAACTGGGCGGACCGGATCGACATGGCCACCGGGCGGCCCGTGCTGACCGGCGACGCCGATTATTCGCAGACCCCGAAGATCGTGTTTCCCGCCTCCCCCGGCGCGCATAACTGGCACCCGATGGCGTGGAGCCCGGATACCGGGCTGCTCTACGTGCCCGTGCTCGATATGGGCAATCTGCTGATCCGCAACACAGACGGCAAGGTGCCGCGCGGTGCCAAGCGGATCAACAATGCGGCGGCGCTCATCTTCTCGCCCGATCTGCCGGTGGTGGTGCCCACGCTGCCGCCGCCGGTACGCGATGCGATCATGCAGACACCCGCCTGGAAGGATCAGGAGGGATTGAAGGGCCGCAGCTACCTGCGCGCGATCGATCCGATCACCGGCCGCATCGCCTGGCAGCAGGAGGCATCCGGCTGGTGGGATCATGGCGGCGTGCTGGCCACCGCCGGCGGGATCGTTTTCCAGGGCGATGATACCGGGCGGCTGAACATGTTCGATGCCCGTACCGGCACGCTGCTCAAGTCGATCTTCACCGGCACCGCGATCCTCGCCGCGCCGATGACGTACCGGGTCGCCGGCGTGCAATATGTCGCGGTGGCGGCGGCATGGGGAGGGGGCGGCTGGCCGTTTCCGCACAAGACCGGCGCGCAGTACCAGCGCGGCAATGCCGGCCGCATCCTGGTGTTCAAGCTGGATGGCGTGGCCACGCCGGTGCCGCCCAGGCTGCCCGCCTTCCCGCCGATCCCGCCCGCGCCACCGCAACTGCCCGGCGTCACCGCGGCGACGCTGGCCGAAGGGCAGGGGCTGTTCATGGCCAATTGCGGCATCTGCCACGCCAACCAGACCGGCAGCAACGCCCCCGATCTGCGCCGCATGCAGAGCCACGAGATCTTCGACGACATCGTTCTGCGCGGGGCGCTGCTCGCCGGCGGCATGCCGCGGTGGGACGATGCGTTCAGCCAGAAGCAGGTCGATGCGATCCACGCCTATCTGATCGCTCTGCAGGCCCAGGCGCATGCGGATCATGCCAAGGCGATCCGCGAAGGCCGCGATCCGGAGGCGAACGGAGCACCGACGATCCTGTCGAACTTCTAGGCCGTCGCCACCGTTCGGCCACAACGACCGGCGAGGGTGGCGGCATGCACGGGATCGTCGAAGCCGTCGCCAGGGCGCCGCGCCACCAGCTCGGCAAGCGTGTCGTGAGCGAGATCCACCTGTTCGCGGGTCTGGGCGTCGGCGGCGATGTGCATGCCGGCGTGACGGTGAAGCATCGATCGCGCGCCCGCATCATGCCCGATGCGCCTAACCTGCGGCAGGTTCACCTCATTCATGCCGAGCTCTTCGACGAACTGGCGGGGCAGGGCTTCGCTGTCGGCGCGGGAACCATGGGCGAGAACATCGCCACGCGGGGCGTGCCGCTGCTCGATCTGCCACGCGGCACGCGGCTGACGCTGGGGCGGACGGCAGTGATCGCGCTGACCGGCCTGCGTAACCCGTGCATCCAGCTGGAGCGCCACCAGGCGGGGCTGATGCAGGCGGTGCTCGGTCGAGCTGCCGATGGCAGCCTGATCCGCAAGTCCGGGGTGATGGCAATCGTTCTGCACGGCGGGACTGTGTGTCCCGGCGACGGCGTGGCGATAACCCTGCCGGCCGAACCGCACCTGCGGCTCGAGCCGGTCTGATCTGCCTTAGCCGGCGAACGTATCGCACTGGGCGGGATCGCCCGTGTCGAGCCCGCGCTTCAGCCATTGCTGGCGCTGGGCCGAGGTGCCGTGGGTGAAGCTTTCCGGCACCACCCGGCCCTGGGCCTCGCGCTGCAGCGTATCGTCTCCGATCGCCTGCGCCGCGCGCAGCCCTTCCTCGACGTCGCCCGGCTCCAGCAGATTCTGGTCGCGCGCGGCCCACACCCCGGCATAGCAATCCGCCTGCAGCTCCATGCGGACCTGCAACGCGTTCGATTCCGCCTCACCGGCGCGCTGCTGCGCGGCGCGGACCCTGGCGGATGTGCCGTCGAGCGTCTGGATGTGGTGGCCGACTTCGTGCGCGATGACATAGGCCTGGGCGAAATCGCCGGGCGCGCCGAAGCGGGTGCTGAGTTCGTCGAAGAAGCTGGTGTCCAGATAGACCTTGTTGTCGGCCGGGCAGTAGAACGGCCCCATCGCCGATTGCGCCGCGCCGCAGCCCGATTGGCCGTTGCGGTCGTAGAAGACCAGTGTCGTCGGCTGGTAGCGTTCGCCACGCTGCGCGTAGATATCGCCCCAGCGCCGCTCGGTCGATCCGAGAACGCGAAGCGACAGGCGCTGCGCCTCGGTCAGCTGGCTGGCGTCGCCGGGTGCGGCCGTCTGCGTCGACGGCGCGACCACGCCGCTGCCACCGCCGAGCATCGACAGCGGGTTCATGCCCAGCACCATCATGATGACGACGAGGACGACGATGCCGCCACAGCCGAAGCGGCTGCCGACCAGCCCGAACAGCATGCCGAGCCCGCCGCCACCGCCACCGCCGAAGCCGAACCCACCGCCGCCGCCGCCGCGCTGGATCTCGTAATTGCCGCTCTCCTGTTCGTCGTCGAGCCGCATCGATCATCTCCCCCGTGGCGTCGTTGCAGGATAATGTTTGGGATGCGTTACGGTTGCACGCAGGTCCACGGCGTACCTTGATGCGGCCGGCGAACCCGTCCAGACCAAGGGCGCGGCCACGATCGGTGCTGGCGGAGAAGTTTGCATGTTCCTGAAGGGTAAGACGGCCCTCGTCACCGGCTCCACCTCCGGCATCGGGCTGGCCTATGCCAAAGCGCTCGCGGCCGAGGGCGCCGCGGTGATGATCAACGGCTTCGGCGATCCGGCGGCGATCGAGACGGAACGCGCCGCGATCGCCGCGACGAGCGGGGCGGAGGCGCTCTACTCTCCCGCCGACATGACGAAGCCGGACCAGATAGCGGCGATGGTGGCGGAGTGCGCCGAAAAGCTCGGCGGGCCGGACATCCTGATCAGCAATGCCGGGATCCAGCATGTCGCCCCGGTGGAGGATTTCCCGCTGGATAAATGGGACGCGATCCTCGCCATCAACCTGTCCGCTGCATTCCACGCGATCCGCGCCGCCGTGCCCGGCATGAAGGCGCGGGGGTGGGGGCGGATCATCAACACCGCCTCTGCCCACTCGATCGTCGCGTCGCCGTTCAAGTCGGCCTACGTCACCGCCAAGCATGGCTTGCTGGGGTTGACCAAGACGGTGGCGCTGGAACTGGCGCAGCACAATGTCACCGCGAACTGCATCAGCCCCGGCTATGTGTGGACGCCGCTCGTGGAACGGCAGATCCCGGATACGATGGCGGCGCGCGGCATGACGCGCGATCAGGTGATGAACGACGTACTGCTCGTCGCCCAGCCGACCCGCCAGTTCGTCACCCCCGAACAGGTCGCCGCGACTGCCCTGTTCCTCTGCCGGGACGAGGCGGCACAGATCACCGGCGCCAATTTCTCGATCGACGGGGGCTGGACCGCCGCCTGATTGCCGCTTCGGCATATGGCGCGGGCGCGTACCCCGCCCGTCCTTGCAGTGTCACCATATCGGCCTATGCTCCGGCGGACATGGGCCGCACGGACAAGATTGCCGCGCTGACGGTGCTGCTGGCCTTTGCCGGTTGCGCGTCCGGCCGCGATCGCGCGCCCGTCACCAACTGGCGCGCCGTCGTCACCGATGCCGATCGGGAACGGATCCGATCGTGGCGCGAGACATGGACGGCCGCGGTTCGCCAGGCCCGCGCGGCCGGTCACGGCGCGGCCATCGATGCGGCCGGGCCGCTCCTGCAGCCCGATGCCTCACTCGGCGCGCCGATGCCGAGACCGGGTGACTATGTCTGCCGCGTCTTCAAGCTCGGCCGCATCGGCCCCGATGCGAGAGGCCCGGACTTCATCGCCGAGCCGCCGGCCACCTGCCGGATCGAGCCGCGCGAGACGTTGCTCGGCATCGCCAAGCTGGAAGGGCCGCAACGGCCGGCCGGGTGGCTCTATCCGGATGCGCCGGGCGGGCAGCTGCGCATGATCTTCCTGGGATCGATGCGGCTGGCGGACGAACGCCGCCCGCTCGGCTACGGCGTCGATCCGGAAAGGGACATGGCCGGCATCCTGGAGCGGATCGGCACCGATCACTGGCGGCTGGCGCTGCCCCGCCCGCGGTGGGACGCAGTGCTGACGGTGGTGGATATCCGTTCGGTACACTAAGAGAGCGGCAACAGTGCGGGATGGCCGCGTGGCCCGCTCCCGGGCCGCCGTCACGTGCCACGCGGCGGGCCGTGGATCGAGGACCAGGATGGATCAGCAGCTGGGAACCGACGCGACGGACTGGCGCGAGGCGGATCGCCTCGCGGC
>NZ_JAQGLK010000041.1 GCF_028292925.1 Sphingomonas bacterium
GCAGCGCCATATCGAGCGGGGTGCCCGGCAGGACGAGGAAAGGCGATTTGCCGCCGAGTTCCTGGCTGACGCGCTTCACCGTGTCGGCGGCATTCTTGGCGACCATGATGCCCGCGCGGGTCGAACCCGTGAAGCTGATCATGTCGATGCCGGGGTGGCGGGACAGCGCCTCGCCCACGCCGGGGCCATCGCCCTGGACGAGGTTGAACACGCCGGCCGGGACACCGGCGGCCTCCATCACCTCGGCAAAGATCGCGCCCGAACCCGGCGTCTGCTCCGACGGCTTCAGGATGACGCAGTTGCCGGCGGCGATCGCAGGGGCGACCTTCGCGACGGTCTGGTTCATCGGCCAGTTCCACGGCGTGATGAGCGCGACCACGCCGATCGGCTCGCGGATCACCTTGTTCTTGCCGGTCGATTCCTCGAACTCAAAGGTCTTCAGCGTCTCCAGGGTGGCGGCCAGGTGGCCCATGCCGGAGCCGGACTGCGCGGTCGACGCGGTCGAGATCGGGCAGCCCATCTCCTCGGAGATCGCCTGGGCGATATCGCCCATCCGGGCCTTGTAGGCGCCGATTATCCGCTCGAGCAGCGCGATCCGCTCCTCCCGGCTGGTCTGCGAGAAGCTCTCGAACGCGCCCTGCGCGGCCTTCACCGCCTTATCGACATCGGCGGCCGTGCCGAGCATGACTTCCGAAGCGGGCTGTTCGGTGGCGGGGTTGATCACCTCGTGGCGCTTGCCGCCGTCGCTCTCGACCCATTGTCCGCCGATATAGTGCTTCAGGTAGCTCTTCATGCCGTACTCCCAGGATGACGAAAGGATCGGGTCCGTTGCGGCCAAGATGGGGCCATAGCCGGGTCAAGACAATGACGCGCCTTGGCCGACAGCGAACCGAACCTGCACTCCGGCCCGCGGCGGGGCGTCAGGCGGCCGCGGGGTTGTGAGGGCGGAACAGCTGGCCGCGCTCCGTCACCAGCACTGCGGCCAGCGCAAGCAGCCCGAGGATGAGGAAGCCGGCGGTGACCGGCACGGTCGTCCCATCGAAGCTCTGCCCGATCACCAGCCCGATCGCGGCGCCGCCCACGGTGGAAATGAAGCCCTGGATCGACGATCCGGTGCCGGCGATGTGGCCGAGCGGCTCCATCGCCATCGATCCGAAATTGGATCCGGCCAGCCCGAAACAGGCCATCATCAGTGCCTGCAGGATCGCGAAGGTCCAGATCGTCTCATAGCCGGTGATCGCGACGATCGCATGCAGGCCGGACACCCCGATGAAACCGAGCAGCGCGGTGTGGGAGACGCGGCGCGTGCCCAGCCGCTCGACGATACGGGCGTTGGTGGCCGACGCGACCGCCATCATCCCGGCGACACCGGCGAAAACCAGCGGAAACTTGTTCGGCGCGTGGAAGATGTCCGTGAAGATCTGCTGCACCGAGTTGATGAAGCCCAGCAGGCTGCCGAACAACGCGGTGGAGGCCAGGGTGTAGCCGAGTGAGTAGCGGTTGCCGAGGACGAGCTTCGCCGCGGCCAGGATCGCCGTCGGCGATACCGGCTGGCGATCCTCCGGGTGCAGCGTCTCGGGCAGCCGGATCAGCGCCCACAGGCCGACCGCGCCGGCAAAAGCGGCCAGGAAGAAGAAGATGCCGTACCACGGCATGACGAGCATGATCAGCTGGCCGAGGCTTGGCGCGATGATCGGCACCGCCAGGAAGACGATGAAGGTGAGCGACATGACCCGCGCCATCTGCCGCCCGGCATAGCAATCGCGCACGATCGAGATGGAGAGCACGCGCGACGATGCCGCCGCCATACCTTGCGCCACGCGCGCGGCGATCATCGTGCCGAAACTGTCGGCGAAGCCTGCGGCGACGCTCATGATCGCGAACATCAGCATGCTGGCGAGCAGGATCGGCTTGCGGCCGTAACGATCCGCCAGCGGCCCGTAGATCAGCTGCGCCCCGCCGAAGCCGAACATGTAGGCGGCGATGATCCACTGCCGCTTGTTTTCCTCGACGATGCCCAAGGCATGGCCGATCTCCGGGAGCGCAGGCAGCATTGAATCGATGCCCAGCGCGTTGACCGCCATCAGCGCCGCGACGAGCGCGACGAACTCGCGAAAGCCGATGCCGGGATGGTTGGCGCTCGGCGCGCGAGCGCTGGTGGATGTCATCGTGCGGCCTCTGCTTCGGTTCTGGGTTGCCGGCGGCGGGGCAGGGGACAGGGTTCCTGCTGCAGCGCAGCATGGAAATAGGCGCGGCCCGCGCGGATTGCCAGCCCTGCACGATCCAGCCCGATAACGCGGCGCACGGCGCGGCGCTCGGTAAAAGGTGGAGGCCCGACCGGGAATCGAACCCGGGTGCAAGGATTTGCAGTCCTGTGCGTAACCACTCCGCCATCGGGCCGGCCGCGGGGCCATGCCGCCGAATCCGCATCCGCGTCAAGCCATTGGGCGCGTCATGGGCGCCGCGCCGTTGCATAGGCGGCCCGGCAGCAGGAAACGGTGCCCTCGATACGCCGGGGCGATCGGTGCCGGCGCGGCGTCTAATTCGCAACTGCGGCATGCCGGTGGCGAAGCTGCTTGGCGGCTTGCAGCGCGTTCGATACAAGCGCGATTGCAGCACCGGTGTGTTGCACCTCTAAGACAGTTGTGCGACGGGGCGGATGTGACGGATCAGAGCTTCGAAACGATGCGGCGTGCCATGGTGTCGAACCAGTTGCGCACGAATGCCGTGAACGATCCCCGCGTCGTGGCCGCGATGGCCGCGGTGCCGCGCGAACGCTTCGTGCCGGCCGATCGCGTCGCGATCGCCTATACCGATATCGCGGTGCCGCTGGGCGGTGGCCGCGCGCTCAACTCGCCGATGGCCACGGGCCGGTTGCTGACCGAACTGCACCCGCAGCCCGGCGATCGCGCGCTCATCGTCGGCGCGGCGACCGGGTATGCCGCCGCGGTGCTGGCGCAACTGGTCGGCTCGGTGGTCGCGCTCGAAACGGACGACCGGCTCGGTGGCGTGGTGGCCCCGGCCGCCGATGCGCGGGTCGAGCGGGTGTTCGGGCCCTTGCAGGAGGGCTGGGCCGCAGGCGCGCCATATGATCTGATCCTCATCGACGGGGCGGTGGAATCGGTGCCGCCGGCGCTTGTCGCGCAGCTGGCCGAGAACGGCCGTCTGGCCGCCGCGGTTCTGGAGGCCGGGGTAAGCCGGCTCTCGATCGGCCGCCGGGTCGGAAACGGGTTTGGCATGGCCGCGTTTGCCGATGCCGAAGCGGTGCCGCTGCCAGGTTTCGCACCACCACCAGCGTTCAAGTTCTGAACCATTTTCGCCGGGGGCGTAAGGCAGATGCGGGTGGGGGTTTTCCGGGGAACGGCGCTGATCGCGCTCTCCATCGCCGGGGCGGGGCAGGCAGAAACGCTGCGCGACGCGCTCGTCAGCGCCTATAACAGCAATCCCACCCTGACCGGATCGCGTGCCGGGCAGCGCGCGGTGGACGAAGGGGTCGCGATCGCGAAAGCGGGCGCCCGGCCGACGCTCAACGGCAACGCCAGCTACACCGAGAATGTGGTCCGCAACGCCAATGCGTTCACCGCGCCCGAACGGCTGATCAACGCCGGCGTGGGCGCGACGCTGCCGATCTATCAGGGCGGTGCGGTGAAGAACGGCATCCGCGCGGCCGAGGCGCGTGTCGATGCGGGGCGGGCGGATCTGCGTTCCGACGAAAGCTCGATCTTCACCTCGGCCGTCACCGCCTACATGGACGTGATCCGCGATCAGGCCATCGTCGATCTCAACGCCAACAACGTGAAGGTGCTGGAGACCAACCTCCAGGCGACGCGCGATCGCTTCCAGGTCGGCGATCTGACCCGCACCGATGTCGCCCAGTCCGAGGCGCGGCTGGCGATCGCGCAAAGCCAGCTGGAAAGCTCCCAGGCACAGCTCGTCGGCAGCCGCGAATTCTATCTTCGGATCGTCGGCCACGTCGCCACCGCGCTCGAACCGCCGCCGCCGCTGCCGCAGTTTCCCGCCAGCGCGGAGGACGCAGTCGACGTCTCGATCGAGAACAACCCGTCGCTCATCTCGGCCAAGCGCAACAGCCAGGCGGCGGGGTACGACATCCGTGTCGCCAAATCCGCGCGCCTGCCCCGCATCTCGGCCACCGCGGACGGCAACTACATCAACTACCTCAATTCGATCGGCAGCGGCGCGACCGGTGCCGCCTTCGCCAACACCGCGCGCAGTGCATCGGCCGGCGCGCAGCTGACGCTGCCGCTCTACCAGGGCGGCTTGCCCGCCGCGCAGGTTCGCCAGGCCCAGGCGCGCGCCAGCCAGCAGCTGGAACTGGTGGTCGAGATCGAGCGATCGGTGATCGCGCAGACCCGCGCCGCGCTTTCCAGTTATTCTGCGTCGCAGGCGGTGATCCGGTCGTCCGAGACGGCGGTTTCCGCCAACGAACTGGCGCTGGAGGGGGTGCGTGCCGAACAGAGCGTCGGCACGCGCGACGTGCTCGACGTGCTCAACGCCGAACAGGAACTGCTCAACAGCCGGGTCCAGCTCGTCACCGCGCGGCACGATTCCTACGTGGCCGGGTTCAACCTGCTCGCCGCGCTGGGCCGGGCGGAGGCGCGCGATCTGGGGCTGGACGGCGTCACCCTCTACGATCCGGTGCTGAACTATGATCGGGTGCGCGGCCGCGCGGGCGACTTTGGCGACGATCCCGTGCCGACCACGCAGGCGACCCGCACGGTGGCGGAGGTGGTCGGCCCGCAGGGGCCGGTGATCGTGCCGCCTGCTGCGCAACAGCCCGTGACACCCGCGCCGAGATAGGGGATAGACCGCGCATGGGGGACGTCCGCAACGAGCAATCGATGGAAGACATACTGGCTTCCATCAAGCGAATCATCGCCGATGACGGTGCGGCTGCCCTGGCCGCGCCCCGCACCCGAACCGCCAGGCGTGGCAATCAGGCCGATGCGCTGCCCGATCCGGATCCGGCAGCGGAAACCGATCCCGCACAAGCCGGCCAGCCGGCGGACGCGGACGAAGCGGTGCTGGAACTGACCGAGCCTGTGGCCGGGCCGGCACCCGGATCGCTGGTGTCGCCCGATGCGGCCAATGCCAGCCGCCAGTCGCTCGCCGCCTTGTCCAAGATGGTCGTCCGCCCCGGCCCCGATCCGGAGACGCCGCCCGGCAACACGCTGGAGGCGCTCGTCCGCGAACTGCTCCGCCCGGTGTTGAAGGAATGGCTCGACGCGCACCTGCCCGAAATGGTCGAAGGGCTCGTCGCGCGGGAGATTGCGCGGATCACGGGAAAATCGCTCTAGGCGGGGAAAGGCCTGCCAAGGCGGCACCAAATTGTTGCTGGTACGTTTCTTCGGCCATGCCCCCCCCGCGGGCCTCGCACAAGGAACGTCGCATGAAGAAATTGATCGCCGCTGCCGTGTTCGCCGCGCTGGGCCTCGGCGCCGTTGCGCAGGCGGCCCCCGTCGTCAACGCCCGCCAGCTCAACCAGGAGCGTCGGATCGATGCCGGCAAGCGATCCGGCAAGCTTACCCATGCCGAGGCGGCGCGGCTGAAATCCGAGCAGCGGGCGATCGCGATGGAGGAGAAGCGGATGCGCGCCCGCCACGGCGGCCACCTGACCGCCAGCGACAAGCGCATCCTGCACGCCCGCCAGGAGGCGGCGAACAGCCACATCCTGAACCAGAAGCAGGATGGCCAGCGCGGCCCGAACAAGCTGAAGCTCTGATCCCGGCCACGGCGCCTCTCGCGGCCGGAACGGGGGGCGCTGGCCATTGGTAAAAAGCGGCGGGCTCGCTAAAGAACGGCCCGCCATGACCATCGACAAGACTTTCGACCCCGCCGCCATCGAAGCGCGCTGGTATCCCCACTGGGAAACGAACGGCCGGTTCCGCCCGGAACGGCCGGACGCCGATCCGTTTACCATCGTGATCCCGCCACCCAACGTCACCGGATCGCTCCATATCGGCCACGCGCTGGATGTGACGCTGCAGGATATCCTGGTTCGCCACGCCCGATTGAAGGGCAAGGATGCATTGTGGGTGGTCGGCACCGATCATGCCGGCATCGCCACCCAGATGGTTGTCGAGCGCAACCTCGCTTCCGAGGGCCTGACGCGTGCCGACATGGGCCGCGAGGCGTTCGTCGATCGGATCTGGGACTGGAAGGCGGAAAGCGGCGGCGCGATCACCAGCCAGCTGCGCCGGATCGGCGTATCGTGCGACTGGGCGAACGAGCGGTTCACGATGGACGAGGGCTTCAGCCGCGCCGTCACCCGCGTGTTCGTCGATCTGCACGAACAGGGCCTGCTCTACCGCGACAAGCGGCTGGTAAACTGGGATCCGCACTTCAAGACCGCGATCTCGGACCTGGAGGTCGAGCAGCGGGAGGTGAACGGTCACTTCTGGCACCTGCGCTACCCGCTGGAGGATGGCAGCGGCTTCGTCTCCGTCGCCACCACCCGGCCCGAGACGATGCTGGCCGACATGGCCGTTGCGGTGAACCCGCAGGACGCGCGCTACCAGGCGCTGATCGGCCGCAAGCTGCGGCTGCCGATCACCGGCCGGCTGATCCCGATCATCGCCGACGACCATGCCGATCCGGAGCTCGGGTCGGGCGCGGTGAAGATCACGCCGGGGCACGACTTCAACGATTTCGAGGTGGGCAAGCGCGCCGGCATCAAGGCCGCCGACATGCTCAACATGCTCGATGCGGCCGCGGCAATCTGCCAGACCGCGGACGGGCTGATCCCGGCCGATCTGATCGGCATGGACCGTGTGTCCGCCCGCGCGGCCATCGTCCGCATGCTCGACCAGGCCGGCGCGCTGGAGCGGATCGAGGATCGCGCCATCCAGCAGCCGTTCGGCGATCGTTCGGGCGTGGTGATCGAGCCGTGGCTGACCGAGCAATGGTATGTGGACGCGGCGACGCTGGCCGCGCCGGCGCTGGAGGCGGTGCGTTCGGGCGCGATCCGCGTCGTGCCGGAAACGTGGAAGAAGACCTATTATCACTGGCTGGAAAACATCCAGCCGTGGTGTGTCAGCCGCCAGCTCTGGTGGGGGCACCAGATCCCGGCATGGTACGATGCCGCGGGCAACGTCTATGTCGCCGAGGACGAAGCCGCCGCACAGGTACAGGCGGGCGGGGGCGTGGCGCTGACCCGCGACGCCGACGTCCTCGATACCTGGTTCTCGTCCGCCCTGTGGCCGTTCGGCACGCTCGGCTGGCCGGAGGACACGGCCAAGCTCCGCCGCCATTACCCGCTCGACGTGCTGATCTCCGGCTTCGACATCCTGTTCTTCTGGGATGCGCGGATGGTGATGCAGGGGCTGCACTTCATGAACGAGGTGCCGTTCAAGACGCTCTACCTGCACGGGCTGGTGCGCGATGCGAACGGCGCGAAGATGTCCAAGTCCAAGGGCAACACCGTCGATCCGATCGGGTTGATCGATCGCTACGGTGCGGATGCGCTGCGCTTCACGCTGGCGGCGATGGAAAGCCAGGGGCGCGACATCAAGCTCGATGAGAAGCGCGTCGAGGGCTATCGCAACTTCGCGACGAAGCTGTGGAACGCGGCCCGCTTCGCGCAGGCCAACGGCATCGGTGCCTCGACGACGATCGATCCGCCGGCCGCCGATCTGGCCGTCAACCGCTGGATTATCGCCGAGACGGTGCGGACGGTGCAGGCGCTCGACCTGGCGCTGGCCGATCTGCGCTACGACGAGGCGGCGAACACGATCTACCATTTCGTGTGGGCCAGCTTCTGCGACTGGTATCTCGAACTGATCAAGCCCGTGCTGCAGGGCGAGGGCGCGGAGGGGGGCGAGGAAACGCGTGCCGTCGCCGGCTGGGTCCTCGATCAGATCCTGATCGTGCTTCACCCGTTCATGCCGTTCGTCACCGAGGAGCTGTGGCATGCGACCGGCGATCGCTCGCACGATCTGATCCTCGCCCGTTGGCCGATGGTGGACGCCCGCGCCCTCGATCCGGCCGCTGCGGAGGAGATCGAGTGGCTGATCAAGCTGGTGTCCGAAATCCGCACCGCCCGTGCCGAACTCAACGTGCCGCCGGGCGCGCGGCTGCCGGCGTTCGTGCGCGATTGCGGCGCGGCTACGCTGGCCCGGCTGGAGCGCAATGCGCCCGTGCTGGCGCGGCTGGCGAGGATCGACGGCGTGTCCGCCGATGCGCCGCCGCCCGGCTGCTCGGCGCAGCTCGTGGTGGGGGAGGCGACCTATATCCTTCCGCTGGAGGGCGTGATCGATCTCGCCGCAGAACGCGCACGGCTGCTGAAGGGCGCGGAGACCGCGGAAAAGGAGCGCGACGCGCTCGCCAAGCGGCTCGGCAGCCCCGGCTTCGTCGAAAAGGCGAAGCCCGAGGCGATCGAGAAGGCGCGCGCCGACCATGACGAGCGTTCGGCCGACGCGGCCCGGCTGCGTGCGGCGCTCGCCCGCCTGGGATAGGAAACCGTGCGGCTATCGTTGACTTAGTCAAGCTTGTGGAGGCATCCACGGGCCATGCCGACGTGCGCGGATCGGCCCCACGGTTCCGGGGGGCGGCCGCGGCGGGGTGAGGGGAGAGCATGATGGCGGACGCCGCACCCGAGTCGCGATCCGTGCCGCCGCGCGGTGGGCGCCGTGATCTGACGTCGGGGCCGATCACCCGCACGCTGCTTGCCTTTGCGCTTCCGACGCTTGCGTCGAACATGCTGCAATCGCTGAACGGATCGATCAACGCGATCTGGGTAGGGCGCTTCCTGGGGGAGGATGCGCTGGCGGCGACATCCAACGCCAACCTGATCATGTTCCTGATGTTTGCCGGCGTGTTCGGCTTCGGCATGGCGGCGACGATCATCGTCGGGCAGAATGTCGGCCGCCGCGACATTGCGGAGGCGCGGCGCGCGCTGGGCACGGCGATGGGGGCGTTCGTCGGCGTGGCCGCGGTGATCGCGGTGCTCGGCTGGGTCTTCGCTCCGGCGCTGCTGCGGCTGCTGGCAACGCCGGGGGAGGCGATGCCGATGGCGCTCGCCTACCTGCGCGTGATCTTCCTTTCGATGCCGTCGGCCTTTCTGATGGTGCTGCTGATGATGGGGCTGCGCGGCGTTGGCGACTCGCTGACGCCGCTCTGGTTCATGGGGGTGAACGTGGTGCTGGACAGCACGCTGAACCCGGTCTTCATCCTCGGCCTCGGCCCGGCGCCCGCGCTGGGTATCGCCGGTTCGGCGGTGGCGACGTTGATCGCCAGCGTCGTCTCGCTGGCCGCGATGATCGCCTACATCTACGCACGCGACCTGCCGATCCGGCTGCGCGGCCCCGAGTGGCGATACCTGATACCGAACGGTGCGCTGATGCGGGTGATCCTCGGCAAGGGATTCCCGATGGGGCTGCAGATGCTCGTCGTATCCGGGGCGGCGATCGCGATGATCGGGATCGTCAACCGCGAGGGCGTGGTCGTCACCGCCGCCTACGGCGTCACCCAGCAGTTGTGGACGTACATCCAGATGCCGGCGATGGCGGTCGGCGCGGCGGTGAGCGCGATGGCGGCGCAGAATATCGGCGCGGGGCGGTGGGACCGGCTATCCCGGATCACCCGCTCCGCGATCATCATCAACACGATCATCACCGGCGGCCTGGTCGTCCTCCTCACGATAGTCGACAAGGCCGCGCTCGGCCTGTTCCTCCAGGACGGGAGCCCGGCGCTGCCGATCGCCCGGCACATCCAGCTCGTCGGATCGTGGGGCTTCGTGCTGTTCGGCATGACGCTGGTGCTGTTCGGGATCGTTCGCGCCAACGGCGCGGTGTACGGGCCGCTGCTGATCCTGTTCGCCTCGATGGTGCCGGTGCGGCTCGGCCTGACCTGGCTGTTCTATCCGCGCTTCGGGATCGAGGCATTGTGGTGGAGCTTTCCGGCCGGATCGATCGCGTCGGCGGGGCTCTCGATCCTCTATTACAAATATGGTCGCTGGCGCGAAGTGCGGCTGATCGAGGAAATCCACCAGGAGGAAGCGAAGGAGAGGTCCTTCGCCGACGGCGAGCCGGGCGGGAGCCTGCAGCCCACCGGCTGAACCGTTGTCGCCGCGACCGGCGGGATCAGGGCGTGCGAGGCACGGCGACGACGATCGCCGCCTCCGCCACCCTGGCCGTAACCGGCGTGTGGGCGAGGACTTCGCCATCGATCGAGATCGGCAGCGGCGGATCGGTGGCGATGCGCAGCGATGTGCCGTGAAATTCGCGGGTGGTGCGTTTGCGTGCGTCCAGCCGCAGCACGCTGGCCAGCCAGCTCCACAGCAGGCGGTGGCGGGCCTTGCCCATGACGACCTGAACGACGATCTCGCCGCTATCCACCTCCGCATCGTCGATCAGTTCCGATCCGCCGTGGAACGATCCGTTCGCGATCCGCACCTCCAGCGCGTCCATGATCTCCGCACTATCGCCCTCGCCCACGGTCAGGCGGAACGGCTTGAAACGGGTCATCTGGTACGCCGCCCAGCTCAGGTAACCGACCCGGCCGGCAACCTTCTTCAGGTTGTGCGGCACCGTCTCGGCGATCAGCGGGGCAATGCCGATCGATGCGCAATTGGCGTAATAATCGCCGTCGATCATGCCGAGATCGACCCGGCGGGGCCGGCCATTGGCGATCACGTCGATCGCTCCGTCCAGATCCAGCGGGATGCCGAGCGAGCGGGCGAAGCTGTTGGCGGTGCCGAGCGGCAGCAGCGCGAACACGCTCCTTTCCCGCACCAGTTCATCGACCGCGCAGGAGAGCGAGCCGTCGCCGCCGCCCACGATCACCATCGGCGCACCGTCCGCCACCGCCTGTCGCACGGTTGGCACCAGCTGCTTGGGATCACGCAGCGCATGGCGCGCGATCAGAGTGATTCCCGCGGCCTCCAGCTTGCGGGTGGCCTCCCGAAACATCGCCCGGCCCTTGCGCGAGCGCGCGTTGATGATCAGGACGGCGGAGCGTGGCAGCTGCGATGGTTCCATGGCCGTTCCAAACGCACGACCGCGGTTTGCGGGTACATACCGATGTGCGGTGTCGCGTAAATGATGCGTGCTGCCGGGCGCGCGCCGGACAGGCCGGCTGCCCCGGCCGGCTAATCAGATCAGCCAGCGTCCGGGTTGGCGTCCGCGGCGTCGTTCACCAGCGCCACGTTCGCGTGCAGCCGGGCGATGAACGAGAGCAACTGCCGCCGTTCCGCCTCGTCGAACCCCTCCAGCAGCAGCGCCTCGCGCTTCAGCGCCACGCCGATCAGCCCGTCGTGCAGCATGTCGCCCTTGGCCGTCAGCCGGAGCGCGCGGCCGCGCACGTCGGTCGCCTCGCCCGATGTCTCGATCATGCCGCCATCTTCCAGCAGCTTCAGCGAACGGCTCACGGCGGCCTTGTCCAGCCCGGAGGACTGGCAGATCAGGTTTGCCGTCGCGCCGGGCGCGATCCGCAGATTGGCCAGGATCCGCCATTCGTTGATGCCTACGCCGAACCGCTTGAGGTATACGCGCGATGCGCTGCGGGCGATCTTGTTCGCGATAGCCGTCAGCCCGAAAGGCACATAGCGATCGAGATCGAGCTGCTCGGGCTCGGGCGCTTTGGTGGGGACAAGCGACGCGGATTGCTCGGACTGCATGCGGACACTGTTCCGCGCGCCGATTGACTTGTCAAATGGCGCGGAGCTAGTCAGGCCATGCACGTGGCGCAAAGCCGCGACCAAGCGCGCAGACAAAAGCTCTCGGAGAGATGGTTCCATGAAGACCAGAGCAGCCATCGCCGTGGCGCCCAACAAGCCGCTCGAGATCCACGAGGTCGATCTCGACGGGCCAAAGGCGGGCGAAGTCCTCGTCGAGATGATGGCAACCGGCATTTGCCATACCGATGCCTACACGCTGGAGGGCAAGGATTCGGAAGGGATCTTCCCCTCGATCCTGGGCCACGAAGGTGCCGGGATCGTGCGGGATGTCGGCCCCGGCGTCACCTCGGTGAAGGTCGGCGATCATGTCATTCCGCTGTACACGCCGGAATGCCGCCAGTGTAAGTCGTGCCTGTCGCAGAAGACTAACCTGTGCACCGCTATCCGATCCACCCAGGGGCGCGGCGTGATGCCGGACGGCACCAGCCGCTTCAAACTCGGTAACGAGACGATCTACCATTATATGGGATGTTCGACCTTCTCGAACTTCACCGTGATGCCGGAGATCGCGGTCGCCAAGGTTCGCCCCGACGCGCCGTTCGACAAGATCTGCTACATCGGCTGCGGCGTCACCACCGGGGTCGGCGCGGTGATCTACACCGCCGGCGTCGAGCCGGGCGCCAGCGTCGTCGTCTTCGGGCTGGGCGGGATCGGGCTGAACGTGATCCAGGGCGCCCGGCTGGTCGGCGCGGACAAGATCATCGGCGTCGACATCAACCCCGCCAAGGTCGAGATGGCCCGGCGGTTCGGCATGACCCACTTCATCAACCCCAACGAGGTCGGCGTCGACAAGGTCGTCGCCGCGATCATCGATGCGACGGACGGGGGCGCGGACTACAGCTTCGACTGCACCGGCAATACCAACGTGATGCGGCAGGCGCTGGAATGCTGCCACCGCGGCTGGGGCCAGTCGATCATCATCGGGGTGGCCGAGGCCGGCCGGGAGATTTCGACCCGTCCGTTCCAGCTGGTCACCGGCCGGGTGTGGAAGGGATCGGCATTCGGCGGCGCGCGCGGGCGGACCGACGTGCCGAAGATCGTCGATTGGTACATGGACGGCAAGATCAACATCGACGATCTGATCACGCACACCATGCCGCTGGACAAGATCAACGATGCCTTCGATCTGATGCACGAAGGCAAGTCGATCCGTTCGGTCGTGCTGTACTAAGTCTAACCGGAAGGGGCCTTTTCCGATGTTTACCCACGTAATGGTCGGCAGCAACGATCTTGCCGCATCGCAAGCATTCTACGACGCAACCTTCGCCGCACTCGGCATCCAGCCGGCCTTCGCCAACGAGACCCGCGCCTTCTACCGATCCGAGGCGGGCGCGTTCGGCGTGGTCAAGCCGCTCGACGGCGGCCCGGCCTGCCATGCCAATGGCGGCACGATCGGGCTGGCAGCGGCCGACAAGGATCAGGTCGATGCCTGGTACACGGCCGGTCTCGCCAGCGGCGGCACGGACGAAGGTGCCCCGGGGCCGCGGCCGAACGCGCCGGGCAACGCCTATGGCGCCTACCTGCGCGATCCCGCGGGCAACAAGCTGTGCGCCTTCTGCCAGCTGCCGGGCTGAGCACGGCGGTGGCGCTCGAAACCGTCTCCACCAACAAGGCGTTTGGCGGCACGCAGGGTGTGTACCGGCATGCCAGCACGGCGACCGGCACGGATATGACCTTTTCGGTCTACGTGCCGCCGGGGGCGGAGGCGGGCGCCAGGTTGCCGGTCATATGGTATCTGTCGGGCCTCACCTGCACCCATGCCAATGTGACCGAAAAGGGCGAGTTTCGCCGTGCCTGCGCGGAACTCGGGCTGATCTTCGTGGCGCCGGACACCTCGCCCCGTGGCGAGGCCGTGCCCGACGACCCGGCGGGCGCCTACGATTTCGGGCTGGGCGCCGGCTTCTACGTCGATGCGACGGAGGCGCCGTACGCGGCCAATTACCGCATGTACTCCTACGTCACGGAGGAACTGCCGGCGCTGATCGCCGCGCATTTCCCGGCCGATATGGGCGCGCAGGCGATCACCGGTCATTCGATGGGCGGGCACGGCGCGCTGACGATCGCGCTGCGCAACCCGGATCGCTATCGCAGCGTCTCGGCATTTGCGCCGATCGTATCGCCGCTGCGTTGTCCGTGGGGCGAAAAGGCGCTCGGCGGCTATCTCGGGCCCGACCGCGCCACGTGGCGCGCGCATGACGCGACCGCACTGATCGAGGATGGCGCTCGGGTGCCGGCGATCCTCATCGATCAAGGCGGGGCAGACAGCTTCCTGGAGGGGCAGCTGAAGCCCGGCTTGCTGGCGCAAGCCTGCGAGGCTGCCGGCATTCCGCTCACGCTGCGGATGCAGGACGGCTACGATCACAGCTATTACTTCATCTCCACGTTCCTCGCCGATCATCTGCGCTGGCATGCGGAGCGACTGGGCCGGCGCTAGGCGGTGACGGATCGCCCCAGCCCGACCATCGACGCGCCGTTTACCCGGCTGGCGGCGGACGGCCGGGCATCGGCGATCAGCCGCTCGCTTGCCGTCGAGACCCCGATCGCGATCGAGATCAATGGTCTGGGCTATGCGGTGATGATGGCGACGCCCGCCGATCTCGTCGATTTCGCGCATGGCTTCTGCCTCTCCGAACGGTTGATCGAGGGGGCGGACGACCTGGTCGACGCGGAGCCCCACGCGACCGAGGGCGGCGTGATCCTGCGCATCACCCTCGTCCCCGAACGGCAGGCGCGGGTGGTGGAAAGGGTGCGGCACCGCATTTCCGAAAGTTCGTGCGGGCTGTGCGGAATCGAGAACCTCGAGCAGGCGCTCCGCCCGCTGCCGGCGGTGACGAACGCGGCCACGGCAGCGGATGCGGCGATCTTTCGCGCGATCGCGGAATTGCGGGCGCACCAGCCGCTCAATGCGGAGACGGGCGCGGTCCATGCAGCCGCGCTGTGCGGGGCGGACGGGGCGGTGCGGCTGGCGCGCGAGGATGTCGGCCGGCACAACGCGTTCGACAAGCTGATCGGGGCGATGCAGCGCACGGGGCTTGGCTGGGACGGCGGCTTCGCCTTGCTCTCTGCGCGCTGCTCCTACGAACTGGTCGAGAAGGCGGTGCTGGCCGGCTGCCCGATGCTCGTCACCATCTCCGCCCCGACCAGCCTGGCGGTGCGGCGGGCGGCGGAGGCCGGGCTGCGGCTCATCGCGCTCGCCCGCGCCGACGCGGCGCTGCTCAGCACGCCGTAACGCCTCGGCCTAAAGCGTCTTGGCGTACACCCGGTAGGTCTTGTTGATGCTGGCGTTGATCGTCTCGGCGATCGAGCGCATCCCCTGATTGTCGTCGAGGATCCAGCCGATCTCGCTCCGGCTGGAGCCGTAATTGGCGACCGCGGCACGGCGGATATATTCGATCATCATGAAGGCCAACTGGCTCGCCAGCCGCGTCGCCTGTAACCGGCGGACAACCCCCATCAAGGGCACCCGCATCGTCCGCACCTTCGGCCTGCGCAGCCGCCACAGCAGCTTCAGGAAACCGAAGGGAAACAGCGATCCGTTCAGATCGGCGGTGAGTTCATTGAGGTCCGGCAAAGTCAGCATGAACGCGACCGGCTCGCCCTCCACCTCGGCGATCATGATCAGATCCTCGAACACGATCGGCTTCAGTTTCTTGCCGGCATAGGTGATCTCGGCGTCCGTCAGCGGCACATAGCCCCAATTGTCGCCCCAGGCATCGTTCAGGATGCCGAGGATCAGTGCCGCCTCCTTGGCGAAGTTCGCCTTGTTGACCTTGCGAAGCGTGATGCGGGCGTTGCGCTCACCCGAGGCGACGATCCGCTGCACCAGCGGCGGCAGGCCGTGGGTGATTTCCAGATCGTAGGTGTAGAGTTCCTTGGCCAGCGTGAAGCCGGATGCCTCCACCCAGCCCTGATATTCCGGGCGGTGATGGCCCATCATAACCGTCGGCGGATGATCGTGGCCACTGACGAGGAGCCCCGGCTCGTCCCAGACGGAAAGGCTCATCGGGCCGATCGTGCGGGTCATGCCCTTGCCGCGCAGCCAATCCTCGGCGTGGGCGAACAGGGCGGTGGCCACTTCGGCATCTTCCGCCTCGAACATGCCCCAATGCCCCACCCCCGGGCCGCCGCCCTGATCCTCGGGCATCGCCAGCACCAGCTGGTCGACCTGGGCCGAGATCCGCCCGACGACCTTGCCGCCGCGCTCCGCGATCAGGAACACCGCCTCGGCATGTTCGAACCAGGGGTTCCTGGCCGGATCGATCAGGCCGCGAATCTCGTCCTTCAGCGGCGGGATCCAGTGGGGATCGTTCGCATAAAGCCGAAACGGCAGATCGACGAAGGCACGGACGTCCGCCTTGCCACCCACGGGGCGAACGGTGAGCGCCAAAGGCACGATCGGGTCAGCCGCGCGCGCGGCTGCGCGGATGGCCGCTGGCCACGCCGCCGGACAGATCCGCCACCCACGGATAGGTCTTGGCGACTTCCTCGGTATAGCCGAGGTTGAACACGGTCGGGCTGCGGCCCTTGCGCGCGCGGCGTTCGTAATAGGTGCCGAACAGGCGATCCGGCAGGTAGTTGGTGATGCCGAAATTACCCGCCTCGTCGAAGAAGTGATGCTCCATGTGAAGCTTCTTCATCCGCGCGATGATCTTGCTGCGCGGCTTGAAGGCCAGATGCTGGATGCAGTGGATGAACTCGTAATAACAGGTGATGAGAAGCCCGGCGGCGAATGCAGCCGCCGCCCCGCCAATCCCGCCGATCGCATAACCCACCGGCAGCGTGGCGACGGCGATCGTCGGCAGCGTCGTGTGCAGCGCTCCGAACAATACCTCCAGGTGGTTTGGATCCTGATGATGATCGTAGTGGATCCGCTTCCACGTCGCGGCGAACATCGGCAGCTTGTACATCCACCGGCCGTGCAGCACCCAGCGGTGCAGCGCATACCATACCATCGGATAAACCAGTCCCGCCGCAACGACCGCGGCGAACGTCGCCAGCGGTGCGGCCGGGGCCCAGACGAACACGGCGATGCTCACCGCGGCCAGCCCCAGGTAGCTGAGGATCGTATAATGCTGGAAATACGCGGCCACGAGATCGCGGAGCGTCATACGGTCCAGATAATGGGGGCGGCTCCAGAAGCCCAGCTTGGGCGTGTCGGTGAGCGATTTCACGTGCGTTTCCTTGGCCATGCACCGGATATGGGGCAGGGCCTGTGCAGGCGCAATGCGGCGTTTTTCAGGCGCTGCCCGCCCGGCGCGCCGCACCGGGGCCGCTTTCGCCCGCTGCGGAGAACCGCTTACCGGCTTGCCGTCGCCCCGATCGAGGCGGTGTCGATCGGTGGTGTCGTGCTGGTGGTGCCGGGCGCTCCGCTCTGCTCGCGCGCGAATGCGGCGATCACCGCCATCGCCGCTACCACCTCGGCAGGCAGCGGCGGCCTGGTCGATGCCGCAGAGGTGAGGGCGGGGCCGGGCGCGCCGGGCTTTGCCGCGGCCGCAACGGTCGTCGCAACGGGCGTCGCGACGGCCGGCTCTGCCGCGGCAATTCGGACGGGGCCGGAGGCCGGCGTGCACAGCCCGACGGAGAGCGTGTGCATCCCCGATGCTCCCTCGGCGGAAATGCGCAGGAGATCGGCACCCTCGTCCGCGGCATCCATCGCCTGCGCCGCGGCTGCCGCGCACGTTCCCGCGTTCGTTTCGTCGGCGCCATAGGCGTTGGCCAGGCTGGTGACGAAACGGTCATAGCCGGCCTGCGCCTCCATGCTGTTCCCGGCGGCATCGGCGAAGTGGTTCTTGATCCGGACGTTCGCGGCAGCCAGCGTGCCTCGCCGGGCACGAACGAAATCGTTGTACGTGGCGGTAATGTCGATACCGGCGGTCTGGCATTTCAGCGTCGCCACCATCAGCCTGGTCTGCAAGTTACGGATCTGCGTGGCCTCGGCCGCATCGCCCGACCAGCAGGCGGCGTGAACCGGCATGGCCGCTACCGCGCCCGCCAACACTGCGCCCAGCAGCGCTCCCCCCTTGTGCTTCACACCCCTGCCCCTCTTGCGATCCGTTTGCGATCACAAGGAGATATCGCGCCGAGCGCCTTCCAGCCGACCTAACGGACGCGGTAAATCCGCCGGTCACACTGCTTTTCGGGAACCTTTGGGAAAGCTTCCGTTTCGGCCCGCTCGGGATTAAGTGGGCGGCATGACCGAACCGCGCACCTTGTACGACAAGATCTGGAACGCGCATGTCGTCGAACGGCGCGACGACGGCACCTGCCTGATCTACATCGATCGTCACCTCGTCCACGAGGTGACCAGCCCGCAGGCGTTCGAAGGCTTGCGCGCGGCCGGCCGCCGCGTGCGCCGGCCGGATCTGACGCTCGCCGTGCCCGACCACAATCTGCCGACCACGCCGCGGCGTGACGCGCTCGGCAATCGCATCCCGATCGCCGACAGCGAATCGGCCCAGCAGCTTGCTGCCCTGGCGGAGAACGCGCCCGCTGCCGGCATTCGCTACATCGACGCGGTCGCCGCCGAACAGGGCATCGTCCATGTCGTAGGGCCGGAACAGGGCTTCACCCTGCCCGGCACGACGCTGGTGTGCGGAGACAGCCACACCGCCGCGCACGGTGCGCTGGGCGCGCTGGCGTTCGGGATCGGCACGTCGGAGGTGGAGCATGTGCTCGCCACCCAGACGCTGCTGCTCAAGCAATCGAAGACGATGGAGATCCGCGTCGACGGGGCGCTGGGCTTCGGCGTTTCGCCCAAGGACGTGATCCTGGCGATCATCGGCCGGATCGGCGCGGCGGGCGGAACCGGCTATGTCGTCGAATATACCGGATCGACGATCCGCGCGATGTCTGTCGAGGGGCGGCTGACCGTCTCTAACATGGCGATCGAGCATGGCGCCCGATCCGGCCTGATCGCACCGGACGAGACGACCTACGCCTATCTGAAGGGCCGCCCGATGGCGCCGAAGGGTGCCGATTGGGACAAGGCGCTGGCCTGGTGGCGCACGCTGCCGACCGATGCCGGTGCCCGTTATGACCGCGTCGTCACGCTCGACGCCGGAGACATCGCGCCCAGCCTGACCTGGGGCACCAGCCCCGAGGACGTCGTGGCGATCACCGGCTCCGTGCCCGATCCGATGAGCTTCGCCGATCCCGCCAAGCAGCAGGCGGCAGCCAAGTCGCTGGATTATATGGGGCTGACCCCGGGCACCCGGATGCAGGACGTTTCCGTCGAACACATCTTCATCGGATCGTGCACCAACAGCCGGATCGAGGATCTGCGCGCGGCCGCAGCGGTCGCCCGCGGACGGCACGTCGCAGCGGGTATCCGCCAGGCGCTCGTCGTCCCCGGATCGGGGCTGGTCAAGCGGCAGGCCGAGACCGAGGGGCTCGACCGGATCTTCATCGAGGCGGGGTTCGAATGGCGTGAGCCGGGCTGTTCGATGTGCCTGGCGATGAATCCGGACAAGGTGCCGCCGGGTGAGCGTTGCGCCTCCACCTCCAACCGCAACTTCGTCGGGCGGCAGGGGCCGGGTGCGCGCACCCATCTGGTTTCCCCGGCGATGGCCGCGGCCGCGGCCGTCACCGGCCGGCTGACCGACGTGCGCGATCTCGTCGCGTGAACGGCTCCTGCCTCTGCGGCCGGATCACGATCCGCGTGCCGGGCCGCCCCGATTATCTGAACGCCTGCAATTGCACGTTCTGCACGAAACTGGGCGCGGTGTGGGGCTATTTCCCGCTCAGCCGCGTGGAATTTGCGGGCGAGCCGCGCGCCTACGTGCGTGCCGACATCGCGGATCCCGCCCTGAGCGGGAATTTCTGCCCGGATTGCGGGGCGACGACCCACTGGGCGCCGCACGGTCCGGGCCGGCCCGATCGCGCCGGGATCAACATGCGGCTGTTCGATCCGGCCGAACTGATCGGCATCGAGCTCCGCTTCGGCGACCGCCGCAATCATGCGGGGGTGGAGCCGCGCCATCATTATCGCGAGCCGACGATCTTCGACGGTGCAGGAGCTACGGCATGACCCCGGTTACCATCGTTCAGGGGCGGGCCTATCCGCTCGGGCGCAAGAACGTCGATACCGATGTCATCATCCCCGCCCAGTATCTGAAGACGATCAGCCGCTTCGGTCTGGGCCGCGGCGCCTTCGAGACGGTGCGGGCAGAGCCGGGCAACGTATTCGACGATCCCGCTTATGCCGGCGCACCGATCATCCTGGCCGGCGATAATTTCGGCTGCGGATCCAGCCGCGAACATGCCGCCTGGGCGCTCAACGACATGGGCGTGACCGCGGTCGTCGCGCCGAGCTTTTCAGACATCTTCTCCGGCAACGCGTTCAAGAACGGCATCGTCACCGTCGTTCTGGCCGAGGATGCCGTCGAGCGGCTGATCGAGGTGGCCAAGGCCGGCGAGCCGATCACCATCGATCTGGAATCGCTTACCGTGACGACGCCGTTTCAGGATCGCTTCGCCTTTTCCATCGATGCGTTTCGCCGCCACTGCCTGATGAACGGCCTCGACGAGGTCGGGCTGACGCTGGCGCGGGACGTCGAGATCTCCGGGTTCGAGCGGCAGATGGCGGTCGATCGGCCGTGGCTGGGCGCGGCCACCGGCTGATATCCCTGCCGCAGCGCGCCTGCGCCCGGCGCCGGTCGTGCAGCGATGCGGCGTTGCGCGGCCGTTCCCACCTCCCTATCTGTCCCCCCGACGGCAGCAGCGAGAGGACCCCCATGACCACATTCGACGAACGGGAGCGGGGGTTCGAGGCGAACTTCTCGCGCGAGCAGGACATGGCATTTCGCATCGCGGCACGGCGGAACCGCCTGCTGGGCGTCTGGGCGGCCGAATTGATGGGGCTGACCGCGGAAGAGACCGACGCCTATGCCAAGGCGGTGGTGCAGGCCGATTTCGAGGAAGCGGGCGATGAGGACGTCATCCGCAAGCTCCTCGGCGATCTCACCTCCGCCGGCGTGGACATGGATGACTCGCGCATTCGCAACGCCTTGTCGGAGAAGGCGATCGACGCCCGCCGACAGCTCCTCGAGCTGAAGTAAGCACGATGCCGATGCCCGCCGACGAGATCGAGGCGCTGATCCGTGCCGCGATTCCCGATGCCCGGATCGAGATCACCGATCTGGCCGGCGACCAGAACCATTATGCGGCCCGCGTCGTGAGCGAGAGTTTTCGCGGCGTTTCGCGGCTGGAGCGGACGCGCCGCGTCTATGATTCTCTTGGCGGACGGATGGGCGGGGTGCTCCACGCGCTCCAGCTCACGACCGCACTTCCCGACTGATCCGGAGAAATTCCATGACCGACGACGCACAGATCCGTATTGCCGAGGCGGTTCGCTCGGCCGACGTGCTCCTGTTCATGAAGGGCACGCCGCTTTTCCCGCAATGCGGCTTTTCCAGCCGCGCGGTGGCGATCCTCGATCATCTCGGCGTCGAATATGCGACGGTCGACGTGCTGCAGGATCAGGGCATCCGCCAGGGGATCAAGCAATTCTCCGATTGGCCGACCATCCCGCAGCTTTACGTCAAGGGCGAGTTCGTGGGCGGATCGGACATCATGATGGAGATGTACGAGGCCGGCGAGCTGACCGAGCTGCTCGATGAAAAGGGCGTCACGCGCACCCAGGCCTGATCGCGGCGAGCGCCGAAGCGGGGCGGGGCGGATGGAGGTTCGCGCCGCTTCCCCGATCGGGCGAGGGCGGGCCGGCGTTTGGATCGCCGGCCCGCCGCTCTGAAGCAGGCTTTGGAACATCTTTGAGTATGCATGCCGCGTGCCAGGTTCGCAAGATGTTGAAATGGCAGTAAACTTATCGTGGGCCTCGTGGGGCAGCGGGCGCACTGTAAAGTAAGCCGACAACAGGCGCCGGTTGCAAGCGGCCGAACAGGAGCCCCGTCCCGGCGATGACCGATCAGCAACCCGGCGTGGCCGAGTGCCTTCATCCACTGGTGCGCCGCGTGCTGGCCGCCAACCCCTCTCCATTCACCTTCACCGGCACGCAGACCTATGTCGTCGGCAGCGGGGAGGTGGCCGTGATTGATCCCGGCCCTGATCTGCCCGGCCATGTCGATGCCATCCTCGCCGCGCTGACGGGCGAGCGTGTGAGCGTGATCCTGTGCACCCACACCCACCGCGATCACAGCCCCGCGGCCCGCGCGCTGAAGGCTGCGACGGGCGCCGCGATCGTGGGCTGCGCGGCGCTGACGATGGACGATGCCGGGCCGCGATCGGACGCTGCCTTCGATCCACACTATGCGCCCGACCGGGTGCTGCGCGATGGCGATCGCGTGTTCGGCCCCGGCTGGACGCTGGAGGCGGTGGCGACGCCGGGGCATACCTCCAACCATCTCTGCTTTGCCCTGCCGGAAGCGGAGGCCTTGTTCAGCGGCGATCACGTCATGGGCTGGTCGACCACCGTGGTCTCGCCGCCCGATGGCGACATGACCGCCTACCTTGCCAGCCTGGAGCGGTTGATGAGCCGCGACGACCGGATCTACTACCCCGCGCACGGCGACCCGATCGAACGGCCACAACGCCTGGTCCGCGGCATGCTGGGCCATCGTCGCCAGCGCGAGGGGCAGATACTCCGGCTGCTGGGCAAGGGGGCGAACGAGGTGCCGGCGATGGTTGCCGTCATGTATGCCGGTATCGATCCGCGGTTGCATGCGGCGGCAGGGCGTTCCGTGCTGGCGCACCTCCTCGATCTGGAACGGCGGGGGCTTGTCGAGCCGGCGGGCAGCCGGTGGGCGCTGGCGGCATGAACCGGCCGCCCTGGCAGTTCGTGCTTGCCGCGCTGCTGCTGATCGGCGTGGCCGCGGCCGGCCTGATCGGCTGGAAGCTGTATCAGGAACGCTACATCGTTACCGCTGCCGAGGATCGTCCGGGCGGCCCGGCGGTCACCCAGATCGTCAGCGCCCGACTGGCCGGGATGCGTCAACTGAAGGTCGCGCAATTGTCCGGCACGGTGCAGGCGACGGCTTCGGATGTCCGCGCGCTTGGCTGGCTGCGTTCGGATCAGATCGTCAAGATGCCCTATTCGGTCGATTATTTCGTCGATCTGTCAAAGCTGGGCGCCGGCGAACTGGAGTGGCACGCCGATACCCGCACGCTGATCGTGGACGCACCGGACGTGACGGTGGCAACCGCGAACACCGAGGAGGGGCGGCGTACCCTGGTGCGCACCACCGGCATGTTCGTCACGCGCGCGGCGGCGGAGGAACTCAGCCGTCGCACCTCCCGGAACGCGCAGGCCAAGGCCGAGCAGGAGGCCAGTTCGCCCGAACGGATGGCGCAGGCGCGGGAACATGCCAAGCGCGCGATCGCCGGGCTGATGGCCGCGCCGCTCGGTGCGGCGGGGTTCCACGACACCCGAATTCTCGTGACCTTTCCGGGGGAACGCGGCGTGCGCGATGGCGAGCGGTGGGACCAGTCCCGCAATCCCCGCGCGGTGCTGGCGGAGCGGCGCTGATCGGCCGGCCTGATGCGGGCCATGACAAGCGCCGCGTCCCACACTATCTGCGCCGACGCGGCACGAGGAGTTTGCGATGAGCGTGATGAACGTCGGACTGGCCGGGCTGGACCTGCGCGCGGAGATCGAACGGCTGCGCAAGGAGCGCAACGCCGTGATCCTGGCGCATTACTACCAGGTGCCGGAAATCCAGGATCTTGCCGATTTCGTCGGCGACAGCCTGGATCTCAGCCGCAAGGCGGCAGAGACGGACGCCGAGGTGATCGCCTTCTGCGGCGTGCGCTTCATGGCGGAGGTCGCCAAGATCCTGTCGCCGGAGAAGACGGTGGTGCTGCCCGACATGGCCGCCGGATGCAGCCTGGAGGATAGCTGCCCGCCCGAGCAGTTCGCCCGCTTTCGCGCCGCGCACCCCGATCACATCGCGATCACCTACATCAACTGTTCGGCGGCGGTGAAATCGCACTCGGACATCATCGTCACGTCATCCTCGGCGGAGAAGATCCTGTCGCAGCTGCCGATGGACCAGAAGATCATCTTCGCGCCGGACAAGAACCTCGGCGCCTATTTCAACCGCAAGACCGGGCGCGACATGCTGCTGTGGCCCGGCGCGTGCATCGTCCACGAGGCGTTTTCCGAAACCGAGCTGCTGAAGCTGAAGCTGCTGCATCCCGGCGCGCCGGTCGCCGCGCACCCGGAATGCCCGGCCTACATCCTCGACCATTCGGACTATGTCGGATCGACCCGCGGCATCCTGGATTACGTGCTCGCCGCGCCGGAGCAGACGTTCATCGTCGCGACCGAGCCGCACATCATCCACCAGATGGAAAAGGCCGCGCCGCACAAGCTCTTCATCGGCGCGCCCGGGGCGGACGGTAACTGCAACTGCAACATGTGCCCGTACATGGCGCTCAATTCGGTCGAGAAGCTCTATCTGGCGCTGCGCGACCTGCAGCCGCGGATCGAGCTGGACGAGGAGACCCGCCTTGCCGCCAAGCGGCCGCTCGATCGGATGTTGCAGATGGCCAGCGCCACCGTCGGTCAGGGCGATCTGGGCAGCGCCCGCGTGACGGGGGATTGAGGGCGTGGCGTTCGCGCTGGAAGGCTTCGATCTCGCCGGCTTCGTCCGCTCGACGCTGGCCGAGGATCTGGGGGACATTGGCGACATCACCTCCGCCGCGGTGATCCCGGCGGATGCGCGCTTCGCAGGCGTGATGGAGAGCCGCGATCCGATCGTCGTCGCCGGGCTTGAGATTGCGGCGGAGTTCTTTCGCGCTCTCGATCCCTCGGCCGTCATCGAGCGACTGGTCGAGGATGGCGCCAAGGTATCCCGGCGCACGGCGCTGCTGCGGATCGAAGGGAAAGCGCGGGCGCTGCTCACCGCCGAGCGATCGGCGCTCAACACGGTGCAGCACCTTTCCGGCATCGCCACGCTGGCGCGGACGTATGTCGATGCGATCGCCGGCACGGGCGCGGTCCTGCTGGACACCCGCAAGACGATCCCCGGCCTGCGCGCGATCGAGAAATATGCGACCCGCATGGGCGGTGCGACGAACCACCGCATGGGCCTGTGGGATGCGGCGATGATCAAGGACAACCATGTCGCGGTGGCCGGGGGCATCGGCGAGGCTGTGCGCCGCGCCGCCGCCGCCGGTATCGCCCGGATCATCGTGGAGGTCGACCGCATCGACCAGATCGAGCCGGCGCTGGCCGCCGGAGCGACCCACCTGCTGCTCGACAACATGGACCCGGCCACGTTGCGCGGCGCGGTCACCCTGGTCGGCGGCCGGGTGCCGACGGAGGCGTCGGGCGGCGTGCGGCTGGAGACGATCCAGGCGATTGCCGAGACCGGGGTGACCTATGTCTCGGTCGGCCGGCTCACGCAGTCGGCGCCGGCGGCGGACATCGGGCTCGACTTTTCCGCAATCGGCTGATCGGGCGGCAACAAGGCGGTTCTCGACCAAAGGCGCAGCCGCTAGGTTGCCGGGCATCGGCGGGGATGGGGATCGGGAATGCGCATGCGACGGTTGCGGATGACGGGCTTCACGCGGCTCCTGGCGATGGTGGGGGCGCTGGGCGCGCTTGCCGCGCCTGCCGTCGCGCAGGCACAGGCCGCGTCGTGCGATCTGCCCGCGACCTTGCCGCAGCCGCGGCCCGACGGACCCTCCGCGCGGGAGCCGAAGCGGGTGCTGCCGATCGGCAGCTACACGCTGGCGCTCAGCTGGTCGCCGGAATATTGCCGGACACGGGCGGCGAGCGCGCGCGATGCGATCCAGTGCGGGGGCGGCAACCGCTTCGGATTCACGCTGCACGGTCTGTGGCCTGACGGGCGCGGCAAGACATGGCCGCAATATTGCGCCCCAGCCGGCTTGCTGCCCGAGCGGGTGATCCGGGACAATCTATGCGCGACGCCGTCGCCGCAATTGCTCCAGCACGAATATGCCAAGCACGGCACCTGCATGACCCCCGATCCGGCGCGCTACTTCGCGACCGCGACGCGGCTGTACCGCGACGTGCGCTACCCGAACATGGCGGCGCTTTCCCGGACGCCGCAGACCACCGCCAGCTTCACGCGGGCCTTTGCCCGCGCCAACCCCCGGCTGCGGGCCGACATGATCCGGCTCAACGTCAATCGCAAGGGTTGGCTGGAGGAGGTGTGGCTGTGCCTCGACACCAACCTGAACCCCCGCAAATGCCCGAACACGGGCGAGGGCGCGCGGGCCAATGCGCCGCTGCGGATCTGGCGCGGTCGCGCGCGCGTCGGGGCGGGGCAAAGCGGGCGTACCGGCTGATCGAACCGGGACGAGCGGCTGCGGCTTGCGTACCTTTATCGCCGTAGCGATGTTTGAAGTCACCAAACCACCGGAGAAAAGCCATGGCCGAGGATGCGAACCCCGAGAACAACCAGCCCCCCGGCTATGTGCCCCCCGCCGTGTGGACGTGGGACAAGGCCAATGGCGGGCAGTTCGCCAACGTCAACCGCCCGACCTCGGGCGCGACGCACGACAAGGAACTGCCGATCGGCAAGCATCCGTTCCAGCTCTATTCGCTGGGCACCCCGAACGGCCAGAAGGTCACCATCATGCTCGAGGAGCTGCTGGCGGCGGGGTATGAAGGCGCCGAATATGACGCCTGGCTGATCAAGATCGGCGAGGGCGATCAGTTCTCCAGCGGGTTCGTGGAGATCAACCCGAATTCCAAGATCCCGGCGATGATGGATTACTCGACAAGCCCGCCGACGCGGTTGTTCGAGAGCGGATCGATGCTGATCTATCTGGCCGAAAAGTTCGGCGCGTTCCTGCCGACCGAACATTATGCGCGCGCCGAGACGATCAACTGGCTGATGTGGCAGATGGGATCGGCGCCGTTCGTGGGCGGCGGCTTCGGCCACTTCTACGCCTATGCGCCGTTCAAGATGGAATATCCGATCAACCGCTACGCGATGGAGACCAAGCGGCAGCTGCACGTGCTGGATACGCAGCTGGCCGACCGCGACTATGTGATCGGCGACGAATATACGATTGCGGATATAGCCATCTATACCTGGTACGGTGCGATCATGACCTCGGCGTACAATGCGCAGACGTTCCTCTCCGTCCACGAATATACCAACGTCCGGCGCTGGATCGATCTGGTCGAGGCGCGCGAGGGGGTGAAGCGCGGCCGCATGGTCAACCGCACGTTCGGTGCGGGCGAGAACCAGCTGGCCGAACGGCACGATGCGAGCGACATCGATCGCGTGCTCGCCGCGGCGGGGCAGGGCACTGCCGCCGGCTAGCTGCCAGCGGCTTCGGCATGCCGGGCGGGGGCGATGCACTCCACCCGGCATGCCGCCCACGAAAAGGATGCGCCGCCTCTGCCATGCGGGTATGCGCCGTGCGGTTGATCCCCCGGGAATGCCGGCGGTGCAGGATGAGACGATGAACAAGGCGAACGGCGGCGACGGCCCCGGGCGGTTCGGGCGCGGCCCGCTGGAAAAGGCGATCGGGCCGCGGGTGCGGATCCTGCGCAACCTGCTGACGGTGCGTTCGGTCGGCGTGCTGGCGCCGTTCGGGCTGCGCACCGGCGCCCTCACGGCGATGTCGCTTATCTCCGCCAACCAGGGCTGTTCGCAGGCCGATCTCGCGCGCGAGCTGGGTCTCGACAAATCGGCAGTGGTGGCGATCATCGACGATCTGGAAAAGGGCGGCCTGGCGGTGCGGGATCGATCGCCGAAGGACCGGCGGCGCAACCTGCTGTCGCTGACGCTCAAGGGCGAGCAGACGATGCTGGCCATGTACGAGGCCGCGGTCGGCCAGGAGCATCCGGTGCGCGCGGCGCTGACCGCCCAGGAACACGAGCAGCTGCTATCGTTGCTCGATCGCGCCTACGATGCGCTGCTGGCGGACGGCGCCGACGGCTGAGGGGTGGCGCGGCAGCGATGGCCGGGCCATATGGGCGGATGAAACCGCTCCTTGCCGCCGCGCTTGCCGCGCTCGCCGCTTCGTCCCTCTCGGCCCCGGCCTTCGCGGCCGACGGCGTTTCCCCCGATCGCCTTTCGGCCGATGTGCGCATGCTGGCCTCCGACGCGTTCGAGGGGCGTGCGCCCGGCACGGCGGGGGAAAACAAGACGGTCGCCTGGCTGATCGCGCGCTTCAAGGCGCTCGGGCTGCAGCCGGGGGGGCGTGGCGGCAGCTGGACGCAGCCGGTGCCGCTGGTCCACACCCGGCTGGGTACGGGCACGATCAGCGCAGGTGGAACGACGCTGGTGCAGCGGCGGGATATCTACGTCAGCACCGTCCGCCCGGTCGATCGCGTGGCTATCGCCGCCGCGCCGATGGTGTTCGTCGGCTACGGCGTGACCGCACCGGAGCGCGGTTGGGACGATTTCAAGGGTGTCGACCTGAAGGGCAAGGTCGCGGTGTTCCTGGTCAACGATCCCGATTTCGAGGCGCAGCCTGGCGACGATGCGTCGGGCCGCTTCGGCGATCGCCGGATGACCTATTACGGGCGCTGGACGTACAAGTTCGAGGAAGCGGCGCGGCGCGGCGCGGTGGCGGCGCTTATCGTCCACGATACGCCGGGTGCGGGCTATGGCTGGAATACCGTGACCGCCGCCGCCGGCGAGAATTACGACATCGTCCGCTCCTCTCCGAACGGCCGCGTGATGCTGCAGGGTTGGATCGAGGGCGGGGCGGCATCGCGCCTGTTCGCCGCCTCCGGCCAGGATCTCGGCGCGCTCCGCACGGCCGCACGGCGGAGCGACTTCCGCCCCGTCACGCTCACCGCGCAGTTCGCCGCGGATCTGCCGGTTCGTCACGACCGCTCCGAAAGCCGCAACGTGCTGGCCCGGCTGCCGGGACGGGGCGCGGCGGCGAACGAGACCGTGATGTTCGGCGCCCATTGGGATGCCTACGGGATCGGCGCGCCCGATGCGCAGGGACGCACGATCCGCCCTGGCGCCAATGACGACGGATTGGGCGTGGCCGGCGTGCTCGAGCTGGCCCGGCTGTTCGCCGCTGGCGCCCGGCCGCAGCGCAGCCTGGTCTTCGCCTTGTGGAGCGGCGAGGAGCGGGGCCTGCTGGGATCGGAGGCCTATGCCGCCGATCCGATCTACCCGGCCGCCAGCACGGTGGCGAACCTGACGCTCGATATATTGCAGACGGCCGGCCCGGCGCGAGACGTGATGCTGGTCGGCGGCGGGCAGAACGATCTGGAGGATCTGCTCGCCGCTGCCGCGAAGGCGCAGGGGCGCAGGGTGACGCCGGAGGAACTGCCGGAGCGCGGGCTGTTCTATCGCGCCGATCACTTTCCGCTCGCCCGCAAGGGTGTGCCGACCCTGCTGCTGATGGCGATCAGCGGTGCGCCGGATCTCGTCACCGGCGGCAAGGCCGCGGGCCAACAGTGGCTGGACGGCTACATGCGCTGCTACCACCAGACCTGCGATGCCTGGAGCGCGGATTGGGACCTGCGCGGTGCGGCGGGCGACGTGGCGCTGTTCCACGCCATCGGCACCAAGCTGGCCGCCGCGCGGAACTGGCCGGAGTGGCGGCAAGGATCCGAGTTCAAGTCTGTCCGCGCCGCCACGGCGGGCGAACGGCGCTGAGCCCGCCTCGCCTGTTCGCCTAGGGCGTTTCGAGCCGGGCCAGCAGCTTGTTGAGGATGCGCAGGCCGACCTCCAGTTCGGTGCGGTCCAGATCCTGGAGAACGTTGTCGCGCAGCATGTCGACGATCAGTTGCAGCGCGGCGAGGGACTTTTCCCCCTGCGGCGTCACGGCGACGCTGCGTTGCCGGCGATCCTCCGGCGATACGAGCCGCTGGATCTCACCGTCCTGCTCCAGCCCGCTCAGCATCCGCGCGACGGTGGAATCCTCGACCGAGATGAGCCGGGCCAGTTCGCCCTGGGTGGTGCCGGGATGCATCGCGATGCAGAGCAAAGTCTCCCAGCGGGACTGGGTCTGGCCGATGCGCCGCAGCTTCTGATCGATATGGCCGCGCCAGCGCCGGGCGCTGACCACCAGCCGGCGCATCAGCCGGAAGCGCAGATCCGCGTCCGATCCGGCGGGATAGAGTAGGCCGTAGCTGTCCGGCTGTTCGACGCCATCGGCCGACCGGCAGAGCGCCTCGTCGGTGTGCGCGTCGGCGATCGAGGGCGCTACGGCGTGGGCGGGCGAGCCCACCTCGCCGCCTACTCCTTCATCCCGTCCAGGTGATAGATGATGCCGGGACGGCCCTGTTCGTGCGCCCTGTCCATGATCCGCGCCCGTTCCGTGAAGTCGGCGGCCATCGGGCGGCCCTCGCCATCATAGGCGTGCAGCCACAGCCGGAACAGCAGCCGGCGATGCTCCGGCCGGTCGGTGAAGCTGTTGCGTGAATGGAGGTTCACGAAATTGTGCCAGAACACCATCTCGCCCGGCTGGAGCAGGAAGGTGGCGCGAATATCCGGCCGCCGCGTCAGCGTCTCGAACAGCTGCAGCGCCTCTTCCAGCAGCGGCGGGATCGCCCGGCCGGTCTCCCGCGCGGCGTTGGCGTAGAACAGCCGGTGGTAATAGGCGCTGATCACCCCCCCGACATCGCAGAAGACGGGCACGTCGTGATCGCTCAGATCATCGATCGTTGCCGACTGGTGCGGAAATCCCTGGTACAGTGCGGCGAGCAGATCGGGGCGGGTGGCGGCGATTTCGTCGTGCACCGCCAGGCTGCTGCACAACCCGCTCTCACCGCCGCTGTCCGCCTTGCGGTAGCAGCCGAGCGCCAGGATCTCGTGAAAATCGCAGTGCGATCCCAGTTCGATATCGAGCTGGTAGCCGCGCTGCTCGGGATTGTCCTTGCGCTTCTCGACGCGGCCGATCAGGTCCCGCTTGGAACTCTGGACGACGCCCCGGCCCAGATGCGTGCCCAGCGCCCAGAACAAGCGGGAAAACTCGTCCTCGGTAATCGCATCGGCATCGATCCCGGACAGGACGATGCCGCCCTTCCCGTGCCGGATCTCGAACCGGATCGCGGCGATGACCGCGAGCACCTCCGGATCGCCGACGTCCTCCCGTGTGATCGACTCGACCGGGCGGCCGGAGAGCGAGCGGGCGAGCGACACCATCGCTGCCGCTTGCGCGGGCGAGAGGCGATGCATCAGCCCCTCCGCTCCGCCGATCTCCGCGCTCGTCCACGTGGCGGGCTGGCGAAACGCGGATGCGGGGGCAGGGCGGACGGGGGCGAGCGGGGCGACGGACGACATGGCCGATCCTCTACTGACGGCACCGGATAAGCTCGGGCGCATTGGTTAGCATGCTGACTATCCGTGAATGGACGCGCTGGCAAGTGAGGGGAGAATTGGTCACAGTTGGCGATAATCTCCTGCTCTCGACGCGCTCCATCAAGATTGTGGTTGCCACGCGGTCGTTAGCATGCTGATCTTTACGACAGGCAGGCCGGCAGAGG
>NZ_JAQGLK010000076.1 GCF_028292925.1 Sphingomonas bacterium
GTGGCCGAGGCGGCGGCACGGCACGGTGCCGACCGGGTGATCGCCGAGGCGAACAATGGTGGAGCGATGGTGGAAAGCGTGCTGCGCGCCGCCAACCAGGCGCTGCCGGTGAAGCTGGTCCACGCAACGCGCGGCAAGAGCGCGCGGGCGGAGCCGGTGGCGGCGTTGTACGAGGCGGGGCGGGCATTCCATGTCGGCGCTTTCCCGGAGCTTGAGGACGAGATGGCCGGGCTGATCGCCGGCGGCGGTTATGCCGGGCCGGGCAGATCGCCGGACCGCGCCGACGCGCTCGTCTGGGCGATGACCGAGCTGATGCTGGGCAAGGCGCGCGGCCAGCCGGCAATGCGACGGCTCTAACGCCGATACGTTCCGGGCACCCCGATCCGCTTGCCCGGCCTACCCATTATCGCAGGAGAAAGTGATGCGTCTGTTCGGACGGAAGGCGTCGCCCCCCGGCGCGCGCCCGGCGCTGGTGCGTTCGATGCCGAGCGGCATCGGTACGGCCGAGTGGCCGCGCAGTTACGAGGCGCAGGTGCGCGAGGCCTATCTGGGTAACGCGGTGGCGCAACGGGCGGTGCGGATGGTGGCAGAGGGGTGCGGGGGCGTGCCCTTCTACGCGATGCCCGAGGGACACCGCGCCGAGGCGCTGCTGCGGACGACGAGCGCGGCGCAGGGGCTGTTCGAGACAGTGGCCAGCCAGTTGCTGCTGCACGGCAATGCCTTCGTGCAGATCATCTGCGATGCGGAAGGGATCCCGGCCGAGCTGTACGCACTGCGGCCCGAGCGGGTGACCATCGAGCCCGACGCGCAAGGCTGGCCCACGGCCTATCTGTACCGCGCCGGCGAAACGGTGACGCGGCTGGCGGCGGATGGGCTGGGGCGACCGGCGCTGGTGCACCTGAAGACGATGCACCCGCTGGACGATCATTACGGCCTGGGCTGCCTGGGGGCGGCCGCCGGGGCGGTGGCGATCCACAATGCGGCGACCCGGTGGAACAAGGCGCTGCTCGACAATGCGGCGCGGCCGTCGGGCGCTTTGGTCTACGATCCGGGGGAGCCGGGCGCGGCGCTATCCGCCGACCAGTTCGAGCGGCTGCGGGCCGAGATGGAGGCGAGCTTTTCCGGCACGGCCAATGCGGGGCGGCCGATGCTGCTGGAAGGCGGGTTGAAGTGGCAGGCGATGAGCCTGTCTCCCGCCGACATGGACTTCGTCGGGCTGAAGGCGGCGGCGGCGCGGGAGATCGCGCTGGCGTTTGGCGTACCACCGATGCTGCTGGGGCTGCCGGGCGACAACACCTACGCCAATTACAGCGAGGCCAACCGGGCACTGTGGCGGCAGACGATCCTGCCGACGGCGGACAAGATCCTCGGCGGGATCGGGCAGGCGCTGCGGACGTGGTGGCCGGATCTGGTGCTCAGCCTGGATCCCGACGGGGTGCCGGCACTGGCCGCGGATCGCGAGCGGCTGTGGTCGCAACTGTCCGCCGCGGATTTCCTGACGGACGGCGAGAAGCGGGTGATGCTCGGCTTTGCGGAGGACAAACCATGAGCGGGACGGCCACCAACGCGATGGATGGAGCAAGCGTTCTGGCGCGGCTGATGGAACAGGCGCGTGACGAGGGTGCGGACGTCCTCACGCTTCGGGCGATGACCGAGGAGGCGAGCGAGGTGGGCGCGCAGCGCGCGCTGGACCGGCTTGGGCTGACCGACCGCCAGGCGCGCCACGACCTGGACGAAATGCGCGAACTGCTCGCGGCGTGGCGCGATGCAAAGCGCACCGCGCGCAATACGGTGGTGGCGTGGATGGTGCGGATCGCGCTGGCGGTGCTGGTGCTCGGTATGGCGGTGAAGTTCGGCTTCATAGCGCGGGTGCAGGCGTGATGGCCGTGCGCTTCGCCGGCTATGCCGCGGTGTTCGACCGCACCGACCGCGGTGGCGACGTGGTCCGCCGGGGCGCCTTTGCCCGTGCCGTGGCCGCGGGGGCGGGGCGCGTGCCGCTGCTGTGGCAGCATCGTACCGGCGAACCGATCGGGCGGATCGAGTGCATCGCCGAGGACGAACGCGGCCTGCGCGTGATCGCCAGGCTTTCCCCGCAATCGACCGCCGGGCGCGAGGCGGCGGCGCTGCTGAAGGACGGGGCGGTCGGTGGCCTGAGCTTCGGCTACCGCGTCCGCGACGCCAAGGCAGGGGCGGTGCGTGAGCTGACCGACCTCGACCTGATCGAGATCTCGCTGGTGACGTTCCCGATGCAGCCGCTGGCGCGGGTGCACGCCGTGGACGAGCGCGAGGGCTGACGGCGAAGGCAACCGCCGCCCACGACAACATTCTTTCCGATCGATCCACCGGCCCCGTCGCCCAGCGGCGGGGCCTTCTTTTTGCCCAGGGAGACTTGCATGTACGAAGTCAAAGCCGATCCGCTCGAGCAGAGCTTTGCCGAGGCGGGCAGGGACGAGACGCGCGAACTTCGCGCGGAAATGGCGCTGCTGAAGGCGCGGGTGGACGGGGTGGCGATCGCCGCCGGGCGCCCGGTGCTGGAAGGAGCCAAGTCGGTTGGCGGCGGTGCGCAGGCGCAGGCCTTCGTCAGCGGCTATCTGCGGCGCGGGCTGACGGCGTCGATCGAGACAAAGAGCATCGTCGGAACGAGCGGCATCGAGGGCGGCTATGCCGTGCCGGGCGAGATCGACGCCACGATCGATCGGGCGATGACCGCGATCTCCCCGATCCGTGCCATCGCCAACGTGGTGAAGGTAGGCACGGCGGGCTACCGCAAGCTCGTTACCACCGGCGGGACGGCTTCGGGATGGGTGGCGGACGGCGCCGGCCGGCCGGAGACGGACACCCCCGACTTCGTGGAGATCGCACCGCCGACCGGCGAGCTCTACGCCAACCCGGCGGCGAGCCAGGCGATGCTGGACGATGCCGCGTTCGACCTGGAAGGATGGCTGGGCAACGAGATCGCGACCGAGTTCGCGCGGGCCGAGGGCGCGGCGTTCGTCGGCGGCAACGGGGTCAACAAGCCCAAGGGGTTCCTGACCTATGCGACCACCGCGGAGGCGGACACGGTGCGCGCGTTCGGCACGATCCAGTACGTCGCGAGCGGCGCGGCCGGCGGGTTTCCGGCGAGCAACCCGCAGGACAAGCTGATCGACCTCATCCAGAGCCTGCGATCGCCCTACCGGCAGGGCGCGGTGTTCGTGATGAATTCCGCGACCGCGGCGAGCATCCGTAAGTTCAAGACCGCGGACGGCGCGTTCCTGTGGCAGCCGGGGCTCGTTTCGGGCCAGCCGGACACCCTGCTGGGTTATCCGATCGTCGAGGCGGAGGACATGCCGGACGTCGCCGCGGGCAGCCTGTCGATCGCATTCGGCAACTTCCGCGCCGGATACCTGATCGCGGAACGGACGGAAACGCAGATCCTGCGCGACCCGTTCAGCCACAAGCCGTTCGTCCACTTCTACGCGACGAAGCGGATCGGCGGCGCCGTCGCCAACTCCGAGGCGATCAAGCTGATGAAGTTCGCCGCCAGCTAACGACGCGCCGAACCGACCGGATCCGGCAGGCTGCCGCCTGCCGGCCGCGCCGCGCGCGCGGGCCGCCATATCCCCGGCCACCCGCGTGCGCGGCGCACCCCTTCGCCCATCAAGAGCGAGCGCCAACATGAACATCTGTTTGAAGCGTCGCGAGGCGCCGATCGCCTATACGATCGACTGGGGCCGCGGCTGGATCGGCGCGGCCGGCATCCGCGCCTCGCACTGGACGGTCGAGGCGGCGGGCGGCGGCGGGCAGCCGGAGAGTCACGGCATCGCCGTGACCGGGGCCGCCGCCGACGAAGGGGTAACCCGCGCCACGATCAGCGGCGGCGTGCCGGGGGTGCGCTACACGGTACGCGGGCACGTCGAACTGACCGACGGGCGAACCGGCACCCGCGCGCTGGCGCTGCAGATCGGGGCGGGGCGATGAGCGTCGGGATCGACACGATCGACGTGCCGCCCGAAAGCATCGCCGAGGCCAAGGCGCACCTCCGGATCGAGGGCGAAAACGAGGACGCGGTGATCGGCCGGCTGATCGGCGCAGCGATCGCTGCCTGCGAGGCGTTTACCGGAACGCAGCTGCTGATCCGCAACGCGCGCGAGCAGATGCCCTTCGGTGGCGATTGGCGGCGACTGAGCCTGACGCCGGTGCAGGCCATCGCGGCGGTGATCGGGGTGACGGCGGACGGGGCGAGCCTGACGCTGCCGGCGGGCAGCTATACCAGCGAAATCGACGCGAATGGCGATGGCTGGGTACGCGTGACGCATCCAGCGGGCGCGCAGCGGGCGATCGTGCAGTTTTCGGCCGGGCGGGCGGAGACGTGGGGCGATCTGCCCGAGGCGCTGCGACAGGGCATCATTCGCCTGGCGGCCCATTTCTACACCCATCGAGACGCCGCCGACGATGGTGGCCCCCCCGCGGCGGTGAGCGCGCTGTGGCGGCCATGGCGCAGGATGCGGCTGCGATGAGCGGCGGCGAACTGACCGGGCGGCTGCGCAGCCGGGTGACGATCGAACGGCGGGAACCCCTGCGGGACGCGCTGGGCGGGGCGAGCGGGGAATGGGGCTCGATCGGCAACGCCTGGGCCGAACTGGTGCCCGACGGGATCGGCGCAGCCCAGGTGGGGGACGCGCGCAGCATGGCGCCGCGTTGGCGGGTGACCCTGCGGGCGGGGCCGGTGGTGGCAATCGGCGACCGGCTCGTCTGGCGCGGCCGCAGGTTGCGGGTGCGCCAGCGGATCGAGGATCCCGGCCTGCCGGACCGCATCACGATCAACGCCGAGGAGGAACGATGATGCGGAACATCCTGGCCCGCGCGCAGGCGATCGGCGCGCGCCGCACTGCCGAGATCATCGATGCGCTGGTGGCGACCGCCGAGGCGGATCTGCCGCCCGGACTGCGGGTGGAGCGGCTGGACGACGGAATCGGCATCACCGGACCGCGGCTGGCGCGGCGGCTCGCGTTCGATGCGCGGCTGCGCGGACTCACGTTGCTGCTGCGGGAACGCGGGCGATGACCGGCGCTGCCGCAGCGGTGCAGGCCGCGCTGGTGGCGGCGCTGGCCGGTCATGCGCCGCTGGCCGAGGTGGTCGGCGGCGTGTTCGACGGGCCGCCAGCACAGGCCGACTATCCCTATGTGGCGATCGGGGCCGGGGCGACAGCGGATTGGAGCCACAAGACCGGGCGCGGCCGCGAGCACCGCATCGCCGTGACGATCTGGGACGATGGGGAGAGCCCGGCCCGGCTCCACCGGCTCATGGCCGAGGCCGAACACGCCGTGGAGCGGATCGACCCCGATCTGGAGAACCACCGGATCATCAGCCTGACCTTTCTGCGATCGCGGGTGATCCGCGACGTGGACGGGCCCTGGGCGGGGATCGTCGAGTACCGCGCCCGCACCTTGCAGGCCTGAACGGATGCCACTGAAAGCCTGAGGAGAACGACAATGACGGCCGAGAAGGGAAGCGCCTTCCTGCTGAAGGTGGGCAACGGCGCGGTGCCGCCGGTCTATGCGACCGTCGCCGGGCTGAGAACGACGCAGCTTTCGATCAATGGTGAGGCGGTGGTCATCACCTCCAAGGATTCCGGCGGGTGGCGCGAATTGCTTTCCGGCGCCGGGGTGCGTTCGGTGTCTGTCGCCGGCAGCGGCGTGTTCACCGGATCGGGGGCGGAGGCACGGCTGAAGGGCAATGCGCTGTCCGGGCTGATCGACGATTACGAACTGAGCTTCGAAAGCGGCGAGAGGATGCGCGGCCGGTTCCTGCTGACGCGACTGGACTATTCGGGCGATTTCAACGGGGAGCGCAGCTACACGCTTGCGTTGGAGAGTTCCGGCACGGTGACTTCGTCGTGAACCCCGCCCGGGGAGAGACGGCGATCGACGTCGCGGGCATGCGCGTCACGTTGCGCCCGAGCTTCGAGGCGCTGGTCGCCGCCGAGGAGGAGCTCGGCCCGCTGTTCGCCCTGATAGAACGAATGGCCGGCGGCGAGTTGCGGCTCGGCGAGATCGTCGGGCTGTTCTGGCACTGCGCAGCGCGGCCGCCGGGCATGGCGCGCGCCGACTTTGCCGAAGCCGTCGTCGCCAACGGGCTTGCCCGCGCGACGCCCGCGCTCCGCGTGCTGATCGGCCAGGTGCTGCAGGGCAGATGAGCGACCGCTTCGCCGACGCGGCCGAGCGCCTAGCCGGACTGGCGGCGGCGATTGCCGGGTGGCGGCCGGACGAGTTCTGGCGCGCTACGCCGGCCGAACTGGCGACGATCCTGCGTGCGCTGGGTGGCGATGGCGGCGGCCCGGATGCGGCCGGCAAGAACGATCTCGACCGATTGAAGGAGTTGTTTCCCGATGGATGAAGAGATCGAGCGGCTGGTGGTGCGGGTGCGCGCCGATACGAGCGCGTTTGCCGCCGACGTCGCAGAGATGCGCGGCCAGTTGGACGGTCCGCTCGGGGCGGGCGTCGAGCGCGCCGGGCGGGCAATCGAAGGGGCGCTGACGCGAGCGGTGCGGACCGGCAAGCTGGGGTTCGACGATCTGCGGCGCGTTGCGCTCTCGACGATGAGCGAGATTGCGGCCTCGGCGATCAGCGCCGGCGTCGGGTCGTTGTTGGGAGGCGGCAAGAGCGGTGGGCTGCTCGCGGCGGGGACCGGGCTGCTGACCGCCGCGCTCGGCCTGCCCGGGCGGGCTACCGGCGGGGATGTCGCGCCGGGCCGCGCGTACCTGGTCGGCGAACGGGGGCCCGAGCTATTCGTGCCGACATCGAGCGGCCGGATCGACACGGGTGCCGCCCAAGGCGGGCGGAACGTACGAGTTTCGATCACGCTGAACGCACCGGCCGGAACTGCGCCGGACGCGCTCGGGCGATCGAGCCGGCAGGTGGCGCGGGCAGTGCGCGCCGCGCTCGACGCCGCGGAGCGCTGAGCGGTGGGGTGGCGCCTTGCCGGAGCAGAGGATGCCGCGTTCGCGCAGGAACATGGCAGCTTCATCAAGCGGTTCGATCCCGTTTACTGGACGGTGGATTTCCCGCGGCCGATGATGGCGGCGGTGACCACCACCGCGCCGGACGCGATGCGCGTGGATGCCGTTTTCTACAAGGAAGACGACCTTGCCGGGCTGATCTGGGCGACGGACGACGGCTACGATCATCCGCTGCTGCGATACGAGACGACGCGCGATTACACGGCGTGCCAGTTGCGGTTTCGCTGGCGATCCCAAGGGTTGAAGCCGCTCGATGCGGTAGACGGACCCACCCTGACGATAGAGGGCCGCGATGCCGGCGGTGCACCGCGATCCTGGTACGTCCGGCTGTGGAATTACGCCGTCGGCGATCCGGAGGACGCCGAGATCGCGCTGGATTTCGCACATCTGGAAGGGGGTTTCCTGTTGCCGGCCGAAGCCGATCCGGTGTGGGCAGGCGATATAGACCGGATCTTCCTGTCGCTGGTGCCGCCCGGCTACAGCGGAGGATCGGCAGTGCTCCCGGCCCCGGTTCAAGGATCGGTCGAAGTCAGCGGGATCGCCTGCGAGGGATCCGGATCGATGCTGGCGATCGGCGACGGGATGATCCCGGCGCATCCGCTAAGGATCGCGACGGGGTATGACGACAGCTACAACCAGACGCCGGCCCGGCTGCTGCGCAACGCATACCAGCTCGGTTACCGCGAGCTGATCAACCACTATGTCGGGATGAGCCACTATTTTCGGCTCGGCTGGAGTAGCGAGCGCGGGGCATTTCTTGTCGGCACCGATGCGGGTGCATTGAACGTGCCGTGCGCGCGGTGGCATTCGGATTTCACCCGGCGCGCCCGGAGCCTCGGCTACGAAGTGATCCTGTCGCTCTCCTACGAGCTGTTCGACGCACATGCACCGCAAAGCTGGAAGCAGCGTGCGGAGAATGGCGATCCCGCACTGACCGGCTGGATCCCGCCTTCGACGTTGCTGTCGCCGGCGAACACACAGGCGATGGCCTATCTGCACGATGTCGCCCGCGCTTTCGTGGGGATCGCGGCCGGCGCTGGCCTGCCGGTGCGTTTCCAGATCGGTGAGCCTTGGTGGTGGATGCTGCCGGGCGGGCGAATATGCCTGTACGACGATGCCGCGCGCACGGCATTCGGCGGATCCCCGGTGTCCATCCCGAATATCGGGGCAACCTTGAACGGCGCGCAAGTGGCGCTCCTGGACGCAGCGGGCGCTTTGCTGGCGGCTTCGACGGCGGCTCTGCGCGATGCGGTACGCGGTGTGGCTCCGGATGCCGAGGTGATGCTGCTCGCGTATCTGCCGACGGTGCTGGATGCCGCGGCGCCGGAGCTGAAGCGCGCCACTCTGCCGATCGGCTGGGCAAGCCCGGCCTTCGATCGCCTTCAGCTGGAAGATTATGACTGGGTGATCAGCGGCAATCGCGGTGCCACCGGACGCGGCATCGCCGAGGCGACGGCGCGACTGGGTTACCCGGTTACCGAGCAGCATTACCTGGCGGGCTTCGTGCTGTTGCCGGAGCAGGCGCCGCTTTGGGCGGAGATCGACGCGGCTGCCGAGGCGGCGCGGCAAAGGGGCACGGCCGACGTTTTTCTGTGGGCGTTGCCGCAGATCGCACGGGACGGCTTCGTGCATTTCGAGATTGGCGGGGAGACGCAAGTGGAAGCGTTCGACAACGTGGCTTTCCCGATCGCTCTTGGCCGGGAGGCCAGCGTCGAAACCGGATTCTCGACGGCGGTGGTCACAACCGCGTCCGGATACGAGCAGCGCAATACGGAGTGGGCGAACGCACGGTTGCGGTTCGACGCAGGGCCGGGCGTGCGTTCCCAGGCGGACATGCAGGCGCTGATCGCCTTTTTCCGCGCCCGCCGGGGCGCGGCGAAGGGATTCCGTTTCCGCGATCCTTTCGACGACAGCTCGAACGGCATGACGGGTATACCGGGACCCGCCGATCAGCTGATCGGCATTGGCGACGGCACCCGGACGCAGTTCCACCTGGTGAAGCATTACGGCGGTGGAGACGATCCGCAGCGGCGGCGGATCACCCGGCCGGTGGCCGCCAGCGTCGGGGTGGCTGTTGGCGGCGAGGTGCGATCATCCGGCTGGACGCTGGAAGATGGCGGCACAATCGCCTTTGCGGCAGCGCCGGCGGCGGGCGAGCCGGTGACCGCCGGATACCGGTTCGACGTGCCGGTGCGCTTTGCCGAAGACCGGCTGGAGGTGAGCCGCGCCGGCTTCGCCGCGGGCGAGGCGGTGTCCGTGCCGCTCATCGAGATCCGGGAGGCCTGATATGCCCGCATGGCTGGATCCCGCACTGATCAGCATGGCCCTCTGCTGGCGGCTCGACCGGCGGGATGGAGTTGCGCTGGGCTTCACGACGCATGATCAGGACTTGAGTATCGGCGGCCTCAGCTACCGAGCGGCACCGGGCATGCTTCCCTCCGCGATCAGCGTTTCCGACGGATTCGACGTGGACACGCTGGACGTGTCCGGTGCGCTTACGGACGATGCAATCAGCGCCACCGATCTGGCGGAAGGACGGTGGGACGGTGCGCGGCTGCGGATTTTCGGGACGAGTTGGGAACGCCCCGGTGCGGACATGCTGCCGCTGGCGCGCGGCGAGCTCGGCGATGTCGGCGTGCGCGGAGCCAGCTTCACCGCCGAGATGCGAGGGCCGACGGCGATGCTGGAACGGCCGGTCGTGGATCAGACATCGCCCGAATGCCGCGCCGAACTTGGCGACCGCAGGTGCCGGGTCAACATGGCGGGGCGGCGGCGACATCTGACCATCGTCGAGATCATCGACGAGACGACGCTCCGGCTGGACGAGGGCGAAGCCTCCGCAAACGCCTATGCGTATGGGCGGCTGCGCTGGGGGGACGGGGGTAATTGCGGCCTCACATCGGCGATCCTCTCCTCCGAGGGAGCAACCGTCGTGCTGCGCGATGCAGCGCCGCGTGCCGCAGTGGCCGGCACCCGCGTCGAGTTGAGCGAAGGCTGCGACAAGAGCTTCGATACCTGCCGATCGCGGTTTGCCAATGCTGCGAACTTTCGCGGCGAGCCGCACCTTCCGGGCAACGACCTGCTCACCCGCTATCCGGGAGCCTGACGATGATGAGGATGCGTGATGCTGTCGCAAGCGCGGCGCAGGGCCTGATCGGCGTGCGCTTCCGTCCGCAGGGCCGCGATCCCGCCTATGGCCTCGATTGCGTGGGCGTCGTCGTGGTGGCGCTGACGAGGGCGGGCTACCCGGTCATCGTCGAGGGCGATTATGCGCTCCGCGGCAGTAATCCCGCGCAGATCAGCGAGGCCATGGATGCTGCCCGGCTCCGCCGCATCGACGACGCGCAGCGCGCACCGGGCGATATCCTGCTGATGCAGGCAGGCCCGCTGCAACTTCATCTCGGCATCCTGACAGATGCCGGGACGATCCACGCCGATGCGGGGCTGCGGCGGGTGGTGGAGACGCCGGGTATGCCGCGCTGGCCGGTACTGGGCATCTGGCGATGTGAGGAGGTGGGCTGATGGCGACTCTGGTCCTGACGACTATCGGCAGCGTCGTCGGCGGGCCGGTCGGCGGTGCGATCGGGGCGCTGATCGGGCAGACCGTCGATCAGCGGATTCTTTCCCCAAAGGGGCGGCGGGGCCCCAGGCTTGGCGATCTCAGCGTCCAGACCTCCAGCTATGGATCGGCGATCCCGAAGCTGTTCGGAACGATGCGGGTTGCCGGCACGGTGATATGGGCCACCGATCTGGCGGAGGCGCAGCAATCAGGCGGCGGCGCCAAGGGCCAGCCGCAGGCGACGGCGTACAGCTATTCCACGTCGTTTGCGGTGGCTCTGTCGGGCCGGCGGATCCGGGCGGTTCGCCGGATTTGGGCGGACGGGAAGCTGCTGCGGGGGAGCGAGGGTGACTGGAAGACGCAGACCGGTTTCCGGCTGTATCACGGTGACGAGGATCAACCGGTCGATCCACTTATCGCGTCCGCAGAGGGCATCGGATCCACCCCGGCCTATCGGGGTATCGCCTACGCCGTTTTCGAGGATCTCCAGCTCGCCGACTTCGGCAACCGGATCCCGTCGCTTACCTTCGAGGTGGAGGCGGACAGCGGCGCCGTTCCGATCGGCGCAATCATAGAGACGCTCAGCAGTGGCGCCGTCTCGTCCGGTTCGGGTAGCGAGATGGTCGTCGGGTACGCTGCGAGTGGAGACAGCGTGCGTGGGGCCGCCGAGGTGCTGGCCGGGCTCGGCGGCATGTCGATCAGCGACGATGGCGCGGTTCTGCGGCTGGATGACGGCGCGGACGATGTATTCGTGCCGGGACGCAACGACCTCGACGCATTCGCGAACGCGGAAGGTGCGGGCAGGATGCAGATCGAACGGATCGCCGCCGGCGCGCTGCCGGACGAGGTGGCGATCAGCTATTATGAGCCGGCCCGCGACTATCAGGCGGGATTGCAGCGGGCGCGTCGCGGCGGCCCCGGGCGGCGGGTGGACAGCATCGATCTGGCCGTCGCGCTTCACGCCGATGCCGCCAAGGCCGCGGCGGAGCGGCGCCTCGCGCAGGCATGGGCAGCGCGATCCCGAGCATCCCTGGCGCTGCCGCCGCGTGCCCTGGGGATCCGGGAAGGCGCGAACCTTCGCTTGCCGGGCGAGAAAGCGACGTTCCGGGTTGCCGGTTGGACGCTGGAGCATATGGTTCTGAAGCTTCAGCTTGCCGGAACCGCGACGACGGTGACCCAGACGCCCGTCGCCGATCCGGGCCGCGCGACGAGCCAGGCCGATGACGCGGCAGGATCGACCCTGCTGGCGCTGCTCGACCTCCCACCGCTCGACGATGGCGCAACGACGCCGCGCCTCTGGATCGCGGCCGGGGGAGCAGGACGGGGCTGGCGCAAGGCACAGCTTCTTGCAAGCCTGGATGGCGGAACATCCTATCAGGGGATCGGAGGGACCGCTCAGAAGGCGCTAATCGGCACCACCCTCGGCGTGTTGCCCACGGGCGACACCGCCTTGTTCGACGACCGGTTCACGATCGACATCGAACTTGCGGATCCCACGATGTGGCTGGAGAGCCGCAGCGACGATGCGCTGGTCGCTGGCGAGAACGCCGCCATGATCGGCGACGAACTGATCCAGTTCGGCAAGGCGCAGCCGATCGGCACCGGACGCTTCCGACTGGGCCGGCTGCTGCGCGGCCGGCGGGGTAGCGAGTGGGCGATGGCGGCGCACGCAATCGGGGAACGATTCGTGTTCTTGAGGGCGGCCAGCCTGAAACCGCTGGACGTGCCTACCAGCGCGATAGGCACGCTGGTTCGCGTCGTCGGCGTGGGAACTGGCGACGCGACGGCGTCGGAAGCGGAAGCGAAGCTTACCGCGCGCGCGCTGCTTCCGCCCGCGCCCGTACACCTCCGCGCTCATCGGCTGACGGATGGCACGATACGCATCGGCTGGACCAGGCGGAGCAGGCTGGGCTGGGCGTGGCTGGACGGTGCCGACGCGCCGCTGGGCGAAGAGGTGGAGCGCTACCGCCTTGCAATCACCGTCGGTGCAGGCCCGGAGCGTATCGTCGAGACGTCCGCGCCGTGGCACGACTACCTTCTGGCCGAGCAGGGCGCTGACGGTGCAGCGGGCACGATCGACGTTGCCGTCGTTCAACTTGGCGCGGTCGCCGCTTCGCACCCGCCCGCGCGCCGTCAATTCAGCCTCTAGGAAGGTGCACCATGACCGAGATGACGTCACGTTTTGCCTTGCCGCTGTTGCAGCCCGGGCAGGCGCAGAAGGAACTCCACCACAACGAAGCGCTCACGTTGCTCGACCTTGCCGTACACGCGACCGTGAAGTCCGCCGGGATCAACGCGCCACCGGCAAACGCGCTGATCGGCGATTGCTGGGTAGTCGGCACCGATCCCGAAGGTGCATGGAGCGGACATGCACGCGAAATTGCTGGTTGGACAGGCGGAGGCTGGCGCTTCGTGTCGCCGCCCGACGGAATGGTGGCGTGGTGCGTGGCAGATGCGCTCTGGGTGCAATATAACGGCGGAACCTGGGTCCGCGGCCAGATTGCGGCTAACAGTCTGTGGATCAACGGAATGCAGGTAGTGGGTGCCCGTCGCCCCGCGATCGCGCAATCGGGCGGCGGCGCCACGGTGGATGCCGAGGCGCGCTCGACAATTTCCGCGATCATAGCCGCGCTTCAGGCACACGGATTGATCGGAGCCTGAATTTTTCAAGGAACGAAGCAACCTATTCGCGGTCGCCGTGTTTACGCGACGTCGATGCCAGACATGATGCGCTCACGCGCGTAAATGCGGCATTTAGGCAACAGTTCGGGAATATGCACGCTTGCGTGGATACCTCGCACTGGATAGGTATTCTGTTGTTCCGGCAGGGACATGAACGAGAAGGGGATTTCTATGCGTAAGCTCGCCATCTTGGCAGCGCTCGCGACATCTGCGCTGACTACGCCGGCGCTCGCGCGCGACGGTGCCTGGTACGTCGGCGTCGAGGGCGGCGCGATGATCGTCGAAGATATGGATTTCGACATCGGCGCAACCAACAATGCCGTATCGCTCGATTCCAAGTACGGTTTCGACGTTGACGGTATCATCGGCTACGACTTCGGCGCGCTGCGTGTCGAGGGTGAAGTCGGCTACAAGCAGGCCGATACGGACGAGTTCCAGACAGCGGTTGCGCTGCCCGGCGGCGCGTCGGTGGCTTCGCCGGCTGGTCTCTATCGCATCACCGGCGGCAAGACGACGGCTCTGAGCTTCATGCTCAACGGCCTGCTGGACTTCGGTGATGACGCCGGAATCAACGGCTTCGTCGGCGGCGGTGCCGGTATCGCCCGCGTGAAGGCTGACGACTACCGTCTGATCAACAGCGGCCGTGCCTTCCTGAGCGACAGCGACACGCGCTTTGCGTGGCAGGTTCTGGCGGGCGTTCGTGCTCCGCTCAGCGCCAATGTCGATGTCGGTCTGAAGTATCGTTTCTTCAACGTGAACGATATCCGCATGACCACTGTGACGGGGCAGACTGCAGAGTCGCGCTTCCGCTCGCACGCCGTGCTGGCCAGCCTGATCTTCAACTTCGGCGAACCGGCAGCACCGCCGCCGCCGCCGCCGCCGCCGCC
>NZ_JAQGLK010000113.1 GCF_028292925.1 Sphingomonas bacterium
TCGCGATGGGCGCTGCGATCCAGGCGGGCGTGCTGCAGGGTGACGTCAAGGACGTGCTGCTGCTCGACGTGACGCCGCTGTCGCTGGGGATCGAGACGCTGGGTGGCGTGTTCACCCGGATGATCGATCGCAACACGACGATCCCGACCAAGAAGTCGCAGACCTACTCCACGGCGGACGACAACCAGAACGCCGTTACCATCCGCGTCTTCCAGGGCGAGCGCGAGATGGCTGCGGACAACAAGATGCTTGGCCAGTTCGACCTGATCGGCATCCCGCCCGCGCCCCGCGGCGTGCCGCAGATCGAGGTCACGTTCGACATCGACGCCAACGGCATCGTCAACGTCCATGCCAAGGACAAGGGCACCGGCAAGGAGCAGCAGATCAAGATCCAGGCGTCGGGTGGCCTGTCGGATGCGGACATCGACCAGATGGTTCGCGATGCCGAGAAGTTCGCCGAGGACGACAAGAAGCGCCGCGAGGCGGCCGAGGCGAAGAACAACGCCGAAAGCCTGATCCACACGACCGAGCGCCAGCTTCAGGAGCATGGCGACAAGGTCGATGCCGGCCTGAAGACCGAGATCGAGACGGCGATCGCCGAGGCGAAGACCGCGGTCGAGGGCGGCGAGCCTGCGGCCATGACCGAAAAGGCGCAGGCGCTGGCGCAGGTGGCGATGAAGCTGGGCCAGGCGATCTACGAGAAGGAGCAGGCGGCGCAGGCTTCGCCGGGTGCGGCGGCGCCGGGGGGTGAGGCCGGCGGCGACGATGTCGTCGATGCCGAATTCTCCGAGGTTGACGACACCAAGTGATCCTCCTTCCCTCTTTCGCAGCCACGCGGATGAGGGTCGGGAAGACGGGTAGCGGCCCGGTCGGCGAGCGCATCGCGTTCGCCGCCCGGGCCTTGCCCGGTCCTCTCCCGCGGACGGCAGAGGGCTGACAGATGGCCGATACCGAATATTACGAGCTGCTCGAAGTCGAGCGGACCGCAGACGACAAGACGATCAAGAGTTCCTACCGGCGGCTGGCGATGCAGTGCCACCCGGACAAGAACCCCGGCTGCGCCGACAGCGAGGCCCGGTTCAAGGCGATCAGCGAAGCGTATGACTGCCTGAAGGATCCCCAGAAGCGCGCCGCATACGACCGCTTCGGCAAGGCCGCGTTCCAGCAGGGCGGCTTCGGCGGCCAGGGGCAGGGGCAGGGCTTCGAGGGTTTCTCCGACATCTTCGAGAACATCTTCGGAGAGTTCATGGGCGGGCGCGGCGGGCAGCAGCGCGGGGGCAACAGCGTCCGCCGCGGTGCGGACCTGCGCTACGACCTGGAAGTCACGCTGGAAGAAGCCTTCCACGGCAAGCAGGCCGAAATCCGCATCGAGGTGGCGGCGGCATGCGAGCCGTGCGGCGGCACCGGGGCCAAGGCGGGCACCAGCGCCAAGGGCTGCCCCACCTGCCACGGCCACGGCAAGGTTCGCGCGCAGCAGGGCTTCTTCGTGGTCGAGCGGACGTGCCCATCGTGCCACGGATCGGGTCAGGTGATCGCCGAGCCGTGCGAGGCGTGCCGCGGCGAGGGCCGGGTCGACAAGGCCAAGACGCTGGAGGTGCGGATCCCGGCGGGCGTGGACGACGGCACCCGCATCCGCGTGACCGGCGAGGGCGAGTCCGGCGCACGGGGCGGGCCGCCGGGCGATCTCTACATCTTCATCCATCAGGCGCGCCACGCTTTGTTCGAGCGGGACGGGACGACCCTGTTCGCGCGGTGCCCGGTGTCGATCACGACCGCGGCGCTGGGCGGCACGATCGATGTGCCGGGGCTCGACAGGCAGCGCCACGAGATCCGCATTCCGCCGGGCATCCAGTCCGGCAAGCAGCTGCGCCAGCGCGGCGCCGGGATGCCGGTGTTGAACGGGCGCGGCCACGGCGACATGATCGTCCAGATCGACGTCGAGACCCCGACCAAGCTGACCGCACGCCAGAAAGAATTGCTCGAGCAGTTCCGCGCCCTGGAGACCGGCGAGGAGAGCCCGCAGTCGAGCGGCTTCTTCTCGCGGTTGAAGGGCATGTGGGCCGAGTGACCGGCGGTGGGTTCAGGCGGCCCGGCGCCTGCCAGGGATGATCGGCCTCGGGATCAGCGGACGATCCCGAGGCCGATCCGGACACGGGTCAGCGATCGATTGTAGTCGAGCAGATTCTCGCCATAGCCGGTGAAGGCCTGGCCGAAGACGTAGAAGTTCAGGTTGGTGTCGACGATCCGGTCGAGCGGATAGGACAGTTCGGCATCCACCGCGCCCTTGCCGCTGCCGGGATTGAGCCGGCTGTTCGTCGTCAGCCGCCAGCCATCGGGGCGGCCGATCTCGGCGAAAAGCCCGGTATTGCCGCGGTAGCGCCGGATATCGGGATTCTCCTCGAGGCTGCCGGCATAGAGCCATAGCCGCGGGCCTGCGCTGGCCGTGAGCCCGCCGAACGTCGTCGTCGCGACCGGCTGGACATAGACGGTGTTGAGGCTGCGCGAGGCCAATCCCTCGCGCCCGTTCGACTCGTGGCGAAAGCCGGCCTGGGCGCCGATCGCGAGATCCGCGCCGATGCTGGTGGCGGGCAGCAGGTAAAAGACCTCGGGCATGAAATCGACGCTGCGGAAAGGCGACGACTTCCGGCCGAGGTTCCAGAACATGCGCTGGGTGAAGGCGAAGTGGATGCCGTTTTCCCACGCCTGACCCATGCCGACCGCGCCGGGCGATCCGAACAACTGGTACTTGAAGCTGATCTGCAACCGCGCATCGCTATCCGTGCCCGGCCCATAGACAGCGTAGATCGGCGCATAGCTCGACAGGTTGCCGAGGAAGGCATTGCCCTGCTCGGGCTTGGTGGACACCGGAGCCGGAGCCGGAGCCGGAATTGCTGCGGCCAGCGCGGCGCCCGCCGCACCTGTCGAGGC
>NZ_JAQGLK010000155.1 GCF_028292925.1 Sphingomonas bacterium
GTGCGCGCGCCGCCGCACCGGCCTTCGCCGGCCGCATGATCGGGCAGAGCGAGGAACAGGCTGCAACGATCGTGGCGGAGATGGCAGGCTGACGATCCGCGCTGCCCGGCGGTTGACCGGCGGCGGCCATCATGGCATCGGCCGATTCAGACGCAGACGCCGCGGACCCAGGTCCCGCCGGATGCGGGTGTAGCTCAATGGTAGAGCAGAAGCTTCCCAAGCTTACGACGAGGGTTCGATTCCCTTCACCCGCTCCATTTTCGGCAGGCGACGCTTCCAGACGTCTTCAGCCCGGTGTGCGACCCGAGTAGATCGGCAGGGGTGAGACGGCCTGGCTGTCGAGGCAGGACGGCGCCGCATGGGTTCGGCGCACGTCCATCTCCTCCGCGCTCAGCCGAACAGCTTCGTCGCGGTCCTCCCGATCAGTTCGCCTTGGTGGCGGGCGCCGTCCAGATCGATCTCGGTCGGCTGCAGCTTGCCGTCGCCGCCGGTGATCGTCGTTGCGCCGTAGGGCGCGCCGCCGACGATCTGGTCCACGTTCATCTGGCCCTGATGGCTGTAGGGCAGGCCGACGATCGTCATGCCGAAGTGCAGCAGGTTGGTGATGATCGAGAAAAGCGTCGTTTCCTGCCCGCCATGCTGGCTGGCCGTGGAGGTGAACGCACCGCCGACCTTGCCGTTAAGCGCGCCGCGCGCCCACAGGCCGCCGGCCTGATCGAGGAACGCCGCCATCTGGCTGGACATACGGCCGAACCGCGTGCCGGTGCCGATCACGATCGCATCGTAATTCTCCAGATCCGCGACGGTCGCGATCGGGGCGGCCTGATCCAGCTTGTAATAGGATTTCCGGGCGATTTCCTCGGGCACCGTTTCGGGCACGCGCTTGATGTCGACGGTGGCGCCGGCGGCGCGGGCACCTTCGGCAACGGCTTGCGCCATCGTCTCGATATGGCCGTAGCTCGAATAATAGAGGACCAGTACCTTCGCCATGCATGTCGCTCCTGTGGTGTTCGTCTTGCCCGCGGGGTCGCGAGGCCGGGTCGTGAGCCCGAATGCTGTGCCCGCGGCCACTGCGCCAGTGGAAGAATATCGTTGGTTGCGTTCGATGGAATGGAAAAGCCGTCACAGCCGCAGTGGCCCGGCATAGCCGGTCAGCTCCAGGTAGCCGCGCCCGCCGGGCACCTGCGCGGCACCCTCCCAGTAAACCGGGCCGCCGCCACCGCGGCCGTCCAGTTCCTGATCGTCGAACATCGGCACGATCCGCCACCGCCGGATGCCCTGCGGCAGCCGGACCGTCACGATCTGCTCGACCGGATAGACCGCCCCGGTCCGCGGCGATCGCCAGCGCCGCGCCGTGCGAAACGCCACGTCCCCTGGCCCGAACCGCACGACGCGGCCATCGGCACCGCGGAGCGATCCGCCCGCCCACAGCGCCCGCCCGGCCTTGTCGCGCACGCGGAACGCCGTCAGCGCACCGCCATCGTCGAGGTTCATGCCGATCCAGTCCCAACCGACGGCGCGCGGATCGAGCAGGGTGGAGGACCATTCACGGTCCAGCCAGGCCTGCCCGGTCACCGCCTCCTCGCGCCCGCCGCGGCGAATGCTGCCGGTCACGCGCAGGTGGGGCAGGCTGTAATAGTAGCTGGCCTGCGCGGGCGAGGGGCCCTTGCGGCTATACCCGGCCTCCCCCTGCAGCAGGGCGGGCTGGGTCTGTGCGAAATCGAGCTTGAGCGCGAAATCGCGGCCGGCCACGCGGGTACGGAATATCCCGTCCGCACCGCGCCGCAGCGTCCAGTCGTCGATCACGACATCGGTATCCCCCGTCGCCGCCTCGGCCAGGCCGAAACCGGCGCGGGCCGCGCGCTGATCGTGGCGCAGGCGCCCGGTTGCCGGATCGGACAAGGCGGCGTGCGCGAACAGGATCTGGTCGGGCGCAAATCGGCTCGGGTTGCCGGCGGCGATCGGCGGGCGGGACCGGAAGAAGGTCACCTGAAAGCCGATCGGCCGGCCGCCCGGCACGTCCAGCCACCCCGTCACGTACCACCATTCGGTGCGGTAGGCGGGGTGGGCGCCGTGATCCGCGGGCAGGCGGATCGGCACGCCAGGCCGCACCACGGGGTAATCGGGGGCGGGCAGCGCGGCGGCGATCGCCAGCCCGCCTGCGACGATCAGCGCGGCCCGCCTCACATATCCTCCCGCGCGGCCCGCACCGCATCGAACGACAAAGCACGTCGCCCCGCCAGCATCGCCGTCCCCGCCGCCGCGGCGATCAGCGCCGCCGCCACCCCGCCGAACAACGCCCAGGGCAGCCGCGTCTCCATCGTCCAGTGAAAGGATTGCGGGTTGACCACCTGGATCAGCACCTGGCTCATCGCCGTGCCGAGCCCGATGCCTGCCGCCACCCCGACGGCACCGAGCAGCGCGCCTTCGACACCGAGCATCGCCAGCACCTGATGCCGCGTCACGCCGATGTGCCTGAGCATCCCGAACTCGCGGGTGCGGGCGATGGTCTGCGCGGAAAAGGTCGCCGCGACGCCCGCCAGCCCGACCAGGATCGCGATGCCCTCCAGCAGGTAGGTAACCGCGAAGCTGCGATCGAACAGCGCCAGCGCCGTGGCGCGGAGCTGCCGCGGCTCCGCCAGAGTCGCCGCCGCCCGCACGGGAACGGGCAGGGCGGCACGCAGCCGCTCCATCACCAGCGCAGGATCCGCCCCCCGCTCCAGCGTCACCGCCGCCTCGTCGCGCTGCGTGTCGCCGGTCGCGCGGGTGTAGGCCGATGCCTCGATCGCGATGGCGCCGTGCTGCCGCGCATAATCGCGCCACACGCCGGCCACGAACCAGCCTGTGCCGGAGGGTGCGGCGATCGGCAGCGCGATCGTGTCGCCGGGCTTGCGATCGTACAGCCGCGCGAACGGCTCGGACACCCAGACCGGGATCGTGCCGGGGGGAGGCGACGCGCGCCCCCCGATCATCGGCAATCCGCGTGCCGGATCGTTCCGCGCGACCAGCATCACCGGCGGACGATCGGGCGCGATCCGCAGCGGCACGATCCGGCTGAACGCGGCGGCCCGAACGCCCGGCACGGCCGCCAGACGTGCCTGTGCCGCCCGGTCAATCCCGCCGCCACCCTCGATCCGCAGATAGATGTCGTCGGCCAGCACGTCGCCCAGCCACTCGTCCACCGATACCCGAAAGCTGGCCACCATCACCGCCATCGCGATCATCAGGCTGGTACTGGCGACGATGCCGGAAAGCGCCACCGTCGCCTGGCCCGGCGCGCCCCACAGCCTCCGTACCGCCAGTTCGACCGGGGCGGCGGCAAAGCTGCGCGCGGCCAGCGGGGTCAGCAGCGCGCGGGCAAGCCAGGGCATCGCCGCGATCCCGCCGCCCAGCAGCAATCCGATCGATATATAGCCGAAGACCGGCAGATCGCCGATCGGCGGCAGCAGCGCCGCCGCGGCGCCGCTGCCGATCAGCGCCAGCGCGGGGGCGAGGGGAGGGTGCCGCCGGGGGTCCAGCGCGTCCCCCATGTTCTTCAGCGCCACGGCCGGTTGCGTCCGGCTCGCGCCGAAGGCCGGAACGATGCTGCCGATCAGTGCCGCCCCCAGGCCGAGCCCGAGGAACAGCATCGCCGCGCCCGGCGCAAACGCCAGCCGTGCCGCCCCGCCCGCGAAATAGCCCCCGCCCAGATCCGTGCCGACCAGCCCCAGCGCGCCCCGTGCCAGCGCCAGCCCGAGCAGCAACCCGGAAACGCCCCCGACCAGCCCGAGCACGATCCCCTCGGCGGCGAGCTGCCGCAGCACCGTTGCCTTCTCGGCGCCCAGCACCCGCAGCAAGGCAAATTGCGGCGCCCGGCGCGTGACTGAAAGCGACTGCGCCGAATAAACGAGGAACGCGCCGGTGAGCAGCGCCACCAGCGCCAGCATGTCCAGGTTGACGCGGTACGCGCGGGACAGGCTGTCGCTGCTGCTCGCGTCGCTCGCCGGATCGGCGATGGCGGCGTCGCGGGGCAGGATCGCGGCCAATGTGCGGCGTACCTGCGCCGGCGCCACCCCCTCGTCCAGCTTCACGTCGATGCGGTCGAGCCGACCAAGCCGGCCGAACCGCCACTGCGCTGCGGCGATGTCGACCGCGCCGATGCTCTGCTCCGCGGCGATCCCCGGCAGCGTGCCGACGATGCGGAACGGCACGGCCCGTCCACCGGCCGTAACCACGATGGTCTGGCCGATATCGGTGCCGCTCGCCGCCAGCGCCGCGCCCGAAAGGAACAGCGCGTCGGGGGCGAACACCGCCTCGCCCGCGGCCTCCGGGTCCGCCGGGCGGC
>NZ_JAQGLK010000165.1 GCF_028292925.1 Sphingomonas bacterium
TTATGGAAGATAGCCATCTAAACCTTTCCCGAGCGTCATTCGAGCAGGCGGCACAGCAAGCCGGAAGCTGGTCAGCTCTCGCTACGATCTGCGGATGCACGCCCGGCAATTTATCGCAGCTCAAGAAGAAACGATCGCCTCTCCCGGCGCAGTACGTCCTCAAGGTGGAAGCAGCCACCGGCATCTCCCGCCACGATCTCCGCCCCGATCTCTACCCGATTGATGCCATCGCGCTCCCCACGCCTCGTGCCGGCCAATCCGTAGGGCCGCAGGATGAGGAGGTCGCCTGCGATCGGCACGACCTTTCGCAACCAGTTGCTACGGAGCCTTCCCGATGAGCTTGCCGCCCATCTACCAGATTGGATTGCGCGAACGCCGCGTGCGGGTCGCGAACCGTCTCGGCAGCTTCGTCAGCCGCCGCGCACAGGCCCGTCGCGCAAAGATATTCGCGCAGAGGCACTCAGCGAGAATAGCTCGCTGGCAAGAGCGTATCGGGTCGATGGCTGAAGATTTTCCGGAAAATCTTCGATGAGTTCCTCGAGCATCTCGTTTGCCGATCCGTTCGGTATCGCACCGCTGCGGACGAGCATCATGAACGGCTTGATCACGGCATCCCGCAGGAGCTGCACGGCGTCCAACGGATCCTCCGCAGGTCCGGGTTTCGGCGGTTTCGCCATTGGCAACGTCCTTCGTGATAGTCTCGACAGCGGCACGATAGCCGGACGGGGTCGGGCGTCCAGCCCGGCCCTGGAAGGCGCGCGCGCATGACAAAGGTTCGCGCCCCTCTCACCTTCGCCCAGGCGGTCACCCGCATCGCCGGGCTGGTCGGGTGGGACGAAGCCTGCCGCATCGTCGGCCGGGCCGAGCGCACCGTGCGCCTGTGGAGCGAGCCCGATCAGGGCGGCAGCTGTACGCTCGATCAGGCGCGGGATCTCGATGCCGCCTACCGCGCCGCTGGCGGCGATGGTGCGCCTTTGCTTGATGCCTACGCTTTCCAGCTCGAGGTGCAGGTGGTCCACAGGGTTGCATGCCGCCAGGAGCTGGCGAACGAAATCGAGGAGGTCTCGCGCGAGACCGGCGAGGCAATCGCCCTGTCGATCGCGATCCTCAATCCCGCTGCCACCCCCGCGCAGCATCACCGCGCCCTGGCCGAGGTCGATCAGGCCCACGGCAAGATGGCCAAGCTGCGCAGGCGGATCACCTCATTCCTCGCCGTTGGCGCGCCGTCGTCATGACCATCGAACCGCCTGGCTGAGCCACGCGGCCTCCGCCGCGCAGCCCAGATCCCCGACCACGCCAGCCTCCCCGCTTCGAAAGCTCCCGCTTTCGGACACGCCCTCGCCTTGTCCGCAGAAGGAACGCCCGAACCATGAAGCTACCCCGCTTTCCCGGCGCTGGCCGTCGCCTGCGGCTCGCCGTGCTGATCGCCGCGGCGATCGTCACCGCTCCCTTCATCCTCGCCGCGATCTTCGCCCGCGCCGCCGCCGCGCGCCGCTGATCCCGTCCTCAGGAGACCCACCGTGCTGACCGCTGGAAAGTATTTTCAGAAGCGCCGAGAGGCTGCTGCGCTCTCGATCGACGACGTCGCGGAACGGATCGTCGCCCCTGGCTGGGGAGCGGTTCACCTCACGGCCAACTTCGTCCGCGAGATCGAGGCGGATCGCATCGTCGCCGAGGATGCGTCGCTGACGCGGATCAGCGAGCGGGCGTTCCCCGTCGATCGCTACGTCTACCGCCAGCTTGTCGCCGGGCTGGCCGTCCCCGCACTCTGCCGCGTCTGCGCCTGCAGCTGGATGGACGCCTGCATCGGGGACGCCGGGCCCTGCGCCTGGGCGGAGCCGGATCTCTGCACCGCCTGCGTCTCGCGGCCGCTCGTCACGGCACTCGCTGCCCCGAACATCTCCGATCTGCTGCGCCGCCCCGGCGCCGCCTCCCGCGCCTGAAAGGACCGGCTATGTCGACCGACTTGTTCTCGTCGCCGTTCGCGGGGCCCATGCTCCCCGCCGATTATATCAGGCTGCGCCGCGAAGCTGCGGGGCTGACCATCGCGCAGGCTGCCCGGCCCTTCTACAAGCGCGAGGATCAGCGTGCCGACGTCGAATCGAACTTGCGCATGTTCGAAACTCCGGGCGTGACCGTGAAGCCGCACATCGCTGAGACGCTGTCCCGCGCCTTCCCGTTCGACGCGTCCGTCTACCGCCAGCTGTGCGAGCAGGCGCCCTCCCGGCACCCGCGGCTGTGCCATGGCTGCGGGTGCGACACCCATAATTTCTGCACCCACCAGAATGGCACGATCTGCACGATCACCGCCGATCGGATCTGCACCGTCTGCATCGAGAAGGTGAAGGCAGACGTGATCCGGAGGGCGGCATGATCGCTCGCACCAGCCTCATGGCGCGGGCAGGCGCCCACGCGCGCAACTGCCACTGCCCACGCTGCCGGCATGTCCGCGCCGACGGGGACGGCGCAGCGGCCGCGCGCTTCGTCGGCATGGCGCTCGCCGCGGTCGCGACTTTGCTCGCCGTTCTCGCCTGCACCGATCCGGTAACGTTCGGCGGCATCGCTATCGGCGCCGCCATGCTGCTCTACGCCGGTTCCGCCGCCGCCTTCTTCCGCGCCGACAACCCGGCCGACGCGGGCAGCGCGCGGGGCTCGCGCCCGTGATCGCGCGCGGCGTGCCCACCCGTATCAGCGATCTGCCCCGCGATCAGGCGAACGCCTTCCTGATCGTGCGGGATCGGCTCGCCGCGGATCTCTGGCGCTCCGGTCGCCACCTCAACCCGCTCCGCCGGCCGCACGCCGGCCAGCCTTTCACAAGCGAGGATCTCCCATGTCCGACACGGTAGCCAGCGATCAGCTGCGCCTCTTCATCGAACGCATCGAACGGCTTGAGGAAGAGAAAAAGGGAATGGCCGACGATGTGAAGGACGT
>NZ_JAQGLK010000179.1 GCF_028292925.1 Sphingomonas bacterium
GCAGGATCGGTCTTGCGCACCGTCCAGGGCGCCTGTTCGGCGAAGTAGACGTTGGCGGCGGACACCGCCTCCCAGATGGCGGCGAGCGCCGAATGGAGCGCGAACGTCGCCATGTGCGTCCGCATCGCCTGTTCGGCAGCGTCGATGGCGGCGCCAAGGGCAAGGTCTTCCGCGATCATCGGCCCCGCGGCCGGAACGGCACCGCCGCAATTCTTGGCAATCATGCTGAGGCATCGCTGGGCCAGGTTGCCGAGGCCATTTGCCAGATCCGCGTTGGTTCGGGCGACGATCGCATCGTGGCTGTAGCTGCCGTCCTGGCCGAAGCTTACCTCCCGCAGCAGGAAATAGCGCAGCTGATCGACGCCGTACGTTTCGGCCATCGCCAGCGGATCGACTACATTCCCGACCGACTTCGACATCTTCTCGCCGCGGTTGAGGACGAAGCCGTGCCCGAACACCTGCCGGGGCACCGGCAGGCCTGCCGACATCAGGAAGGCCGGCCAATATACCGCGTGAAAACGGACGATATCCTTGCCGATGATGTGTACATCCGCTGGCCAGAACCGCTCGTAATTGTCTGTCTTGTCGGGATATCCGGTGCCGGTCAGGTAATTGGTGAGCGCGTCGACCCAGACGTACATCACGTGCCCGGGGCTTCCCGGCACAGGCACGCCCCAGTCGAAGCTGGTCCGTGATATCGACAGGTCCGAAAGCCCGCCCCGGACGAAGCTGAGCACCTCGTTGCGCCGCCCTTCGGGGCGAATGAAGTCGGGCTGCGCATCGTAAAGGGCGAGCAGGCGATCCGCATAGTTGGACAGGCGGAAGAACCAGCTCTCCTCGATTGTCCACTCGACCGGTGTGCCCTGTGGAGACAGCCGTTCGCCGGCTGTGCCCTCGATCAGTTCGGCCTCGTCGTAAAAGGCCTCGTCGCGAACCGAATACCACCCTTCGTAGCGGCCGAGATACAGATCGCCATTCGCCTCCATCGCCTGCCACAGAGCCTGGCTGGCGAGATAGTGGGCCGGTTCGGTCGTGCGGATATAGCGATCGTAGGAGATGTTGAGAGCATCATCCATATCACGGAAATGGACCGACATTTCGTCGGCGAGCGTGCGGGGATCGATGCCGCGGTCGCGGGCCGCCTGGGCCATCTTCAAGCCATGCTCGTCCGTCCCCGTCATCAGGAAGACGTCGCGCCCGTCCAGCCGGTGAAAGCGCGCGATCGCGTCGGCGGCGATCGCCTCATAGGCATGGCCGATGTGGGGCCGCCCATTGGGGTAGCTGATCGCGGTGGTGATATAGAAAGGGTCGCCCATGGCTCAGGCTTTAGCGGTCGCGTGGCGAGGGGCAAGCGCCGCGAGCAACCCGCACAGCTCGAACACGACGCTCTGCGGATCGAGCGTCAGGCGCGGCGCACTGGCAGCGAGCGCACGGGCACGCTGCCATGCCTCGATCGCAGGCGGCAGTGCTTCGCCTTCCAGGTGGCGGGCATGTTCGGCGATGCGGCCCGGCACGCGCGCCAGGAACGCCTCATACCGCAGTCGTGCCGGCTTGGTCGCGAGCTTGCGGGCGAGCTGGACGCGGGCGGCATTGCTCGGATCTCCATCGATGAGGAGCCCGGACATCGCATCCTCCAGCGCGCCCAGATCGAGCCCGGCAAAGTGCATCGCCCGCCCCGGCGCGCCGTTGGCGATGGGTGCCAGCGTGTCGATCTCGGCCGGGTCGGCGTCCGGCATCGTTTGAAGCAGGACCGCCCGCATGTCCTCCACCCCCAGCGGCTGGAGGCGCAGCATGCGGCAGCGCGACCGGATCGTCGGCAACAAGCGGCCAGGCGCGTGACTGACGAGGAGGAAGAGGCAGTCGGCGGGCGGTTCCTCCAGGTTTTTCAGCAGCGCGTTGGCGCCGGAGGGCTCCAGATCGTCGACCGAGTCGACCAGGACGATCCGCCGGTCGGACATGGACGGCGTCGATCCGAGCAGGCCCTGAAGCGCCCGGATCTGGCCGACGTTGATGTTGCGGGCAAGATCCCCCGTGCCGTCCTTCGGCAGGCGCTGCAGATGCTTGAAGTCGGGGTGGCTGCCCGCTGCCAGAAGGCTGGCGATCGGGTGATCGTCCGGCACATCCAGCCCCTCCCCCCCCAGCGCCGGCCCTGCCGCCTCGGCCAGCAGGCGGCGCGCCAGTGCATAGGCAAAGCTCGCCTTGCCGATGCCCTCCGGCCCGGCCAGCAGCCAGGCATGGTGGAGTCGCCCGGACGCCGCCGCTTCACGAAACGCCGCCAAGGCACCATCGTGGCCGCGGATCGGGTTCACAGCAGATCCGCGAGCGCGGCAATCATCCGCGTCGTTACGGAATCGGGCGAGCCGGAGCCATCGATCGTCCGGATACGCGCCGGCTCCGCGTCCGCCAATCGGCGGAATGCGGCGGCCACATTCTGGTGATAATCGTTTTGCCGCCCGCCGATGCGATCGCGCCGGCCGCCATCCCGCGCCCCTTCGCGCGATGCCGCAATGCCGCTCTCGATCTCGAGCAGGAAGGTGCGATCGGGCAGCAGCCCCTCGCTACTCACGGTGTGGAGCATACGGATGGCCTCCTCGCCGATACCGTCGGCGCTGCCCTGGTAAGCGAGCGAGCTATCCAGGTAGCGGTCGCACACCACCCAGCGTCCGGCCTCCAGCGCCGGCCGGATCGTGCGGGCAACGTGATCCGCCCGCGCCGCGGCAAACAGCAGCGCCTCCGATCGCGCGGTCCAGCGATCCGGATCACCCTGCAGCAGCATCGCGCGGATGGCCTCCGCGCCCGCGCTCCCCCCCGGCTCGCGGGTTTCGACCACATCGAGCCCACGCGCCCGCAGGGCGGCGGCGAGGCGACGTGCCTGGGTCGACTTGCCGACCCCCTCGCCGCCCTCGAGCGTGAGAAAACGACCCGTCACCGCCTTGCTTCCCGGATGCTCAGGCGAGGCCGAAGAGCCAGCGGAAACCGGATCCGATGCGCGCGAACAGGCCCGCCTCGCCCACCGCGCTTTCGGCTACCAGCGGCAGGCGCTGCACCGGCATGTCGGGGGTGGCGACGACCAGATCCGCGATATGCTGGCCGGCGGCGATCGGCGCCTTGATCGGCCCCGAATAGACGACCCGAACCTTCATCTCGCTGCCGAGGCCGCTGGGCACCGTCACCGCCAGGTCGTGCGGCGCTACCAGGCCCACCGTGCGGGCATCGCCCAACTGCACTTCCGCGGTCTGGACGCGCTTGCCCCGCGCGACGATCGGCTGCGCCTTCCACGCCCGGAAGCCCCAGTTCATGAAGCTTACCGACTGTTCGATCCGCTGATTGGCGGAGGTAAGGCCCGCCAGCACCATCACCAGCCGACGCCCGCCCTGCTCCGCCGATCCGGTGAAGCCGTAGCCCGCCTCCTCGGTGTGGCCGGTCTTCAGGCCGTCGGCGCCATCGACCCGGCCAAGCAGCGGATCCCTGTTCGCCTGGGTGATGTCCGCACCGGCGCCCAATGTCTTGCCCCAGGTGAATTCCCGCTGGCTGTAGTAGGTCTTGTAGAGCTTGGGATGATCGCGAACCGTCGCCTCGGCGAGCGTGCCAAGATCACGCGCGGTGACGAAGGTCTGCCCGCCGTCCGGCCAGCCGTTCGAGTTGCCGAACCGCGAGTTTGCCAGGCCGATCTTCTTGGCCTGCTGGTTCATCAACTGGGCGAAGGCCGGCTCCGTGCCGGAGATCGCCTCGGCCAGCACGACGCACGCATCGTTGCCGGAAAGCGTGACGATGCCGTGCAGCAGGTTCGATACGCTCACCTGCTCGCCCGGGGAGAGGAACATCGTCGATCCGGCGGCCGGCCCATGCCAGCGGCGCCACGTTTCCGGGTGCACCGTCACCATCTGGTCCAGCTTCAGCTCACCCTTCTTGATGAGATCGAAGGCCACATAGACGGTCATCATCTTGGCCATCGAAGCCGGCGGCATCCGGCGGTCGGCATCCTTGGCGTAGAGGATCGCACCCGACGACAGGTCCTTCATGAACGCCACCGGCGCGGGCGTGTCGAACGGCGGCGCGGCGGCCTCGCCCGGAAAAGCGAGCGCGGCGGCGAGCAGGGCGGCGGGGGTGCGATAAAGCTTCATCGGGTAAGTTCGCTTCTCGGGCTCTGGAGGTCGGTGGATGGGCGGCGGTGGACGGCGCCTGATAACCCCGCCCCGCCGCTGGCGCCAGCGGCGACGCGCATCACGCATCACGCATCAGGGCGGCGGTACATCGGCCCACGGCCCCGGATCGGCCGGTGCAAGCGAGCGGCCGGAGCCCGGCACGATGACCGGCGTGAGCGTTTCCGGTTCCGGCGGCGGCAGATCGAGGCGCAGGCGCGGGCCGACAGGACCGGCAGACAAGGGCGGCAGCGGGGCAGTCCAGGCGGGAGATTGCGGGACAGGTTCGCGCGCAGGCGGCGCAGGCGGCGCAGCCTTGGGCCAGGTCGCACCGCGAGGCAGCGACGCCGCCCGCGGCGCTTCGGCGGGGGGCATCCAGCGCGGCGCAT
>NZ_JAQGLK010000200.1 GCF_028292925.1 Sphingomonas bacterium
TGCCGATCCGATGAACCCGGCCCCGCCGGTAACGAGAATGCGCCGCGGCCGCGTGCCCGTCATCGCACTCCGATCATCCTGTTTCGCCTGGACGGGTTGCCCCTGGGCCGGATCGGCATGTGGCGGAACACGCGGCATTCGCCAAGCCACCTACGCACGGTGGGGGCGATCGCCTGACCGTGATGCGGGCCGTGCCGGCGATCATCCCCAGCCGCCGGGCCGATCGGTCGGTGCGCGGATCGAGGCCGGCGATTGACCGGTCGGCCGTCCACTTCTGGTAAGGAATTTGGCTTAGAGAGGACGCTAAGTGGTTAACGGTTTCATTATGGACTTGCAATGCGTCCATTTTGGTGGCGGGTCTTGAGGATCGTCCGGCACGCGCAGGCGGGCCAGCGGCGAGCGGAGGTAGGCGTGAATTTCTTGACCGGGGAGATTGAGGGCGCCGTGGCCCGGAAGGGCGGCAGGCGGGTACTGACCGGCCCCGCTTCGAAGGAGCCGCTGCGGCTTCGTCTCTATCTGGCGCTGATGCTCGTCGACGTGGCGGCCCTGTTCCTCGGCTTCGTGGTGGCGAACGTCCTTCGGTTCGGCGTCCCGTTCCACTCGCACGGCATGAACATGGCGCTGGTGTTGCTGCCGATCTACCTCGGCACGGCGGTGAACAGCCGCGCTTATTGCCTGGATGTGCTGATCGCCAGCCGCCGCGGCATGTTCCGCGCGGTATCGTCGCTGGCCTTCGCCGTCGCGGCGGTGACGTTTCTCGCTTTCTATCTGCGATCCAGCATGGAGATGTCGCGCATCGCGCTGGGCGTCGGCGCGGCGGGGGCGGCGGCGTTGATCGTGGTCGGCCGCAAGCTGCTGGGTCTGCTGGCCGATCGCTGGTGCGACGGATCGCCGCTGAGCGAGATCGTGATCAAGGACGGGTGCGACTGCGCGGTGGCGCGGGGCGCGTTCGTTATCGATGCGCGGGCCGTCGATCTGCGGCCCGACATGAGCGATCCGATGATGCTCGATCGTATCGGCCGGCTGCTCAAGAACGCCGACCGGGTGATCGTGGCCTGCCCGCTGGAGGCTCGCGCGAACTGGGCGCTGGCGCTGAAAGGCGCGAACATCGCCGGCGAGTTGCTGGCCGCCGAGGTCGATGAACTGGGCGCGATCGGCACGAGCGGGTACGCCGGATTCTCGACGATGGTCGTCGCCACCGGATCGCTCGGCCTGCGGGATCGCGTCCTCAAGCGCGGGCTGGATCTGTCGATCGCGCTCAGCGCGCTCCTGCTGCTGAGCCCGCTGATGCTGATCATTGCAGCCTGCATAAAGTACAGCTCGCCGGGTCCGGTTTTCTTCGTTCAGCCGCGGCTGGGGCGGGGCAACCGGCTGTTCAACATCTACAAGTTCCGCAGCATGCGCGCAGATCGGGCGGATGGGGCCGGCAACCGGTCCGCCTCCCGCGACGACGATCGGATCACGCCTTTCGGCCACCTGATCCGCAGGACCAGCCTGGACGAGCTGCCGCAGATCCTGAACGTGATACGGGGCGAGATGAGCCTTGTCGGGCCGCGGCCCCATGCGCTCGGCTCGGTCGCGGGGGACGCATTGTTCTGGGATATCGACAGTCGCTACTGGCACCGGCATGCCTCCAAGCCCGGACTGACCGGGCTGGCGCAGGTGCGCGGCTTTCGCGGCGCGACCCACAGCCGCGCGGATCTGATCAACCGGCTCCAGGCGGATCTGGAATATCAGGCCGGCTGGACGATGTGGCGGGATATCTCGATCATCGTCGCGACCTTCAAGGTTCTCGTCCACCGCAACGCCTTTTAACCGATCCGGTAAACCAAGCGCGATGCGCCGGGTTGCCGGCCGCCCGCACCGGCAACGGGATCTCGAAGGCCGGGCTACTTTGTCCATGAAATCAAATGCTCGATCGGCCGCAACGCCGGGCGCGATCGGCGCACACCTGCCCGGCCGGCACGTTGACGGCTGTGCGGTTGAAGGTTAGCGGACGATGGGCTGTGGCACGCACGCATGATGCGACCGCAGGCTGCCGCCGGGATTCGCGCACACCCTGATCGTCGCCGATGGGGTCGGGGGCCGATGATGAGGAGCTGGTGATGCGTATTACGATGGTCGGAACAGGGTATGTCGGGCTCGTCTCGGGCGCATGTTTCTCCGATTTCGGTCACTCGGTGGTCTGCGTCGATCGCGACGCGGCCAAGATCGCGGCGCTCGAACAGGGCATCATGCCAATCTACGAGCCCGGTCTGGCGGAGCTGGTCGGCGGCAACGTGCGCGGTGGTCGGCTGTCCTTCACGACCGATCTTGCCGCGGGCGTTGCGGACGCCGATGCCGTGTTCATCGCGGTCGGCACCCCGTCGCGTCGGGGGGATGGCCATGCCGACCTGAGCCACGTCTTCGCCGCGACGCGGGAGATCGCCGCGGCGCTGCGCAAGCCGGCGGTGATCGTCACCAAGTCGACCGTGCCTGTCGGCACCGGCGACGAGGTGGAGCGAATCATCCGGGAGGTCGCCCCGAATGCCGCGGCGTGGGTGGTCTCCAATCCGGAATTCCTGCGCGAAGGCGCCGCCATCGCGGACTTCAAGCGCCCCGATCGCATCGTCATCGGGAGCGAGGACGAGGCGGCGATCATGATCATGCGCGAAATATACCGGCCGCTCTGCCTGAATCAGGCGCCGATCCTCTTCACCAGCCGCCGGACGGCCGAGCTGACGAAATATGCTGCCAACGCATTCCTGGCGACCAAGATCACCTTTATCAACGAGCTTTCCGACCTGTGCGAGATGGTCGGCGCGCAGGTGCAGGACGTGTCGCGCGGGATCGGGCTGGATAACCGGATCGGTTCGAAGTTCCTCCACGCCGGGCCGGGTTACGGCGGCTCCTGCTTCCCCAAGGACACGCTGGCCCTGCTGAAGACCGCGGAGGATTACGAATCCCCGCTGCGGATCGTCGAGGCGGTCGTGCAGGTCAACGATGCGCGCAAGCGGGCGATGGGGCGCAAGGTGATCCGGGCGATGGGCGGCGATGTGCGGGGCCGCACGATCGCGGTGCTCGGGCTGACCTTCAAGCCCAATACGGACGATATGCGCGATGCGCCGTCTCTGGCGCTGATCCAGGCGCTGGAGGATGCCGGCGCGACGGTGCGCGCTTATGATCCCGAGGGGATGGGGCAGGCCCGGCCGCTGCTCCGCTCGGTCGAGTTCGCCGACGATGCCTATGCTGCCGTGGAGGGCGCCGACGCGCTGGTCATCGTTACCGAGTGGGACGAAGTCCGGGCGCTCGATCTGAAGCGTGTCGCCTCCATCCTGGCGGAGCCGATCCTGGTCGATCTGCGCAACATCTACACGCCCGACGAGGCCACCCGCGCCGGGCTTCAGTATCATGGCATCGGCCGCGGCGTCGTGCCGCATGTCGAACGCCGCGCCGCGGCCTGACGCGCGGCGCGCATCCCTTATCCTTCCCCCATGATCCGGCGTTACCGCCCGATCGCGGCGGCCGTCATCGCATGCACAGCTGTTACGGCCGTGGCCGCGGCGACGCTATCGTCGCCTGCCGGTGAAGCGGAGGCGATGCTCGAAAGGCTGGCGCAGGCGGACGGGCGGGTCGGGGCTATCGCCTTCCGCCTGCTCGCCGGCGGTGTGCCGCTCTGCCGGGAGACCGCTCCGGCAAGCGGGCTGCTTTTCCACGACGTCCGCCAATATTCGGCCGAGCTGCGGCCCGCGGCGGCCCGCGCATTCGGCTTTGCCGGTCGCCCGGTGGTGCTCGCGGTTGCGCCCGGCAGCCCCGCTGCCCTGGCCGGCATTCGCGCCGGCGATACCATCCGCGCCATTGGGGGTGTGCCCGTGGCGGAGATCCGCCCAGCGTCGCCAGACCGCCGCCGCCAGGGCAACGAGGCGACGGAGGATATCGAGGCGCGGCTCCAGGCGGCGATGGAACAGGGCGCGGTCTTGCTGGAGGTCGCCAGCGACGGGGTGGCGCGCAACATCCAACTGCAACCGGCACCCGCCTGTGCATCAACCGTGCAGCTCGAACCCGGCAACGACTTCAACGCCTGGTCCGATGGCCAGGCGGTCGCGATCACCACCGCGCTTGCCGATGCCACTCGCAGCGACGACGAACTGGCCGCGCTAATCGGCCACGAGATCGCACACAACATCCTCGGCCACCGTCGCACGCTTGCCGGGCAGGGCATCGGCAAGGGCATCTTCTCCCGGATCGGGGCGAAGGCGCGCAAGGTCCGGGTGACGGAGGCGGAGGCGGATTATCTCGGCGTCTATCTTGCCGCGCGGGCCGGCTACGATCCCACGGCCGCCGCGGCGTTCTGGCGGCGCGAGGGTAGCCGGCACGATGGGGGCCCCTTCGCCGATTCCACCCACCCGGCGTGGCGTGAGCGGGAGACGGAACTGGCCCGCGCCGCAGCGGAGATTGCCGGCAAGCGCATCCGCGCGGAACCGATCGTCCCGGAACCCTTTCGGGCGAGCGGGTCCGCCCGGTGACATGGCCGCGGGGCTTGATGCCGCGATATTCCGCAGCCCCGGGGCAAGGCGTCGCGCCTCTGTCCGAAATGGTGAAATGTTGCCCTGCGGGGTGACTTGAGCTAACGCAGCCGAAGCGGGAATTCACCTTCCCTTTCTTTCGAACAGCCGGGGTTACTACAAAATGGCGACGCAGAAGACGGCGCTCATCACGGGCGTGACGGGCCAGGATGGCGCATACCTCGCGCAGCTTCTGCTCGACAAAGGCTACCGGGTCCACGGCCTGAAGCGCCGTTCCTCGTCGTTCAATACTGGCCGTATCGAGGAAATTTACGAGGACCCGCACGTCGAAAGTCCCCGCTTCTCGCTTCACTACGGCGACATGACGGATTCGACCAACCTCATTCGTCTGGTCCAGGAAACGCAGCCCGACGAGATCTACAATCTGGCCGCGCAGAGCCACGTCCAGGTGAGCTTCGAGACGCCCGAATATACCGCCAACGCGGACGGGATCGGCGTCCTGCGCCTCCTGGAAGCGATCCGTATCCTCGGCCGGGAGAAGACCACCCGCTTCTACCAGGCTTCCACGTCCGAGCTTTACGGGCTGGTTCAGGAAGTCCCGCAGCGCGAGACCACCCCCTTCTATCCGCGTTCGCCTTATGGCGCGGCGAAGCTCTATGCGTACTGGATCACCGTAAACTACCGCGAAGCGTACGGCATCCATGCGTCGAACGGCATCCTGTTCAACCATGAAAGCCCGCTGCGCGGCGAGACCTTCGTCACGCGCAAGATCACGCGCGCGGCCGCGGCGATCAGCCTTGGCCGCCAGGACAAGCTGTACCTCGGCAACCTGGACGCCAAGCGCGACTGGGGCCACGCGCGGGATTACGTCCGTGGCATGTGGTTGATGCTCCAGCAGGACGAGCCCGACGATTATGTTCTCGCGACGGGCGAGACCACGCCGGTTCGGACCTTCGTGGAATGGGCGTTTGCCGATTGCGGCATCACCCTGCGCTGGGAAGGCGAAGGCGTGAACGAGAAGGGCTATTGCACCGAAAGCGGCCGGTGCCTGGTCGAGATCGATCCGCGTTATTTCCGCCCGACCGAGGTCGATCTGCTGATCGGCGATCCGACCAAGGCGCGCGAGAAGCTGGGCTGGACGCACGAGATGCCGGTCCGCGAACTCGCCCGTGAGATGGTCGAGGAGGATTTGAAGATCATGCGCGACGCGCCGATCGCAAAGGGCGCCTGAGGCAGTGTACGCGCTGGCGGGCAAGCGGGTCTACGTCGCAGGACATCGCGGGATGGTCGGCAGCGCGATCGTGCGCCGGCTGGCGCGCGAGAATTGCGAGGTGCTGACGACCACCCGCGCCGAGGTCGACCTGCTCGATCAGGCGCAGGTGCGAAGCTGGTTCGCGCGCGAGCGTCCCGATGCTGTGTTCCTGGCTGCGGCGAAGGTCGGCGGGATATTGGCGAACGACAGCCTGCCTGCCGACTTCCTCTACGAAAACCTGATGATCGAGGCGAACGTCATCGAGGCGGCGCATCGCGTGGATGTCGCCAAGCTGCTGTTCCTGGGATCGAGCTGCATCTATCCCAAGTTCGCGCCGCAGCCGATTCCGGAAGAGGCGCTCCTGACCGGCCCGCTCGAGCCGACCAACGAATGGTACGCGATCGCCAAGATCGCCGGGATCAAGCTCGCCCAGGCGTATCGCCGCCAATATGGGCGCGACTTCATCTCCGCCATGCCCACCAACCTCTACGGGCCGGGTGACAATTTCGATCTGCGATCCAGCCACGTCATGCCCGCGCTGATCCGCAAGGCGCATGAGGCCAAGCTTCGAGGTGCGGAAAGCATCGAGATGTGGGGCACGGGCAGCCCCCGGCGCGAATTCCTGTATGTCGACGATTGCGCCGATGCCTGTGTCGAGCTGATGATCCGCTATTCGGACGACGTGCATGTCAATGTCGGGTCGGGCGAGGACGTGACCATTCTGGAACTGACCCGGCTGGTCTGCGACGTCGTCGGGTTCGCGGGCGAGATCGTCCACGATCTGACCAAGCCGGATGGCACGCCGCGCAAGCTGATGAGCGCGGACAAGCTTGCTGCGCTCGGATGGAAGCCCCGCACCACGCTTGAGGCGGGCGTCGCGGAAACCTACCGCTGGTTTCAGGCCAACTGAGACGGCCGGTCCCCGGGCCCTGAGCCGTTGCTGAGAGCGGGCGACGACGCCGGG
>NZ_JAQGLK010000210.1 GCF_028292925.1 Sphingomonas bacterium
CGATCAACAAGGTCGACAAGCCCGGCGGCAATCCGCAGAAGGTGCGCGAGGCGCTCCTCCAGCAGGACGTGCAGGTCGAGAGCATGGGCGGCGACGTCCAGGAGGTCGAGGTCTCGGCGCTCAAGCGCACCGGGCTCGAGGATCTGATCGAGAAGATCCAGCTCCAGGCAGATCTGCTCGAACTGGGCGCCAACCCGGAACGCGCGGCCGAAGGCACGGTTGTCGAGGCCAAGCTCGACAAGGGCCGCGGCCCGGTGGCGACGGTGCTGGTGCGCCGCGGCACGCTCAAGGTCGGCGACATCTTCGTCGTCGGCGCGGAGAGCGGCAAGGTTCGCGCGATGGTCAACGACAAGGGCCAGCAGGTGAAGGAGGCGGGTCCGTCCGTCCCCGTCGAGGTGCTCGGCCTGACCGGCGTGCCGCACGCGGGCGATCCGCTGTCGGTCGTCGAGAACGAGGCCCGCGCCCGCGAGGTTGCGGCGTATCGTGCCTCGGTGATCCAGGCCAAGCGCACGACATCGACCCCGGCCAGCCTGGAATCGATGTTCTCCGCGCTCAAGGAGAAGCAGGCGATCGAGTATCCGCTGGTGGTCAAGGCCGACACGCAAGGGTCGGTCGAGGCGATCGTCGGCTCGCTCAACAAGATCTCCACCGCGGATATCCGCGCGCGGATCCTGCACTACGGCGTCGGCGGCATCACCGAGAGCGACGTGACGCTCGCGGCCGCCAGCCGCGCGCCGATCATCGGGTTCAACGTCCGCGCCAACGCCAAGGCGCGCGAGTTCGCCACCCGCGACGGTGTCGCCCTCAAATATTACGACGTGATCTACGACCTCCTCGACGAGATCCGCGCCGGCATGGCGGGCGAGCTCGGCCCGGAATATCTGGAGCATGTCGTCGGCCGTGCCGAGATCCGCGAGGTCTTCTCGGCCGGCAAGCACGGCAAGGCCGCCGGCCTGCTCGTGCTCGAGGGCTATATCCGCCAGAAGCTGCGCGCCCGCATCCTGCGCGACGACGTCATCATCTACAACGGATCGATCGCGTCGCTGCGCCGCTTCAAGGACGACGTGCCGGAAGTGCGCGCCGGGCTGGAGTGCGGCATCACGATCGAGGGTTCGACCGACATCAAGCCGGGCGATATCGTCGAGACGTTCGAGGTCGAGGAGCGTGCGCGGACGCTCTGAGCCGCGCCAGATGCGGGATTGGACGGGAGATTGGCAGAGCGGCATCGTCCGCCTCGCCTTTCTCCCGTTCCTCCTGCTCTTCACCCTCTTCATGACCGTAACGACCTTGCTGTTCTCGCTCGGTCGGCGCGGCTGATTTCCAGAAGCGGAAGCCAAGAATGCGCCGCAACGAAACCCCCGAAGGCAAGTCCGTCCGCCTGCTTCGCGTCGGCGAACAGGTGCGGCATGCATTGTCCGACGTGCTGATGCGCGGCGACGTGCACGACGAGACGCTGACCAAGCACATGGTTTCCGTGACCGAGGTGCGGATGTCGACCGATCTGCGTCACGCCACCGCGTTCGTGAAGCCGCTGCTCGGCAGCGACGAGGCGGTGGTGCTGAAGGCGCTGCGCACCAACACGGCCTACCTCCAGTCCGAAGTCGCGTCCCGCGTGAACACGCGCTTCGCCGCCAAGCTGAAGTTCCTGATCGACGAGAGCTTCGACGAGGGCACCCATATCGACCAGCTGCTCCGCCGCCCGGACGTGGCGCGCGACCTTGCCGGTGACGGCCAGGGCGATGCAGGCGTGCCCGACACTGCCGCCGACTGATCCGCGGCGCGAGGTTGCGTGCGCCAGCGGCGCATGACAGACGCGACGCCGCCCTGGCCAAGCTCTATTTCTACTACGCCTCGATGAATGCGGGAAAGTCGACCAACCTGCTCCAGGCCGACTTCAACTATCGCGAGCGCGGCATGACGACGATGCTGCTGACCGCCGCGATCGACGATCGCGCCGCGCCGCACGCGATCAGCTCCCGCATCGGCCTGTCCGCGCCCGCCCTTTCCTTCGGACCCGACACCGACCTTGCCGCGCTGGCCGCCGCCAGGCTCGCCGACGGCCCGCTCCACTGCGTGCTGGTCGACGAGGCGCAGTTCCTCACCCGGCGCCAGGTGCTGCAACTGGCCGAGATCGCGGACCGGATGGGCATCCCGGTCCTCGCTTACGGGCTGCGCACCGATTTCCGCGCGCAACTGTTCGAGGGCAGCGCCGCCTTGCTCGGGCTGGCGGACGCGCTGATCGAGCTGAAGGCGGTCTGCGCGTGCGGGCGCAAGGCGACGATGAACCTGCGCGTCGATGCCGCAGGCCAGGCCGTCGCCGAGGGCGCGCAGACCGAGATCGGCGGCAACGATCGCTACGTCGCCTTGTGCAGGCGGCATTTCCTGGAGAAACATCGTGGCTGATCCCGCTGCCCTGGTTTCCGCCCTTGGCGACGGCGTCGTGCATCTGGAGCCACTGGCCGAGGAGCATCGCGAGCCGCTGCGCGCTGCCTGCGCTGCCGATCCGGCGATCTGGCAGATGTACCTGATCAGCTGGTTCGGCGAGCATTTCGACGCGACCTTCGACACGGCGATGAATGGCGAGAACCGCGCGATCTTTGCCGCCTTTGCCGGCGGCGTCCTCGTCGGCATGACGGGCTATACGGTGATCGTGCCGGCGCACGCCGCGCTGGAGATCGGCATGACCTATCTCGCGCCGGAGGCACGCGGCACCGGCATCAACCGCCGGTTCAAGGATCTGCTGCTCACCAACGCCTTTGCCGCGGGCTTCACCCGCTGCGAGTTCCGCGTCGACGTGCGCAACACGCGAAGCCAGGCGGCGATGGCGAAGCTCGGCGCGGTGCGGGAGGGCGTTCTGCGCAAGAACCAGGTCACCTGGAAGGGCCATGCCCGCGATACGGCGATCTACTCGATCCTTGCCGACGAGTGGCCGGGGAAGGCAGCCGCGTGAACGGCTGGCTGATCATCGACAAGCCGGTCGGGCCGGGATCGACGCAGATCGTCTCCGCGGTCAAGCGGGCGCTGCGCAGCGGCGGCTATCCCAAGGTCAAGGTCGGCCATGGCGGCACGCTCGATCCGCTCGCCTCGGGCGTGCTGCCGGTGGCTCTGGGGGAGGCGACGAAGCTGTCCGGGCGAATGCTGGATGCGGACAAGGCCTATGCGTTCACGATCCGCTTCGGCGCGCAGACCGACACGCTGGATCTGGAAGGCGTGGTGATCGCCACCTCCGCCGTGCGCCCCACCCCCGCCGCGGTGGCGGCGGTGCTGCCGCGTTTCACCGGGCCGATCGCGCAGGTCCCCCCGGCTTATTCGGCGCTGAAGGTGGACGGCCGGCGTGCCTACGATCTGGCCCGTGCCGGCGAGGATGTGGTCCTGGCGACGCGCGACGTGACGATCCACAACCTTGCCGTCATCGCCATGCCGGAGGGCGAGACGCTGGAAGAGGCGAGCTTTGCCTGCACCGTTTCCAAGGGCACCTATATTCGCAGCCTGGCGCGGGACATCGCGGCGGCGCTCGGCACCGTCGGCCATGTCACGATGCTGCGGCGGACGAAGGCCGGGCCGTTCGGGCTGCAACCCGCGATTTCGCTGGACGATTTGGCCGATCTGGCCTATGCGCGCCTGCTTGAACAGGCACTCCTGCCGTTGACGGCGGGGCTGGACGACATCCCGGCTCTTCCCGTCACCCCCGATCAGGCGAAAGCACTCCGCGAGGGGCGCAAGCTGATCGGGACCGCAGCGCCCGGGCTCCACCTTGCGATCGACCGTGCTGTTCCGGTCGCGCTCGTCGAATGCGACGGGGTGGAGATCAGGGTCGTTCGCGGGCTCAATCTCCCGATGTCGGAGGAAGTACCATGACGATTACCGCAGAGCGCAAGGCCGAACTGATCACCGAGCATGCTCGCCAGGAAGGCGATACGGGCTCTCCCGAGGTGCAGGTCTCGATCCTGACGGAGCGGATCGTCAACCTGACCGAGCATTTCAAGATCCACGCGAAGGACAACCATTCGCGGCGCGGTCTGCTGATGCTGGTCAACAAGCGGCGGTCGCTGCTCGATTACCTTCGCAAGAAGGATGCGAGCCGATACCAGGCCATCATCGCGAAGCTCGGGCTTCGCAAGTAATCGGACGGCGCCCCCGAAGGGGCGCCGTTTCCGTTTCGGGCGAGTGCGGTTGCGCCGCCCGACGACCGACGCTGGCGGCATGGGGCTGCCGGCATGACAAAGGCAGCAAGCCAGTATGTTCGACGTGAAAAAGACAGAGATCCAGTGGGGCGGCAAGACGCTCACGCTGGAGACCGGGCGCGTGGCGCGCCAGGCCGACGGCGCGGTTCTCGCGACGCTGGGCGAGACGGTAGTGCTGTGCGCGGTGACCGCCGCCCGCTCCGTCAAGGACGGGCAGGATTTCTTCCCGCTCACCGTCCACTATCAGGAAAAGTTTTCGGCTGCGGGGCGCATCCCCGGCGGCTTCTTCAAGCGTGAGCGCGGCGCCACCGAAAAGGAAACGCTGACCAGCCGCCTGATCGACCGGCCGATCCGCCCCCTCTTCCCCGAGGGCTTCTACAACGAAATCAACGTCATCTGCCAGGTGCTGAGCTATGACGGCGAGAACGAGCCGGACGTGCTCGCGCTGGTCGCCGCGTCCGCCGCGCTGACGATCTCCGGCGTGCCGTTCCTCGGGCCGATCGGCGCCGCGCGCGTCGGCTACATCGATGGCGAGTATATCCTCAACCCGACGCTCGACCAGATCAAGACGGGCGACCTGGATCTCGTCGTCGCTGCCACGCACGATGCCGTGATGATGGTCGAATCCGAAGCCAAGGAGCTTTCGGAAGAGGTCATGCTAGGCGCGGTCGTGTTCGCGCACACCGCCAGCAAGCAGATCGTCGAGGCCGTCATCAACCTGGCCGAGCAGGCTGCCAAGGACATGTGGGAACTCCCCGTCTCCGACGACAGCGCGCTGAAGGCACAGGTCCGCAGCCTGATCGGCGACGGCCTGACCGAAGCCTACAAGCTGACCGGCAAGGCCGATCGCGTCGCCGCGATCGCGCAGGCCAAGAAGGCGATGCACGCCCACTTCGCCGATGCCGACGCCACGACCCGCCTGAAGGCCGCCAAGCTCGGCAAGAAGCTCGAAGGCGAGATCGTCCGCACCGCCATCCTGAAGGAAGGCCGCCGCATCGACGGCCGCGACACGAAGACGGTCCGTCCGATCGAATCGATGGTCCACTTCCTGCCGCGCGCGCACGGTTCGGCACTGTTCACCCGCGGAGAGACGCAGGCGATCGTGACGACCACGCTGGGCACCAAGGAAGCCGAGCAGATGATCGACGGCCTGACCGGCCTGAGCTACGAAAACTTCATGCTCCACTACAACTTCCCGCCTTACTCGGTCGGTGAAGTCGGCCGCTTCGGTGCGCCGGGCCGCCGCGAAGTCGGCCACGGCAAGCTCGCCTGGCGCGCGCTGCACCCGGTGCTGCCGTCGAAGGAGGAGTTTCCGTACACGATCCGCGTCCTGTCCGACATCACCGAGTCGAACGGCTCGTCCTCGATGGCGACGGTATGCGGCGGTTCGCTGGCGATGATGGATGCGGGCGTTCCGCTGAAGCGCCCGGTTTCGGGCATCGCCATGGGCCTGATCCTGGAAGGCACCGACTTTGCCGTGATCTCCGACATTCTCGGTGACGAGGATCTTCTCGGCGACATGGACTTCAAGGTGGCCGGCACGTCCGAGGGCATCACCAGCCTGCAGATGGACATCAAGATCGCCGGGATCACCGAGGAGATCATGAGGGTCGCGCTGACCCAGGCGAACGAAGGCCGCGCGCACATCCTGCGCGAAATGGCCAAGGCGCTCGACAGCACGCGCAGCGAGCTTTCGGCGCACGCCCCGCGGATCGAGACGATGTCCGTTCCCAAGGACAAGATCCGCGACATCATCGGCACCGGCGGCAAGATCATCCGCGAGATCGTCGCGACGACGGGCGCCAAGGTCGACATCGACGATGACGGCACGGTCAAGATCAGCTCGTCCGAGCCGGAGAAGATCGAGGCGGCCCGCAAGTGGATCCTGGGCATCACCCAGGAGGCCGAAGTCGGCAAGATCTACGACGGCAAGGTCGTCAACATCGTCGATTTCGGCGCGTTCGTGAACTTCATGGGCGGCAAGGACGGTCTCGTCCACGTCTCCGAGATTTCCAGCGAGCGTGTCGCGTCGGTGAAGGACGTGCTGTCCGAAGGCCAGGACGTGAAGGTCAAGGTCCTCGAGATCGATCCGCGCGGCAAGGTTCGCCTGTCGATGCGCGTCGTCGATCAGGCGACCGGCGAGGAACTGGCGGACACCCGCCCCCCGCGCGAGCCGCGGGACGGTGGCGACCGTGGGCCTCGTAGTGACCGCGGCGGCGAGCGCGATCGTGGCCCCCGTCGCGATGGCGGCGGCGGCGAGCGTGGCCCGCGCCGGGATGGTGGCGATCGCGGCCCGCGCCGGGATCGTGGTGACGGCGGCGAGCGTGCCGAGCGCGCCCCCCGCCCGCCCCGCGACGGCGGCAACGACGAAGGCCCCGCGCCCGAGTTCGCTCCCGCCTTCCTGACCCGCAACGACGACTGATCGTCCGCGGACCAGCACTACAAACGGAAAGGGGGCCTTCGCGGCCCCCTTTTCTGTATGTGGCGCCAGCCGGCAGCGACGCCGACGCCAATGCCCGACTGGATGATTGTGAGCTTCTTCAAACCCATCGTTGCCGGCGCGAACCTGCCGGAAAGACTGATCGCCTGCCTGGGCGCGGCGATCGGTATCGCGCTGACGATCGTGGTCTGTGCGGGGCTGCCACTGCCCCCGGCGGATCTGCCGATCATCGTCGCCCCGCTCGGCGCATCGGCGGTTCTCGTGTTCGCGGTGCCGGCAAGTCCGCTGGCGCAGCCCTGGCCGGTGATCGGTGGCAACATCCTGTCGACGCTGGTCGGGGTGACCGCCTTCCACGTGATTCCCGACGGCACGGTTGCCGCCGGAGTCGCGGTCGGTGCGGCGATCCTCGTCATGTCGCTGCTGCGCTGCCTGCACCCGCCGGGCGGCGCCGCCGCGCTGACGGCAGTGATCGGCAGCCAGGGGATCCACAGCGCCGGCTACGCCTTTGCGTTCGCGCCGGTCGGCATCAACTCGATCGCGCTCATCCTGGTGGCGATGTTCTTCCACCGGGCGACCGCGCGATCCTACCCGCACCGCCCCGGGAATCTGCCCGCAACGGCCGCGCCTGCCGGCCTCCACCTTGCCGACATCGATGCCGCGCTGGAGGAGATGCACGAAAGCTTCGATATCAGCCGCGAGGATCTGGATGCGCTGCTGGCCCGCGCGGAACGACATGCCGCGGCAAGGCACGACAGTGCGCCGCCCCCCGCCCCGGCTCGCGGTGGGCCGGGCGGCTTCTGACGGCGCTTCGCCCGCACCGATCGGGGTTCGGGCGGGTCAGGTCAGGTCAGGGATCGGCAGATAAGTGGGGAGCTTCTGTTGCTCGGTGCTCCCCGTACCGCCGGTGTCCGCTTCTGTTGCCCGGTGCGGCCCGAACCGCGCTTTTGTCCGTTTAACTTCGTCCGTGAGGACTTAGTTACGCGGCAATCGCGAGCGCCTCGTTGTCGTTGGCACTTGTGGTTTTGATCGGTTTTACGGCTCAATCACGCCGGGCAAAAACATCGCACTCGATCACACGTCGATCCTGGTTCGGCCCCATCAACATCCGCCCTGCAAGGACGGCTGATGGTGGAGCCGCCGGGTACTGCCCCCGGGTCCGCTGCGTCTCACACGAAGTCATTTATCACCATAGCCGGGCGAACCCGGCACCCGACGATATAGGCGCGGGCGGCGCCCTTGAAAAGGGCCATGGCGGCTTGCCTTGGCCGCCGGGACGCCTAAGTAGCCGGACACCTATGTTAACACAGCGTTCCCGTTATGCCCTGCGCGCGATGCTTCTCCTCGCCCGCACCGATCGCGAAGTTCCCCTGCCGCTCAGCCGCATCGCGCAGGAGGCGGTGGTGCCGCGCAAGTTTCTGGAGATCATCTTCGGCGATCTGAAGCAGGCCGGGCTCGTCGTCGCGCATCGTGGCAAGACGGGCGGCTACCGGCTGGCAAGGCCGCCGCACCTGATCTCCTTCGGCGACATCATCCGCGTGATCGAGGGGCCGTTGGCGCTGGTGCCCTGCGTCAGCCGCACCGCCTACCGCCGCTGCGCCGATTGCGCGGACGAGGCGACGTGCGCGATCCGCCGGGCGATGCTGGTGGTGCGCGACGATACGACCCGCATCCTCGACGGGACGAGCCTGGCCGACAGCGTGGCGGAGGACCTCGCCGCAGCCTGATCAGCGCCGCTTCAGCTCTTCCAGTATCTCGCGCAGCAGCGTCACGTCCGCCGGCTCGACCGCCGGTGCAGCCTCCTCGACGACGCGCTGCCGCTCGGTCATCCGGTTCACGGCGCGGACGAGCAGGAAGATCACGAACGCGACGATCAGGAAATTGACCGTCACCGTCAGGAACTCGCCATAACCGAGTAGCGGCACGCCCGCTTTCTTCAGTTCCGCATAATTGCCGGGGGATCCGGAATATCCCTGCGGCACCGGCCCCAGCCGGAGGAAATATCCCGAGAAATCGAGCCCGCCGGTGATCCGGCCGACGATCGGCATGATGATGTCGTCGGTCAGCGAGGAGACGATCCGCCCGAACGCCGCGCCGATGATCACCGCCACCGCCAGATCCAGCACGTTGCCGCGCGCGATGAACGTCTTGAATTCCGCCAGCATGTGCCTCCCCTTCCCGGCGCATCCTTCGTCTGCAAGGTACGTTGTAGGCCATGCAGGCGGATTGCGGTAGCGACCCGCCGATCCTAACTGCGTAGCCGTAACGTTTTTCGCCCGGAGACCGCCCCGATGTTTCGCCCGCGCCTTGCCATCGTCGCCCCCGTCGCCGCGCTGGCCCTGGGCGGCTGCGGCGTGAATACCATCCCCACCGCGGAGGAGGCGGCCAAGGCCCGCTGGGCGGACGTCCAGAACGAATATCAGCGCCGCTCCGATCTGATCCCTAACCTCGTCTCCACGGTGAAGGGTTATGCGAGGCAGGAACAGGACGTGCTGGTGAAGGTTACACAGGCGCGCGCCGCCGCCGGCAGCGTGACCCTGTCGGCCGACCAGCTCTCCGATCCCAACGCGGTGCGCCGGTTCAGCGAGGCTCAGGGCCAGCTTTCCAGCGCGCTGGTGCCGTTCCGCCAGTTGCAGGAGGCCTATCCGGACCTCAAGTCGAACGCCAACTTCATGGCGCTGCAATCGCAGCTGGAGGGGACGGAGAACCGCATCACCATCGCCCGGCGCGACTATAACGAGGCGGTGCAGGCGTATAACACCCGCATCCGCACGTTCCCGGACGCGATCGGCGCCAAGGTGTTCTACGGCGCCAAGCCGATGGTGCCGTTCGAGGCGACCACCCCCAACGCCCAGACCGCCCCCACCGTGACCTTCTGAGGAACGGGCGCGGGACGATCGGGATGGGTGCCACCGCCATCGATCGCCGTGGCGATCGGATGCTGTTCCGCGCGGTGCGCGCCTTGCTGACGATGGCGGCGCTGCTCCTGGCCGCGCCGGCGCTTGCGCAGACCTTTCCGAAGTTCACCGGGTTCGTCGTCGATGCCGCCGGCATATTGCCGCCCGAGCGGGAGGCGGCGCTGGCCGCCAGCCTGGATGCGCTGCAAAAGGATACCGGGCGGCAATTGGTGGTCGCCACGATCCCCGATCTGCAGGGCTATCCGATCGAGGATTATGGCTACCGGCTTGGCCGGGCATGGGCCGTCGGCCTCAAGGACCTCGACAATGGCGCGATCCTGGTCGTCGCCCCGAACGAGCGCCGCGTGCGCGTCGAGGTGGGGTACGGCCTCACCCCGGTGCTCACCGATGCGCTGTCCAGCCTGATCGTCACCCAGGCCATCCTGCCCGCCTTCCGCGCCGGGGACATGCCCGGCGGCATCATCGCCGGCGCGGACGCGCTGATCGCGCAGTTGCGCCTTCCCGATGCCGAGGCGCGGGCCAAGGTGGATGCGGCGTTGAAGAAGAACGATCCGGGCCGGCGCAGCGCGGACGATGGCGGCGTGCCGCTGTCACTCATTTTCTGGGGGATCGTCATCGCCTTCGTTCTGCTCGCCTTCCTGCGCCGCGGCGGAGGCGGCGGTGGCGGTGGCGGCGGGCGACGTTATCGGCGCGGTGGGCTGCCGGTGATCCTCTGGGGTCCGGGCTTCGGCGGCGGCGGATTCGGTGGATTCGGCGGCGGCGGCGGCGGTGGCTTCGGCGGCGGTGGCGGCTGGATGGGCGGCGGTTTCGGCGGCGGCGGTGGCGGCTCCTTCGGGGGCGGCGGCGCCTCGGGGAGCTGGTGATGCGGCTCCAGCCCGACGATCATGCACTGGTGACCGCAGCAGTAGCCGCCGCGGAAACCGGCACCTCCGGCGAGATCGTGACGATCGTTGCCGCGCAGTCCGACGATTATGGCGATGTCGCGCTGCTGTGGGCGGCGGCCGCCTCGTTCCTCCTGCTCGCGCTGGTTGCGGCGTTTCCCGCCGCCGCCGTCGATCTGCTGGACCGGCTGCGCGGCGGCTGGAGCCATCCGCCCGCCCCGCGCACGCTGCTGACGATCCTGCTCGTCGTAATGGCGGCGCTGTTCGCGGGCGTGCGGGCGCTGCTCGGCTGGGCGCCGCTGCTGCTGGCGCTGACACCGGGGCCGCTCAAGTCCCGCCGCGCCCGTGCCCGCGCGGTCGATCTGTTCCGCGTCGGCGCCGAACGGCGCACGGCCGCCCGAACCGGCGTGCTCCTCTATCTTTCGCTGGCCGAGCACCGCGCCGAAATCGTCACCGACGAGGCGATCCATGCCGCCGTCCCCCCGGAAACGTGGGGGGAGGCGATGGCCGACCTGATCGAGGCGGTGCACGGCGGGCGCCCCGGCGCGGGCATGGCAGCGGCGGTGGCGCGGATCGGGGGCGTTCTGGGCCAGCATTTTCCGCGCCGTTCGGGCGACACCAACGAACTGCCGGACAGGTTGATAGAAGTATGAGCGCGCCCGTCGAGACGATGTGGGAGGGGCGGTTCATCGTCGCCCGCCGCGAAGGCCAGTGGGAATATGTCGGGCGCGCCCGCAACATCCACGCCGCGGTGATCCTGGCGATCGATGACGGCCACGTCCTGCTGGTCGAGCAATATCGCGTGCCGCTGAAGGCGCGCTGCCTGGAGCTACCGGCCGGCCTGGTCGGCGACGAGCAGGAGGGTGAGCGTGTCGAGAGCGCCGCGGCGCGCGAACTGGAGGAGGAGACCGGCTACCGCCCGGCGCACGTCGAGATACTCGGCCGCTTCGCCTCGTCCCCCGGCATGGTCTCGGAAAGCTTCACGCTGGTCCGCGCCAGCGGGCTGGAGAAGATCGGTGACGGCGGCGGCGTGGCCGGCGAGGATATCGTCGTCCACCGCGTGCCGCTGGACCGGATCGCCGGCTTCGTCGCCGATGCCCGTGCCAGGGGCTTGGCGATGGACGTCAAGCTGCTGCTGCTGCTCGGCGCGGGGATGCTCGCCGGCTGATGCCGGATGAGCCGACGCCGCTTACTTGAAGTTGTCCGCGTAGGTCTGGAGCTTCAGCGTCCGCGTGGCGGCGGGCACGACATGATAGTCCAGAGCGTGCTTCTCGGCATAAGCGCGGGCGGCCTCCAGCGAGGGGAAGGCCAGGCTGATCTGGTCGCGCGTGTCGCCCGAACCCGTCCAGCCGGTCAGTGGATCCGCCCGCTTGGCCTCGCTCGACTCATGCTGCAGCACCCAGCGGCCGGCGCGGGCACGGCCCGACTGCATGCTGCTCTTGCCTTCCTGATAGATGCGCGCCGTGGCCATCGATCAGTCCTCCGCCGCGATGGTGACGCGCATCCCGTCCAGCGCCGGCCCGAACGGGATCTGGCAGGACAGCCGCGACGTCTCGTTCCGGCTGTCGGAGCTGTCGAGCAGGTCGTCCTCGTCCTCGCTCATCGCCGGCAGGAGTTCCAGAAAGGCGGGATCGACATGGATGTGGCACGTCGCACACGAACAGCAGCCGCCGCACAGCGCCAGCAGCTCGTCGAAGCCATTGTCGCGGATCACCTCCATCACCGACAGGCCGCTATCGCCCTCGACGGTCGATTCCCCGCCATCGCGCGTGACCACGGTCAGCTTCGGCATGATCGCTCCTCCACTCGGCCCCAAAACGGGCTATGCGCGGCGGCTATGTCTGCGCCGCACAACGAAATCAAGCATCGCCGCCCAGGGTTCCGGGAAAAGCGGGAGCCGGCGGCGTGGGGCTAAGCGCGGAGCGGCTCGCCGCGGATCTGGCGGCGCTCGCCGCGATCGAGCCCGCCTTCGCCCGCGGCCTCGCCGCTGCGGGCCATCCGCCACCGCGCCAGCGGGCGCGCGGCCACGAGACGCTGCTGCGCACCATCGTCGGCCAGCAGGTGAGCGTCGCCTCCGCCGATGCGATGTGGCGGCGGCTGGTCGCGGCCGGGCTGACCGTGCCGGACGCGATCGCGGCAGCATCGGACGAGGCGTTGCGCGCCGCCGGGCTCTCGCGGCAGAAGGGCGGCTATGCCCGCCATCTTTCCGAACAGGTGACGAGCGGCGCCATCGAACTGTCCGCCCTGCCCGAGGACGACGAGGCGGCGATCGCCGCGCTGACCCGGATCAAGGGCATCGGCCGCTGGTCGGCGGAAATCTACCTGCTGTTCGCCGAAGGGCGGGGGGATATCTGGCCGGCAGGCGATCTCGCCGTGCAGATCGAGATCGGCATCCTGCTGGGGCTGGAGGCCCGCCCCAGCGAGAAGCTGACCCGCACGCTGGCCGAGCCGTGGCGGCCCTATCGCGGCGCGGCGGCGGTGTTCGCCTGGCACCATTACGGCCACCGGCTGAGCGGCCGTGGCGGCGACAAGGCGCCGGTATGATCCCCGCCCCGGCCGATCGCGCGGCGGGCGCGCCGTAAGCGCACGAACTTTACCGAAAACTAAGTGGGCAGGGCTACGGCTTCGGACGCGGAACGGGAACACAGCGACAATGGTGGACGGCAATCAGGAGGACGGCGCCCTCGCACCTGACCGCCACACCACCGGCTCGCGGGCGGCGCTGCGGCGCCCGGGTGGCGAGTTTCGCGATCGGGCGCTGGAAACAGTGTTTCGCCACGCGCAGGCGACCGAAAATCTGCGCCATGCCCGCATCCTGCTTGTCGCCTCGGCGATTCTCAACACGCTGTTTCTGACAAGCGACTGGCGTTTTTTCGGCACGCCGCACTTCGCCGTGGCCATACCGGCGCGGCTGTTCGTGGTGGCCGCGGCCATCGTCGCGCTGATCGCGCTGTACCGCTATCGCACGCCCGCCCACCGGGAACGCGTCATGATCGGGTGGATGCTGGCCAACGGCCTGGGGGTCGGGGTGCTGGTCAGTTCCCACAGCGACATCGCGATGTTCGTGCTCAGCATGCTGCCGATCGTCTATTATCTGGCGGTGCCGGTATCCTTCGGCTGGCGGATCCTGGGCGGCGCGGGGTGCAGCCTGGCGATGGTCGCCGGTTACGGAAGCGGCGTTCGCAGCGAAACGATATCGTTGGGGCTGGCGCTCGCGATGTTGATCCTGAACGTCGCGCTGGTGCTGGTCGTCGGGCGATCGAACCGCCTGGAGCGGCTGGAATGGCTGGCGACCCGCGCGGAACGGCGGACGAGCGCCGAACTGGCCGCCAGCCGGGAGCGGGTCGAAAAGATGTTCGCCGCCAGCCCCGTGCCGATGATCGTCACCGCGCGCGACAATGGCGAGATCCTGCGCATCAACGATGCGGCCAGATCGTTCATCGGGAGCGATATCGCCGATATAGGCGACATCTACATCGATGGCGCCGATCGGCGCCACATCCTGGAACAGCTCGATGCCGTGGGGCTGGTCCGCGATTACGAGATCCGCGTCCGCAGCGGCGATGGCACCGCGCGCACCGTTCTGGTCAACGCGACGATGCTGGAGCTTTCGAGCGGGCGGCACATCATCTCCGGCATCATCGACATCAGCGATCGCAAGGCGGTGGAGCGGGATCTCGAATGGCTTGCCACCACCGATACGCTGACCGGCCTGCCCAACCGGCTGAGCTTCTTCGCCGCGGGCCGGGCGGAGATGCTGCGCGCGCGGCGCACCGGCGCCCCGCTCGCGCTGCTGATGATAGATCTGGACGAGTTCAAGCAGGTCAATGACAGCTTCGGCCATCAGGGCGGAGACGAGGCGCTGCGCAGTTTCGCGTCGATCTGCCGCAGCGTGGCCGGCCAGGGCCAGATGGCGGCACGGCTGGGCGGCGAGGAGTTCGGCATCCTGCTCCGCAACACCGACATCGACACCGCAGCCGATCTCGCCGAGAGGCTGCGCAGCGCGGTGCAGCACCATAGCATCGAGACGCGGCGGGGCACGATCCGGATCACGCTCAGCATCGGTATCGCCATGGTCGATCAGCAGGACGCCGATCTCGATCCCGCGCTCGCCCGTGCCGACGCCGCGCTCTATGCCGCCAAGGATGGCGGCCGCAACCGCGTCAGCATCACCGGCCGCGTCGCTGCTCCGGCGCCGCAATCCTGCTGACGGGAACCCGCTGCCGCCGCCGCGCGTCGTCCCCGCAACGCGAACGGCAGGAACCAGGCAGATGGCAGCGGATCCGTGGGCCGGCAGCGGCATCGCCCCCGGCTACGAGCCGATGGAGGCGCGGCTGGCCGCGGCGTTACCCGACGGCCCCGGCTGGCAGTATGAGCCGAAGTGGGACGGGTTTCGCTTTCTCGCCTTCCGCGCCGGCGACGCGATCGATCTGCGTTCCAAATCGGGCAAGTCGCTCGGGCGGTTCTTTCCGGAGGTCGTCGCCCGGCTGGCAGCGATCGCGGCGGATCGCTTCGTGCTCGACGGCGAACTGATCATCCCGCTGGGCGGGCGGCTGGCGTTCGATGCGCTCCAGGCGCGGCTCCACCCCGCCGAAAGCCGGATCCGCAAGCTGGCCGCGGAGACGCCGGCGGACTGCATGCTGTTCGACATGCTGGTCGATACGGACGGCACGGTGCTGGCCGATCGGCCGCTTGCCCGCCGCCGCGACGCCCTCGCCCGTTTCCACGCCCGGCACGGCGCTGCGGGTCTGCTGCTTTCGCCCTGCACGGCGGCGCACGGCCAGGCGGCGGAGTGGCTGGCAGCGGCCGGCGGCGCGCTGGACGGGGTGGTCGCCAAGCGCGCGGACGGCCGATACGCGCCGGGCGAGCGGGCGATGATCAAGGTCAAGCAGCACCGCACGGCGGACTGCGTCGTCGGCGGCTTTCGCTACGGGGCGGACAGCCGGCTGGTCGGATCGCTGCTGCTCGGGCTGTACGACGATAGCGGCCGGCTCGACCATGTCGGCTTCACCTCCGGCATCGCGGATAGCGAGCGCGCGGACCTGACCGCCCGGCTCGAGGCGGTCGCCGGGGGCGAGGGGTTCACCGGCAGGGCGCCCGGCGGGCCGAGCCGGTGGAGCACCGAACGATCGGCCGAATGGCAGCCGCTGCACCCCGAGCTGGTGGTGGAGGTCGGCTACGATCAGGTGACCGCGGATCGCTTCCGCCACGGCACCCGGCTGATCCGCTGGCGGCCCGACAAGGCCGCGCGCCAATGCCGCATGGACCAGCTCGCCCACGAACTGGCGCCCGCCGAACTCGCCAGCGCGCTCGGCCTTGGCCCCGCCGCCGCCGCCGTGTCGCCGCCGGCCGGGGCCAATCCGGGGAGAGGCGGAGGAGAGGCGCGGTGAGCGTTGATCCCAGCACCTGCAAAGGCCGCAGGTAGCCGCTTGCAGGCCGGCAGGTCGGTCGGTTCGCGAACCTCCCGTCCCGGCGCCCGTCGCCGCCGATCCATCCTGCGGGTCGGCGTGCCCCCATGCAGAAACCGCCTTGCAACGTGCCCAGGTTTACTGGACGACCGAAACCAGGCGCACCACTGGTTTAACGTTAAACCCCAGGAGAGGCTTTTGACCGCCAACCCGACAGATCGCGCCCGGCGTGTGATCGACCGGCACCTGTTCGTGCCACATTATCTCGCGGTCCTGGCCAACGGGATGATCTGGTCCCAATCCCGGTTCTACCTCGAGAATTATGCCGCGGGCATCAACGAGGTGCGCCTGATCACGGTGATCGCCCACACCCCGAACCAGACCGCCAAGCAGCTATCCGGCATACTCGTGATGAACAAGTCCATCGTGAGTCGCAGCCTGGGCGAGTTAAAGATCAAGGATCTGGTTCGGGAGGAAACGGTCGGGCGATCGCGAACCTTCACGCTCACCGATGCAGGATGCGATCTGAACGAAAAGATCGTCCGTATTTCCCTGGAACGCGAGCGGCGTCTGCTGGCGGGATTCACGCCCAACGACAAGGCGATATTGATCGGCTACCTCGCCCGCATGTTCGACAATCTCGCAAGTACCGTCGATCTCGAGCAGATGGCAGCTGACGACAGGTCCGGAAATTCCGCCGCGGCAAAGTAGGATCGTCTTGACGCGAGTTTAAATTTAAACTCTAGATCGTCTCAACCTCAAAAAGGGGTGCAGGGCCCGGAGCCCTGGAAAACAGGGGAGAGGTTGTATGAAGGCGTGGGGACGTCTGGCCGTTGGCGCATCGACTGTTGCGCTTGGCCTCGCAATTTCGGCGCCGCTGCGCGCGCAGAGCTCGACGATGCCGCCGACCGCCACCGAAACGGATCCGGTCGGGCTGGAGGAAATCGTCGTCACCGCCGAGTTCCGCGAGAGCAAGCTTCAGGATACGCCGCTCGCAATATCCGCGCTGTCGGCCGCCCAGCTTGAGTCGCGATCGGCCGTGAACGTCACGAGCATCGCTTCGCTGGTCCCCAACACCACGATCGCCCCGCTCGGCGCCGGCTACGGCTCGACGATCGCGGCCTTCATCCGCGGCGTGGGCCTGGGCGACAACTCGCTGTCCTTCGAGCCCGGCGTGCCGATCTACGTCGATGACGTCTATAACGGCCGGCCGCAGGGATCGCTGTTCGACCTGCTCGATCTCGAGCGGGTCGAGGTGCTGCGCGGGCCGCAGGGCACGTTGTTCGGCAAGAACGCGATCGGCGGCGCCGTTCGCCTGATCTCGAAGAAGCCCCGCGGCGATGGCAGCGGCTTCCTCGAAGCGACGTACGGCCGGTTCAACCGGATCAACATACGCGGCGGGGTCGATCTCGCCATCGTGCCCGATCGCGTGATGGTTCGCGCCTCGGTTTCGTCCAAGAATGCTGACGGCTACTTCCGCGTACTCGACTACGAATGCGTGAACGGGGCCGGATCGCTCGGCCGGGGCACCGCGTCGAGGCTGAACGTCGGCCCGATCGCACTCGGTTCGGCTGCAGCGGGCAGCGGCAGCTGTACCGTGGATCGGCTGGGCGACGAGAGCGTCCAGTCCGGCCGGGTCGCCTTGCGGGTGGTCGGATCGGAGGCGTTCGAGGTAAACCTGATCGGTGACTATACGCGTCAGCGGCAGGCCGGGCCGGCCGACAAATACACGATCATCAACCCGGCCAACGGCCTGATCAGCGCGTGGAACAACGCCATCGCCATGCCGCTGTTCGGCGTGCCGTACGATGGCCGCTTCCTCACCGGCAGTTCGTACACCAACTATAGCCGCTACGACGATCCGGTCACCAACCGGCGGGTTCCGAACAACAACGATCTCGATCATTACGGTTTTTCCGGAACGATCGATGCCGACCTTTCCGATGCGGTGCACCTCAAATCGGTCACGGCGTGGCGCAAGTTCAAGAACACCTACGGCCGCGACTCGGATGGATCTCCGCTCCCGGTCAACGCGACGCTCAACATCGCCCGGCACGAGCAGTTCAGCCAGGAACTTCAGATTACCGGCCAGGTGGTCGATCGGCTGACCTATGCCACCGGCTTGTTCTATTATCACGGCAAGGATTCGGATCGCGGGTTCGACTTCCTCTTTCCGGGGGTCGTCTATCAGAACGACTCGTTCGATCGCCAGACGACGAAGAGCACCGCTGGTTTCGTGCACGGCATCCTTGCCGTCACGGACAAGCTGAACATCACCGGCGGCGTGCGCTACACGCACGATACCAAGAACTCGATCATCAATCGGGCGCGGTTCAACGGAAGCGTCATCATCAACGACGCCCCGGTAGGCCAGACCGTCAACCAGTGGTCGCCACTGGCGGAAGTGGATTACCACTTCACGCCCGACGTGATGGCATATGCCCTCTACTCGACCGGCTTCCGCGGCGGTGGCTTCAGCCCGCGGCCCAGCAACCCGACCCAGATCGCCCCGTTCGGTGCCGAGAAGCTGACCAACTACGAAGGCGGCATCAAGAGCGAGCTGTTCGACCGCCGGCTCCGCCTGAACCTCAGCGGCTTCTATCAGCGCTACACGGATCAGCAGCAGAATTCGAACCAGTTCGATTCGACCGGCGCGGTGTGGTTCCGGGTGGTGAACGGCGGCGTTTCGCGCATCTGGGGGCTGGAAGGCGAACTGCAGGCGCGGCCGACATCGGCGCTCCATATCGACGGCACGATCGGCTACCTGAACTATCGCCGCACCGATCCGGAGGCGAGCAACCTGTGCACCGAGTTCGCCGACGGCACGCCCTGCTATCCGATCCGCACGCCGAAGTGGAATGCGTCCGCGGGCATCGAATATGAGATACCGGCATTCAACGGTACGATCCTGCCGCGGCTCGACATGAGCTATCAGTCGAGGATCTGGTTCGCGACGTTCCAGAATGTCAGCCCGGCCTTCGCCGCGGCGGTCATTCCCCCGGTCAGGCCCACGCACAGCCAGCAGGCCGGCTATACCTTGTTCAACGCCCAGCTCTCCTGGACGTCGGACGACAAGGACTGGAAGTTCACGGGGTTCGTGCGCAACCTGTTCGACAAACGCTTCTTCTACGGCAAGCTCAGCCTGGTCGGTGCCCTCGGCCGCGAACAGGGCATGATCGCGCCGCCGCGCGAGTGGGGCCTCACGCTCCGCCGCAACTTCTGACCGGCAGGGAGATTCGGGCGTGAGTGCCGGCAAGCCGAGCGTGATGGACCATGACCCCTTCGACGAGGGGGTCCTGGCCGACGCCGAAACGTACGACCGACTGGCACTGGCGGCCGGCCCCGTGCTCTATTTCCCGAAATACGATCTCTACGCGCTCTCGCACTACCAGCATGTCCGCGCCGCCTTCGCAGACTGGCGGCGCTTCTGTTCCGGCCACGGCACCGGCATCGTCCATACCGGGCGCGCAGGCAATTGGCGCCGCCAGAGCCCGGTCCTGGAGAACGACCCGCCCGATCACGGCCGCTATCGCCGGATCCTCCAGAACGTGCTGACCGGCGCGACGCTGATCGAGATCCGGGCGCGCTTCGCCGCGGTTGCCGATGCGATGGTGGAGGAACTGGTCGGCCGCGGCCGTTTCGATGCGCAGACCGAGCTTGCCAATGCGTTCCCGCTGGTCGTGGTGCCGACGATGCTCGGCCTCGCCCCCGACGAGCGCGACGTGATGGTCGCCTATTCGGACCTCAACTTCAACTCGATGGGGCCGGACAACAGCCTGCGCCGCGCATCGATCGCCCGCACCGCCGGTATTCCCGGTCGGGTCGAGGCACTTTGCCGGCGGGACAGTCTGGCCGCGAACGGGCTCGGCGCGCGGATCTACGACGAATGCGACAAGGCGGGGATGAGCGATGAGGATGCCTCGATCCTGGTCCGCACCTTCTTTTCGGCCAGCATGGATACGACGGCAAACGGCATCGGCATGACGATCCACGCGCTTGCCCGCGATCCCGATCAGTGGCGAATGGCGCGCGCCGATCCGGCGCTGCTGCGCGCCGCGTTCGACGAGAGCCTCCGCCATGACCCGCCGAGCCCGCATATCGGGCGAACGACCACCGAGGCGGTCGAGATCGAGGGGATCACCATCCCGGCCGATGCCAAGGTGCTGCTCATGGTCGGCGCTGCCGATCGCGACCCCGCCCGCTACAGCGATCCGGAGCGGTTCGATCTGACCCGGCAGGAGGGGCCGCATGTCGCGTTCGGCGTCGGCATCCATACGTGCATCGGCCAGCCGCTCGCCAAGCTGGAGGCGGAACTGGTGCTGACGGCGCTGGCCCGGCATGCCGGCACGCTCGCCGTGGATGGCAATCCGACACGGCAGCTCAACAACTGGTTGCGCGGCTTTGCGACGTTGCCGATCGTCGCGACGCCGGCGCAGGAGATCGCCCGATGAGCAAGCTGATCGGTGCTCCGGCGCTCGTGGTTCCCGATCTGGTCGATGCGCTTGTCCGCACCGATCGGCGGCTCGCCCGGATCGACGGCCATAACGTCGTCCTGCGCGCCGATGCGTCGCCGCCCGCCGACGATCGGGTGGCGCTGATCTCGGGCGGGGGATCCGGCCACGAGCCGGCGCACGCCGGCTATATCGGCGCCGGCATGCTGACGGCGGCGGTGCTCGGCGAAGTTTTCACCTCACCGAGCGTGGACGCCGTGTTGGCGGCCATCCGGGCGGTCACCGGCGCCGCCGGATGCCTGCTGATCGTAAAGAACTATACGGGCGATCGCCTCAACTTCGGCCTTGCCGCCCAGATCGCCCGCACCGAGGGCATGGACGTGGAAATGGTGCTCGTCGACGACGACGCCGCGACCGGCGGCGGATCGCGGGTCGGTGCGCGCGGCCTGGCCGGCACGGTGCTGGTGCACAAGATCGCCGGGGCCGCCGCAGCGGCCGGCGCGACGCTCGCCGAGGTGAAGGCGGTCGCCGAACGCGCGATCTCCGGCCTCTCGACCATGGGCGTCGCGCTCTCCCCCTGCATCTTGCCCGGCGCGGCCGCGGCCAACTTCACGCTGCCGCCGGGCCAGGTCGAGTTCGGCCTCGGCATACACGGCGAACAGGGCGTCAGTCGGGAGGAGGTTGCGCCGGTGGCGGAACTGGTCGGCCGGCTGGTCGACGGCATCCTCGCTTCCGGGCGGGTAAGCACCGGCGGCCGGCCGGTTGTCGCGATGGTCAACGGGCTGGGCGCGACGCCGGCCATGGAACTGGCGCTGGTCGGCGGTGCGCTGCTCGCCCGGCTCCAGGCCCTCGGGATCGAAGTGCGCCGGATCGCGGTAGGCGAGTTTCTCGGTGCGCTGGACATGGCGGGCTGCTCGATTTCGCTGTTGCACGTCGACGATCGCCTGCTCGAATGCCTCGATGCAGCCACCGACGCCCCGGCATGGAGCGGCCTCGCTCATCCCGGCGGTTCCGGGCGGACCGTCCCGGCGGCCAGCCTCGCGGGATCGCCCGACGTGTCCAGCGCGGGCATCGACGCGGAGGCGGCGGCACGGTTTCGCCGCAGCGTCGAGGCAGCCCTCGCCTGCCTGATCGAGAAGGAAGACGAACTCACCGCCCTCGACCGCGAGGTCGGCGATGGCGATCTCGGCATCAGCATGCGCCGCGGCGCGAATGCCATCGAGGCACGGATTGCCGATATCGCGTTCGATCGTCCGCAATCGGCGCTCCGCGTCATGGCGGGGATCGTTCGGGAGACGGTCGGCGGCACCTCCGGTCCGCTGATGGCCGCGTTCCTGCTGGGAGCGTCGCAGGCCATCGGCCAGACGCCGAACCCGGCGAGTGTGGCCGCTGTGGCGGCCGCACTCCGGGCCGGGTGCACGGCGATCGCCGTACTCGGCGGCGCCCGCGCCGGCGACCGGACCATGCTGGACGCGCTATTGCCCGCCGCCGATGCTCTCGCGCAGGCGGCCGGGAGCGGCGCGGCCAACGCCTACTCGCTTGCCGCACATGCCGCCGCCGAAGGTGCGGAGCAGACCCGCCACGTCGCCGCCGCGCTCGGCCGTTCCTCCTATCTGGGCGATCGCGTCATCGGCCATCCCGATCCGGGCGCCCGCGCCGCGGCGCTGTGGCTGGCGGCCGTCGCCGCAGCACTGGGGCAGCGTTAGTGGCCGACGCCACACCCCGCACCTTCGACGTCGCGGCGTTGATCGAGCGACGCCCCTTCGACCGCTTCAACATGCGGCTGGTTGCGATCTCGTGGCTGATCACCGTGTTCGACGGCTTCGATCTCAGCATCGCGGCCTTCACCGCACCGTACATGCGGGACGAGCTCGGCCTCACCACCGCGCAGCTCGCCAATGTGTTCTCGGCCGGTCTCCTCGGCATGACGCTCGGCGGGCTCCTCTTCTCGCCGCTGAGCGACAGGATCGGGCGCCGCCCGGTGGTGATCGGCACCGCGTTCGGGTTCGGCATCCTGACCATGGCGACTGCGTTCGCGCCGAGCTACCATGCGTTGCTGGTCCTGCGGTTGCTGGACGGCTTCGCGATCGGCGGGATGGTGCCGATCGCCTGGGCGCTCAACGTCGAATTCGTGCCGAAGCGGCTGCGTGCCACCGTCGTGACGGTGATCATGGTCGGCTACAGCGTCGGGACGAGCGGCGCCGGTCCGATGACCGTCATGCTCGAGCCGCTGATCGGCTGGCGCGGCATGTTCCTCGTCGGCGGCATCGGCTCGATCGTCGCCGCCAGCCTGCTCCTCCTGTGGTTGCCGGAGTCGGTGCGGCTGCTCGTGAGCAAGAACATGAAGCCGGAGCAGACGGCGCGGCTGGTCAACCGGCTCGATCCCGCGGCCGACGCGCGCGCCACCGACCGCTTCATTCTCGGCGACGAGCAGACCGCGACCCGCAAGACCGCCTTCCGGGAGCTCTTCGTGGGCCGGCTTGCCATCATCACGCCGCTCCTGTGGCTGGGCTTCACCTTCAGTTCGATCGCGATCTACTTCGTCAACGGCTGGGGGCCGATCGTGCTCGAGGCGATGCAATATGATCGGCGCACGGCAGCATTGGCGACGGCGTTCGGCGGGATCATGGGATCGGCCGCCGGACTGGCAATCATGCGCGTGACGGATCGGCGCGGGCCGGTGACGGTGCTGTTCTATCCGACCTTGCTGCTGCCGCTGCTGCTGGTCGTCGGCCTGGTCCCGCTCGCTCCGCAAACCGTTCTGATCCTGGCCATGGCGGTGCTGATGCTGATCGGCGGCATGCACTTCGCTTTCCTGAGCATCATCGGCACGCTCTATCCGACGGCGGTCCGGGGTGCCGGCTCGGGGTGGGCGTCTTCGGTCGGCAAGCTCGGTGGGGTATTCGGGCCGCTGCTGGGCGGCGTGATCCTGTCCAGCGGGATGCCGGCGATCCGCAGTTACCTGGTGCTGGCGATCTGCCCTGCCGTCGTGCTGCTGACCGCCGCATGGATCACCAGGGTGGTAAGCCGAACCGCGGCCGATAGCAGCGGGAATGGCCCATCGACGGACGGTCTCGCCCCCGCCGGGGGGTGAGCACGGCGGTATCCTTGCGATGTTCGCCGACAAGCTCCAGGGCTCGGGCGGGCGCTGGCCGGATGCGCGTTCGTATCGGCTGCTGAAGCGGCTTGGCATCCCTGGAAAGATGGTCCCTGCCGGGCATCTGCTACGCTGCGCCGTCGGGGATTGGTGCCGATCGCCTTTGCTGGGCGGCGGGCATGCTCTCGGCTAAAGCCGCGGGCTATGTCCAGCACATCCGAGCCGATTGACGTTGTGAGCCTCACCGATTTCCCGATCCGAGTGATCGCGCTCTACCGCTTCACGCCTTTCGCCGATTGCGAGGCTTTGCGGGGGCCGCTGGCGCTCGCCTGCCGTGCGCAGCATGTGCGCGGCACGCTGCTGCTGGCAGCGGAGGGCATCAACGGCACCATCGCCGGCAGTGACGCCGCGATCGATCATATCCTGACGCACATCCGCGGGCTGCCCGGCTGCGCTACCCTGGATGTGCGGGAAAGCCGTGCCCGGACGATGCCGTTTCACCGCATGAAGGTCCGCATCAAGCGCGAGATCGTCACGATGGGGGAGCCGGACATCGATCCGCTGGGCGACGCAGGCCAGTATGTCGAGCCGGAGGACTGGAACGCGCTGATCCAGCAGCCCGGCACGATCCTGATCGACACGCGCAACGATTACGAGGTGGCGATCGGCAGCTTTGCGGGGGC
>NZ_JAQGLK010000212.1 GCF_028292925.1 Sphingomonas bacterium
ATCCGCTGGGCGACGCAGGCCAGTATGTCGAGCCGGAGGACTGGAACGCGCTGATCCAGCAGCCCGGCACGATCCTGATCGACACGCGCAACGATTACGAGGTGGCGATCGGCAGCTTTGCGGGGGCCGTCGATCCCGGCACGCGGAGCTTTCGCGATTTCCCGGCCTGGTTCCGCAGCCGGAAGGAGGCACTGCTCGCCGGCGATCAACCGCCACGGATCGCGATGTTCTGCACCGGCGGCATACGCTGCGAAAAGGCGACGGCCTTGCTGAAGGCCGAGGGGCTGGAACAGGTTTACCACCTCAAGGGCGGGATCCTCGCCTATCTGGAAACGGTGCCCGCCGAGCAGAGCCGGTGGCAGGGCGAATGCTTCGTGTTCGATCAGCGGGTGGCGGTCGGCCATGGGCTTGCCCCCGGCAGTCACGACCTTTGCCATGCCTGCCGGATGCCGATCAGTGCAGGCGATCGTGCCTCGCCGCTCTTCCACGAGGGAGTCAGCTGCCCGGCCTGCCATTCCGATCGGAGCGAAGAGCAGAAGGCAAGTGCCGGCGAGCGCCATCGCCAGATGCAGTTGGCAGAGGCGCGCGGCATGGCGCATATCGGCAGAGCCGGCGCGCCCGAGAGCGATGGCTGAGCCCATCCTCTACAGCTTTCGGCGTTGCCCCTACGCGATGCGCGCGCGGATGGCGTTGCTGGTCAGCGAAACGCCGTTCGAACTGCGCGAGGTGAAGCTTTCGGCCAAGCCGCCCCAGATGCTGGCCGCATCGCCGAAAGGCACCGTCCCGATACTCATCCTGCCGGGTGGCGAGGTGATCGACCAGAGCCTCGCCATCATGCGCTGGGCGCTGCGACGCCGCGATCCCGAGCAGTGGCTGGACGGCGACGAGGAAGAGGAGCGCGAACTCGTCGCCACCAACGACGGGGCGTTCAAGCACCATCTCGATCGCTACAAATATCCCGATAGGTACGGCGCCGATCCCGCGGCGCATCGCGCGGCGGGCATCGCGCTGCTCGCCGCGCTGGACGATCGGCTTCGTTGCCGCGCCTTTCTGTGCGGCCCCACGCGCAAGCTGGCGGATGCGGCGCTGATGCCGTTCGTCCGGCAGTTCGCCGCGGTCGATCGCGCGTGGTTTGCCGAACAGCCGCTTCCCGGCGTGCACCGCTGGCTCGGCGCGATCATCGGGTCGCCCCTGTTCGAACGGGCGATGGCGCGATCGGATGCCCGTTAGCCCCCACCGCCGGCCGAGCACCATTCCGCTTCGGAAGATCGCACGCGGCGTGTAGGGGCCGGCGGCCATGCCAACGCCCGCATCCCCGCTCGCCCTAGGGTTCGATTTCGGCACGACCAACTCGGTCGTCGCGACGGCGGAGGGCAGCGTATCCGCACTCGTTCCGCTCGATGCGCCGGGCGGGGCGGAAACCACCTTCCGCTCGGCCTTGTGCTTCTGGGAGGATGACGAGGTGCGCGGCGGCATCGCTGCCGAGGCCGGGCCGTGGGCCGTCGCCGAATATGTCGAATACCCGCAGGGGTGCCGGTTCCTGCAATCGTTCAAGTCGGTCGCCGCGGTCGCCTCCTTCGAACATGCCACCATATTCACCAGGCGCCTGCGGTTCGAGGATCTCGGGCGGACCTTCCTCGACAAGCTGGGCGCGCGGGCCGGCGGCGCGTTCGATCGCGCCACGCGGATCGTCGTCGGCCGTCCGGTGGAATATGCCGGCCACCGCCCGGATGCGGCGCTCGCCCGCCAACGCTACGATGCCATGTTCGCCGGGCTCGGCGCCGAGATCCACTATGTCTACGAGCCGCTCGGGGCTGCATTCAGCTATGCGTCGCGCATCAGCGATCCGGCGACGATCCTGGTCGCCGATTTCGGCGGCGGCACGTCCGACTTCTCGGTCGTGCGGATCGGGGCACCGGGCGCGGCACGACGCTGCACGCCTCTCGGCCATGCTGGCGTCGGCATCGCGGGGGACCGGTTCGATTACCGGATCATGGATCATCTCGTCACGCCGCTGCTCGGCAAGGGCGGCTCCTACCGTTCGTTCGACAAGATACTCCAGATCCCCGGCGGGTATTTCGCGGACCTTGGTGACTGGTCCCGCCTGGCCCTGATGCGCAACCGCCGGACGCTGGCCGAGCTGGACAAGCTCCGCCGTGCCGCGATCGATCCCGACGCGATCGGCAGGATGATTGCCGTCATCGAGGGAGAACTGGGTTTCCAGCTTTATGCCGCGGTGGCGCAGGTCAAGCGCGATCTCTCCTCGGCCGAGAGCGCGCATTTCCACTTCGGTGGTGCGGGCCTCGCCATCGAGGCCGAAGTGACCCGCGACCAGTTCGAGGCATGGATCGCATCGGACATCGAGCGCATCGAAGCCGCCGTCGATCGCGTCCTCGCGGCGGCGGACATCGCGCCGGACGGAATCGATCGCATCTTCCTGACCGGTGGATCGTCCCTCATCCCCCGCATCCGAAAGCTGTTCGCCGACCGTTTCGGGGAGGAGCGGATCGCCAGCGGCGGCGAACTCACCTCCATCGCCCACGGCCTCGCGCTGATCGCGGAGCAGGATGACGTCGCTGCATGGACGGACGCGGCATAAGCGGCGGAGCGGGTCGGCGGTTCCTGCGCGCCGTGCGGCACGTCCGCCGAGGCCCGGTCCCGATGCTTCGCTCCGCCGCCCGTCGCAGCGCCGCCCGTCTAGCTGCCCTTCGGGGTAAGGCGGATCAGCCGTCCCTTCGGCATGTCGGTGATCAGGTACAGCGCGCCGTCCGGCCCCTGCTTCACCTGCCGCAGCCGCTCGTTCAGGTCGACGAGCAGCCGCTCCTCGCCGACAACCTTGTCGCCCTTCATCACCAGCCGGATAAGCTCCCGCTGGCTGAGCGAGGTGACCAGAGCATTGCCCTTCCACTGCGGGAAGAGCTTGCCGTCGTAGAAGATGAGGCTCGACGGCGAGATCACCGGATCCCAATAATAGACCGGCTGCTCGTAGCCGGGCCTGGCCTGGCCCTCACCGATGCTCTTGCCGGAATATTCCCTGCCGTAGCTGATCACCGGCCAGCCATAGTTCCGGCCGGGCTTGATGAGGTTGATCTCGTCGCCGCCGCGCGGGCCGACATCGGTGGTCCATAATTGTTGCGTGCCGGGCCGGAAGGCGATGCTGAGCGGGTTGCGAAAGCCGAGCGCCCAGATCTCCGGCAGCATCCCCGGCTTGCCGAGGAAGGGGTTGCCCTTGGCGGGTTTGCCGTCCGTGGTGATCCGCACCAGCTTGCCGATGCTCGTATCCATCCGCTGGATGTGCGGGCGGATGTTTTCCGCAGCTAGGTCCCCCAGCGTCACGAACAGCGCGCCGGAGCGATCGAACAGCATCCGGCCGCCGAAATTGCCATGCTCGGATTTCAGATCGGGCACCTGCCGATAGATGATTTTCACATCTTCCAGGCGCGGCGCCGGGCCGTCGATCAGCCGCCCCCGCGCCACCGACAGATCGACCCCGGCGCCGCCCGCGCGTTCCTCCACGAACGTCCAGTAGATCAGCTGGTTCGTCGCGAACTTCGGATCCAGGGCTACATCCGCCAGGCCGGAAATCTCCTGCACGCGCACGCGCGGCATGCCCTCGACCGGCGGCGAGACCTGGCTGCCGGAGACGATGCGCATCCGCCCGTTGCGTTCCGTGACGAGGATCCGGCCGTCGGGCAGGAAGGCCATGCCCCAGGGATATTCCAGCCCGGTGGCAACCGTCTCCACGTTCAGGCTGACGCGGGAGGGAACGTAGGGAGCGCGGGTCTGCTCCTTGAAGGCGGGCACCTGGTCCGCCGCGCCGGGCGGCTGGATCTCGGCGGGCTGGCCGGGCGCCGGCGGCGTGTAGCGCGGCGGCGGCGGCGGCCCCGGAACGCTGCCTCCCAGCGGTATCCTTGGCGATGGAGGCGGCGCCGGCGGCGTCTGGGCCGCGACGACGCCGGCAGCCAGCATCGCGCACAAGGATATGGCGGTACGTCCAGGTCTCATGATCCCCCCAATTGCTTATTCTTTTGCAGGTCAGCGATCCGATGGCCCACCGCGCCGGTCAACTCCTTTTGCCAGGATGGCGCGGGACTGCGGCCTGCACCACTGGAGGCGTGGCATCATTCCCATCCCGTCGCCGAATTGTACGGCGCCATGACGCCGACCGCCTCGATCTCGTGCACATTGCCGTCCGGCCCGATCTTGAAGATATGGGCCGCGGGCATGTCGAACGGCTCGTAGGGCATGTTCGTCTTGTTCCGCTCCGAGGTGGAGCCGTCGACGTGCCGGACCTTGTAGGGCAGGTTCGTGAACGGGTGACGAAAGTGCGAAAAGCCCATCGAGAGCCCCGTCACCGGGTCCGCTGCGATCATGCGCCGGTTCTCGATGCGATCGATATACGCGAAGGAGTTGCTGTCGATCTGGCCCTTGCAGTCGTGGGCGACGGGCGGGAGCTTGCGGTCCATGTTCGGCGGACCCATGGCGCCATCGCCGGCGGTGGTGATCCCGTTCTCGCGCCGCTGGCAATCCGCGGCATAAGGCGTTTTTGATCCGTCATTCTCGTCCAGTGAATCGTAATAGCTCGCCCCGATCCGGATAAGCTGGTCGTGCGGCAGGCGCTGGCCTGCCGGGATCGCGGCCAGCAATCCGGGCCGCACCGTCTCGACGTTCGCCGCCGTATTCGCCCCGGGCGCGGCCACCAGATGCTCCGCCTCCACGATCTTGCCGTTCGCGAACTTGAGGCGGAGCGCGAGCATGGCGGGCTTTCCGTCCTGCACGATCATGCCGAGCCACCCCGCCTGCTGCAATTCGGGGTCGGGCACCGAAATGGCGAAGCCTGTCTTGCCGCCCGTGGCGCTTTTCCACAGCCCTTCGCCCGGCTTCATGCGCTTCAGGTTTTCGACGAAGACGACATTCTCCGCGAGCGGCGCCGCCTTGGGATCGTGCGCGACCATTGCGGCCAGATAGGCGTCGGTCGCCCGGATAAGGCAGGCGCGATCGCACGTTTCCGTGGCGGCCACGGCGTTGCCGCCCGGTTGCGGTGCCGGTTCCTCGTGGGAACAGCCGGCGACGGTGATGCTGAACAGCGCAAGCGCGAACGGCACGCCTGGAGTGGATCTCCACATCGGTTTTCCCCTTGTGTGGCCTGGTCGATCTTCCGCCCGCGCGCCTGCCGCATCAGGCGCGGCCCGCGACGTTCCCAAGCGGGATCCGAAAGAACCCGCAAAGTAGAACGCTCCTTCATTCCGGCAATGGTCCGGGATCGCCAGACCATAATCAATGTCCCGGCCATGAACATGCCGTGACGGGAATATTAATTCCGCATGACTATCGTAAGCATGATAGCTTTTGCGGCGTAGATGGAGGGAAGCCGATGCACGTCGATATGTTCGGCGCTGGCCACTCGCGCCGCGAGGTGAAGGATGCGCTCAATCAGCACCAGAAGCGCGACCGGACCGCTTTGAGTGTGCTGGACACCATATTCGTGCTGTGCATCCTATACTTGGTGCGCGCTCAGCCTCGACTCGATGCAATGGCGATCGTCGTTGCTGCCATCGCCGGGCTGTCGGGGATGCGCTACTTCATCGATCAGAGCGTCCGGAACTTCCACCTGCACCGCCTCGACTGGGACGCCGCAGGACCTGATGCGGTCGGCCCGCCGCGCAACTAGCTATGTATACAGGCCCATGGTCATTGGGCTCGCGGCTCTTCGCAGAAGCGGTATCCGTACCCCCGAACGGTTCGGATCGGGCCGGTGTCCGGATGGAAACCCAGCTTTGTACGTATCCGCTTGATATAGACATCCACCACGTTGGTCATCGGATCGGCATCGTAACCCCAGACCTTGTTGAGCAACCGGGTGCGGCTGAGCACGCGATCCGGCGAGGACATGAGCGTTTCGAGGAGCTGCAGTTCGCGTGCCGTGAAGTCGATTTCCTCGCCCTGCAGCGCGACCGTGCGGGCGAGCAGATCGATCGTCACCCCGGCCGCTTCGATGCGGGTCGGCGCTTCTTCGCCGCGCCCCTGGCCGCGGCGGACCAGAGCGTCGATCCGGGCGGTCAACTCGTCGAAGTCGAAGGGTTTGACGAGATAGTCGTCGGCGCCACCCCGCAGGCATTCGACCTTTTCTGCTACGTCGTCGAGCGCGGTCAGCATCATGATAGGCGTCTGGTCGCCCGATGTCCGCATCCGCCGGCAGAGTTCGCGCCCGGAATAGCCCGGCAGCATCACATCAAGGATGATGAGATCGAACCGGCGCTCGCTGGCGCGGGCAAACCCTTCCGGTCCCGTGCCCGCGACGAGGACGCGATGACCCTCCGCCTCAAGACCCTGCCGCACGAAACGGGCGACCCTCTCCGCGTCCTCTACCAGCAAGAGCTCCGACATCCGCTATCTCCCCCTGCGTCGTCATCGCGACGCTTGCCGGTAATCTTAGCAGCAATTCCAGGCCGCCGGTGCCCCGGTTTGCCAGTGCCACCCTCCCGCCATGGGCCTCGATCAGGGCACGCACAATGGTCAGCCCCAGCCCCGAACCTTCGGAAGGACTCGCGCCTCGACGGAAGCGAAGCAGCAGCGCATCGAGGAGCGCAGGATCGACGCCCGGGCCGTCATCGGCCACGACGATCTCGATCGCGTCGCCGTCCCGCCGGGCCCGCAGATCCACGGTGACGCCCGCGCCGGCATGGCGGATGGCATTGTCGAGGGCCGCGCTCAGCACCTGCCGCAGGCGCCCGCCGTCTGCGGTGACGACAAGCCCGGCCTGCGCGGCGGCCCGTATCGTCATGCCGGTATCGCTGGTGATGGCCTTGAAATCGTCGGCAACCCGCGAGAGAAGTTGGCCGATATCGACCTGCGCCAGAAGGAGGTCGAGCCCGTCGGCCTCCGCCCTCGCGATCAGGAACAGATCCTGTATCAGCCGGCCGAGCTGGCGCGCCTGTTGCGAGATGCGCTCGAACGACTCGGCCGTGTCGACGACTTCCCGGTCGAGCTGGCGGAGGGCCACCTGCGCCTCGCCCTGGATGATCGTCAGCGGGGTGCGCAATTCGTGGCTCACCTCCGCGAAGAAGGTGCGACGGCGTTGGTCGGCAGCCGCCAGCGCCGCATTGGCCGCCTCCAGATCGGACGTGCGCTCGGCCACCGCCGCCTCCAGCCCACTCGCCGCGTCGCGCAGCCGCTGTTGCTGGACGGTGATCTGCTCCGCCATGCCGTTGAAGGCGATGCACAGGCGCGTGAACTCGTCGCGCCCGCTCACCGGGATGCGGTGGTCCATGCGGCCCTCGGCGAATGCGATCGCTCCGGCTTCGAGGCGGTGGAGCGAGGGGCCCAGCCTCAGCAGGATCAGCAGGGATCCTACCGCTGCCGACATGATCGCCAGGATCAGCGCGGCCGCGGCCGATGGCAGCACCGCGCGCTGAATCGCCAGGGCGCGGTCGTTCGCGCTTCGCAGGGCGACGTCACCGGCTTCGATCTCGCGGCGCAGGGTGTCCGTCAGTTCGAAATAGGAACGGGACTGCTTCTCGATTTCCCGCATGGCCGCGGTAGAGCCGCGCAGGCGCCATTGTTCGTTCACGCGGGCTACGACGTCGGGCAGGTCGCCCAGGAGCCGCTGGACCTCTCCGGCCAGGCGCAGCACCTCACGGTTGGCGCGGGCGTCACGCGGGCCACCCGGAAGTTCCGCGACGCTGCGGATGGCGCGGGCGAATGCATCGCCTGCCACCCCGCGTTCCCGGGTCGTTTCGGGCGTGTTCCGCCGCAGCACCTCGTAATTGGCCCGCTGATAATGGTCGGCGGCGAACTGGAGGCGGGAGAATGTGGCAATTCGCAGGTGGCTGGCCTGCGCGGCCTCGACGACAGCGCGGGCGCTGCGAGCGGTGCCGATGAGTATGACGGCCATCGCGGCGACCACGGCCAGACCGACGGACGCCGCCAGCGCCACCCGCCGGCGGAATGTCGTCCATCCCCGAATGTTCGGCAGCTGCATCGCTCGAATCCGCTCCTCCGCAGGGCAAGGCGGGGGCGCCGCGGGCTGGCCTGCCGTGGCCGGAGTGCGGGATTCTTCCCTAAGGCCGATCCCGCCGATCCCGGCAGCAGCCTTAGAAGCGCAGCGGCGGCGTGGAGCAATGCTGTCATCAGGTTTTCATGCGGCGTTCACCTTCCCTTAATCGGGCAAACAGCGCCTCGTCACCGCTCCTGGCGGAAGGCAGGTACGGAGGCTGCCCGCTGGGTACGCCCAGGAGGCCGGCAAAAGACCGGCGCCAGGAGGGGAGATGGGGATGGGCCGGAAAGCACGTAAGGTCGTGGCTCTCGCGGGGTTGTCGGCGCTGGCGCTGATGGCGGCGCAGTCTCGGGCGCAGGCACCTGACGAACCGCAGACGTCGCCCGATCCCGCTGCCTCGGCGGATGCCGCCAACCCGGCGGAGATCGTTGTCACCGGATCGCGGATCGTGCGGCGCGATTACAACGCCCCCAGCCCGATCGTGACCGTCGGCGAGTCCTTCCTGGACACGCAGGCAGGCGGGACTTTCGGCATCAAGCTGCAGCAGCTGCCGCAGGCGACGCCCGGCGGCAACGAACTGACGGGCAGCGGCCAGCCGACCGGCCGGGCATCGATCGATCTGCGCGGTCTCGGTGCGAACCGCACCCTCGTCCTGGCCGACGGCCGCCGCCTCCAGCCATCGACGTCCAGCGTCATCGTCGATCTGAACACGATTCCGACCGCGCTGGTCGACAATATCGAGGTGATTACGGGCGGCGCATCGGCGATCTACGGATCCGACGCCATATCCGGAGTCGTCAACCTGAAGCTGAAGCAGAACTTCCAGGGCGTCGAGCTGAGTGGCCAGTACAACCTGACCGAGCTGGGCGACGGACGCGAATATTTCATCGACGGCCTGGTCGGCGGCAACTTCGCTGAGAATCGCGGAAATGCGGTGCTGAGCATCAGCTACCTTGATCGAGGCGCCGCTTATTTCAACAAGCGCCGCTTCTACCGGGAGGCATTCGCGCTAGGCGCGCCGCCATGGGGGTCGGACCTGCTTCCGCAGGGCAACTTCGTCCCCGACCCGGCCAATCTGCCGGCGCAGTCCCGGCTCGATCAGGTGTTCGCCGGCTATGGGGTGGCTGCCGGCCGGGTGCCGAACAGCGCGGTACTGAGCTTCAATACCGACGCGCGGAACACGTTGTTCTCCCAGACGGGCGGGATAAACTATGCCGGTCCGTATAACGATCAGTTCGTCCTTTCGCCGTTCAACAATTCAGTGGCGTACAATCTCGGCACGCTCCAGCTCCTGACCACGCCGACCCAGCGCATCAACCTGTTCGGATCGACGCACTTCGACATCACAGACGACGTCACGATCTACGCGCAGGGGCTGTTCACGGATTACAGCGCAGTGACCAACTACGGCGCCGGGTTGCAGACGCAGGGCACCACCGCGGTCGTTCCCGCCGACAATGCTTTCATCCCCGCCGATCTCGCCCGGATCCTCGCCGCGCGGCCGAATCCGAACGCGCCGTTCGCGATGCGCAAGCTGTGGACCGCCACCGGCACCTCGGTAACGACCTACGACAACAGCGTGTACCAGATCCTGGGTGGGCTACGCGGCAAGATCGGCGGCTCCGGATGGCGCTGGGACATTTACGGCTCTCACGGCGAGACGAAGATCGACGTGACGCAAACCTCGGGCAGCGCCAGCTTCTCGCGGATCCAGCAACTCCTCACGTCCCGGTCGAGGGTTGCCGCGGATGGGTCGCTGGTCAACGTGCCGGTCTCGATCGCCAGCGCGAACGGCAGCAACAGCCAGGTTCCCAACCCGGCCTACGCCACGGCCGCCAACGATGGCGGGCGAAGCCTGGCGGCGAACGGCGCACGGCCGTGTCCGGAAGGCCTGGACATCTTCGGCGATACGCCGCTCACCGATAGCTGCAGCCAGTTCCTGCAGATCCACCCCACGTCGATCACGCGGATCAAACAGACCGTGGCGGAGGGTACGCTCTCCGGAAGCGCGTTCGCTTTGCCTTATGGCGACGTTCAGATCGCCATCGGCGCGACCTACCGCAAGAACAGCTACCTCTTCACACCCGATCCCGCGGGCGCCGATCTGGTCGGCAGTTTCGGCAGCCAGGCCGTATCCGGCGCGACAACCGCCAAGGAAGCCTATGGCGAGGTGCTGCTTCCGATCCTGCGCGACGTTCCGGGATTCCGCTCGCTCGACGTCAGTCTCGCCTACCGCTACTCGGATTATCTGTCCGGCGGGGTGAGTGCCTACAAGGGCGACGTCGACTGGGCCGTGGTTGAGGGCGTCCGCCTGCGGGGCGGTTATCAACGCGCGGTGCGGGCGCCGAACGTTGTCGAGTATTTCAACCCGGCGGTGGCCGGCCCCGCACTGCTCGGCGGACAAGGCGATCCCTGCAATTTCGACAGCGGGCTGCGTACCGGGGCGAACGCAACGCAGGTGCGCGCGCTGTGCCTGGCGCAGGGCCTTCCGGCCTCGATCATCGACACCTACAAGTCTGCGTTTGCCGGCACCCAGGCCATCCAGCAGGGCAACCTCGCCCTGTCGCCGGAGAAGGCCGATACGTATACGGGCGGCATCGTGCTGCGCCCGAGGTTCGATACGCCGATGTTCCGGCGTCTTTCGCTCTCGGTGGATTATTATCAGATCGATCTTGCCGATGCGATCAGCACACTTTCGGCCGATCTGGTGTTCGCGCGCTGCTTCAACACTGGCGGCGACAATCCGGAATACAGCCAGCAGAACGCGAATTGTCAGTCTATCCTGCGCAACCCCGGTTCGGGTGCTCCGGACCAGACGCTGACGCCCTATTTCAACCTGGGCGGAATCCGCACCAACGGCATCGATTTCCAGTTCGACTGGGGATTCGCGCTGGAGACGGTGGGCCTCGGGTCCGCCGCGGGGCAGATCGATTTCAACGTGGTGGCCAGCCGCCTGCTCGAGTTCAAGGTGCAGGCGTCGGCGGGCGCACCCTGGGTCGAATATGCCGGCACCTATGGCTACAGCGTTGCCGGGTTCAGTTCGTCCAGCAACAACGGCAGCCATCCCAAGTGGAAGGCGAACAGCGCGGTTACCTGGTCCACCTCGCAGACCTCGCTCGGCCTGCGCTGGTTCTACGTCGGGCCGATGCGGGATATCGTCGGCGGGCCGGGGCTGACCGACTATAGCCGCTTCGATCTGTTCGGCGGTTTCCACGTAACGAACAGCTTCGTCCTTTCGGCCGGCGTCAACAACCTGTTCGACAAGCAGCCGCTTAAGACTTTCGGCGGACTTCCGGGCAACACCGACTCGGGCACCTACGATCCGCTCGGCCGTCGTTACTTCATCAGCGCCAAGCTGAACTTCAAGTGAAATGCCCCGCCCCCTCCCCTGAGCTGGCTGCCACGGTGCAGCCGGCTCTTTTTTCTGTATTTCCCGGCCGCGGCTGCCGCGCCGCCGAGAAGGCCGCCCCCCTCTCGGCGATGGTGCGTCGCCTCTCTCCTCTGCTCGCCGCCGTCGCGCTGGTTTTGCTCCCCGCCCCCGCCCCGGCGCAGGCATCCTGCGATCGCGGCTGCCTGCGTCGGCTCGGCGAGACATATCTGGCGGCGCTCGCCGCCAAGGACGTCACGCGTCTCCCGCTGACGCCGGGCGTACGCTTCACCGAAAACGGATCCGAACTCGCCCTCGGCGACGGGCTGTGGGGCACCGTCGAAGGTCTGCTCGACTATCGCTTCTTCGTGGTCGATCCTACGAGCGGCAATGTCGGCATATTCTCCGCGGTTCGGGAGTCCGGCCAGCGCGCCCTGCTCGGCGTCCGCATCAAGGCGCCGGACGGCAGGATAAGCGAGATCGAGACACTGGTCGCGCGGCGCGACCCGAGTAGCAGCTTCCAGGTGGCCAGGTCGTTGGTCGTCCGCCCCGGTCTGACCGAGCTGCTTCCGGCGGACAGGCGCGTCCCCCGCGCGCAGACGATCGCGGCCGCAGACAGCTATTTCGTCGGTCTCGACGAGGCCACCGACAAGGGCGTCGCATTCGCCCCCGACTGCATACGGCACGAAAACGGAACACAGCTCACCAGCAATCCGGGCCTCGGGATCGATATCGCAAAGCTCAACTGCCAGCAGCAGTTCGCGACCGGCTTCTCGGAGTTCATCACCGGACTGCGCGATCGCCGGTGGATCGTGGACGAGGAAACCGGCGTCGCGATGTCAGTCCTTTTCTTCGATCATTCCGGCACGGTGAAGACGGTGGCGCTCAAGGATGGCACGACCATGGTGGTGCCCTACCCGTTCAACCGCCCGTACAGTTTCGAGCTTTTCGAGGCGTTCAAGATCGATGGTGGCCGAATTCACGAGATCGAGGCGATCCTCACCAGCGTACCGTACGGGATGAGCTCGGGCTGGAAGGGCCAGCCGTAGCGCCGTGCACTCTGGCCCCCCGTCCACTGGCCAGGACGGCGCCGGCCGGCACCCAAAGAACAAGCAGGACGCGAAAAGCGATCCAACCAGGAGGGGATAACATGACGAAATCGCTCGATCAGCATCGACCGCGGATCCTGGCGGGGTGTGCACTCTTCGCACTCGCGGCCGCAACCATGTCCGGCGCCGCCCTCGCTCAGGCAGCGCAACCGAGCACGGCGATACCCAATGAGGGCGCCGCGGTCGGCGCCGCCGATGGGGCGATCGACCAGCAGCCGGCGAACCCGACTACGGCGGGTGCCGCCGCCGGAGCCGGCTCGGGCGAGATCGTCGTCACCGGTTCCCGCGTCATCAGCAACGGCTTCTCGGCCCCCACGCCGGTGACGGTCGTGACCGGACAGCAGCTGCTCACTTCCACTCCGACGACGATCGGCGAGGCGCTGAACAAGCTGCCGCAATTCGCCAATTCGATCCGGCCCTCCACCTCGCAGTTCGCGCCGGAAAGCGGCGCCGCGACACAGCTCAACCTGCGCAGCCTGGGCGCGCAGCGCGGGCTGATCCTGCTGGATGGCAGGCGCGTCAATCCATCGACTGCCGGCGGCATCGTCGACGTGTCGATCCTTCCCGAAGAGCTGGTGCAGCGCGTGGACATCGTCACCGGCGGTGCCTCGGCAGCCTATGGATCGGATGCGGTCGCCGGCGTCGTCAACTTCGTCCTGGATACGCGCTTCAACGGCCTGAAGACGGCTGTGCAGGGCGGCATCACCGAGCGTGGCGACAACAATAACTACAAGTTCTCGCTGACGGGCGGTGCGGACCTCAGCGACACGCTCCATATCGTCGCCAGCGGTTCGTACTACAAACAGGCGGGGATCCTGAATTATCGCGACCGGGACTGGTTCCAATCCTGTGCGCCGGTCGTCATTCCCGGTGGAACGCCCGCGCGGATCCGGACGTGCAACGTCAAGACGCCATTGCTGGCCGCGGGCGGCCTGATCGTCTCGACACCAACCCCGGCCGGCAACGCAGCATTGGCCGGAACACAGTTTCTGGGTGGCGGCGTGCCCGCGCCTTTCACCTACGGCTCGCCGCGCACCCCGACGCAGATGGTAGGCGGCGGCGGCGAGGATCAGGGCGTCGATTTCCAGCCGCTGCCCGAACTGGAGCGGATTACCGGCTTCGCGCACCTGGATTTCAGGCCGAGTGACAACCTGAGCATCTTCGTCGATGGCCTCTTCGGCCTGAGCCAGACCGAATATAGCGGCACGCTCCAGGGCTTCTACAGCACCACCGCGCTGACGATCTATCGCGACAATGCCTTCCTGCCGGCCGCGATCGCCGCGCGGATGGACGATCCGAACGGTGACGGCAATCGCGCGGATGCCATTTCCCGGTTCACGCTCGGCCACGGATTCCCGCAGATCGGCCCGCAGACCAACCGCGGGCGCAGCGAGACGGAGCGCGTCACCGCCGGTTTCAACGCCAAGGCGGGCGACTGGAATATCGATGGTTATTACGGCTTTGGCACCAACCTTCAGACGATCCGATCGGTCGGCAACCTGACGATCGCCCGCCTCTTCGATTCGGTCGATGCCGTCGTCAGCCCGGTGACAGGCCAGGTCGTTTGCCGCACCACGGTGACGGTCGCGCACGAATGCGTCCCGTTGAACGTGTTCGGGCCCAGTTCGGCATCGCAAGCCGCGATCAATTTCGTGCGGACCAGCCCCTATGGCGGCTCGGGATCGGTCACCAGGGAGCGCACCGAACAGCACGTCGCGGAACTCGTCTTGCGCGGCAGCCCCTTCTCGACGTGGGCGGGGCCGCTGGCGATCGCCGCCGGCGGCGGCTACCGCAAGGAGAGCGTCGACAGGAAGGTCGATCCCGGTTCCAACGGGCCCAAGTTCCCGAATGGGCTGATACCGCGCGGCGTGGAATTCACCCGCTACATTTCGAGCCCCACAGGCGCCTATTTCCTCAGCAATCAGCAGCCGATCGCCGGCGGCTACGATCTTTGGGAGCTTTTCGGCGAGGCGCTGGTCCCTCTCGCAAACGATCTGCCGTTCGCGCGCAGGCTCGATCTCAACGTCGCCGCCCGGTACACCAACTACAGCACCAGCGGCGGCGTCACGACGTGGAAGGCCGGGCTCAACTGGCAGCCGATCGAGGACCTTCGCTTTCGCGCCACGCGCTCGCGGGATATCCGCGCGCCCAACCTGACCGAGCTCTACTCGACCTCCTCGGCCGGCGCGGCGACCGTCGTCGATCCGTTCCGGAACAACGCCATGCCGGTGGTGGTCAGCCTGGCCACCGGAAGCACGGATCTCAAGCCGGAGCAGGCCGACACGCTGACCGTCGGCGGCGTGCTCAGCCCCCGCTTCCTGCGCGGCTTTCAGCTCTCCGCCGATTATTACAATATCAAGATCGGCGATGCGATCGGCCAGCTCGGGCTGCAGAACATCGTCAATCAATGCTCCGCCGGCTCGGCCGTGGCCTGCCTGCGCCTCGAGCGTGACGCGAACGGGAATCTGTTTCGCGTCAACAACGGCTACCTCAACATCAACAAGCTGAAGACGAGCGGCCTCGACATCGAAGGAAGCTACCGGACGCAGGTGGGCGCCGGATCGGCCGCCGTGCGGGTGATCGCATCGCGGGTGTTCGAGCTGTCGACGCTGATCCCCGGCGGATCGACGATCGATCGCGCGGGACAGACCGGCATCTCCGGCGGCATCCCCAAGTGGAACTTCAACGTCAACGCCAGCCTGACACAAGGCGGTTTCACGGCCACCATCGACGAGCGGATCATCGGCAAGGGCAGTTACGACGCGACATTCGTGGAGGGCCGCGACATCGACAACAATCGTGTCCCCGCGATCGCCTATACGGATCTGTCGCTCAGCTATCGGCTTGAAGTGAACAAGAGGAACTTCGAACTGTTCGGAACGGTGAACAATCTGTTCGATCAGGATCCGCCGAAGAACTCCGGCGCCTACTTCGTCTTCGCGACTATTCCCACGAACACCTACCTTTTCGATCAGATCGGCCGGACCTTCACCGTGGGCGCACGGGTCCGGATGTAGCGTCCTTCCGGCGGCAGTCGAAGACCTTCCAGAGCGGAGTTTCGTATGACGGGATATGGTTCAGAGCAAAGCCGCCGGGCGCGTCCGTTCCGGCGGGGCGCCTGGCAAGGTGGGGCGTTGCTGGCCCTCGCGCTGGCGGCGGGGAGCAGCGCGCAGGCTGCGCCGGTGCGCACGGACAGCGTGCGGGCGGCCAGAGGCACGGCGGGCTGCGGTGAGGATTGTCTCACCGCGGTGCTCGACCGCTTTCTTGGCGCGATGGCTGCGCACGACGCCACGGCGGTGCCGCTCGCCGCTGCCGCCCGCTACACGGAAAACGGCATAGAACTGCCGTTCAGCGCCGGGCTTTGGCGCACCTTTTCCGGCCCCGGAAGCTATCGCCACGTCTTCGCCGACGAGAAAGCGGGGCAGATCGCCATGTTCGCCGACATAAAGGAGAACGGGGTCAGCCAGCTGCTGATGCTCCGCCTCAAGGTCGAGAGTGGCAAGGTCAGCGAGGCGGAGGCGCTGGTCCAGCGGCGCCAGTCGACGCGCTTCATCAACACGGAGGGGCTGACGCTGGATCCGCTATGGGGCGAAAAGCTGGCCGGCGGCGATCGCCGCACCCGCCAGCAGCTGATCACGGCCGTGGATCCCTACTTTGACGGTCTGGCCTCCGGCGACGGCGACAGCGTTCCCTTTGCCGATGATTGCTTCCGCCTGGAAAACGGCATCACCACCGCCGGAGTGGACGGCAAGCACCAGCGCATGGGCGCCATCCCGACCGGGGGCGAGCAACGCCCGCTGCAGCGCTGCCGCGATCAGTTCAACGGTGGCGGCACCGTCTACATCCAGTCCGTATCCCCCCGTCGATACCTGATTGTCGACGAGACGCGCGGTCTCGTCTTCGGCATGTTTCACTTCGATCAGCCGGGGGACATCCTGCAGGCGAAGGGCAAGGATGGCACCACCCGGCCGATGCCGGAGGCGGCGATCCGCCCTTTCACCACGCCGGTTGCAGAGCTGTTCAAGGTGAAAAACGGCAAGATCGTCGCGATCGAAGCGATCATGACGGTCGTGCCATACGGTTCGAAGGCGGGCTGGTGAGGATCGCCGCCACGCGCCTGCTCGCCATCGCCGCCGCCCTGGGTGGCGCCGTGCCGGCCTTTCCCCAGACGCTGATCGCGGGCAAGGCGCTCGATGCGCGCTGCGATGCTGCGTGCCTGCGCAGGCTGGCCGATGGCGTGATCGCATCCATGCTGGCGCACGATCCGGCGCAGGCGTCGCTCGACACGGGCGCGCGCTTCACGGAGAACGCGATCGCGCTACCGCCCGGCGAAGGGCTGTGGGCAACCGCGACCAAGGCGCCCGGGGAAACCGCGCTCTACATTCCCGATCCCGTCACCGGCGAGATCGGCCTGTACGGTGTCATGGAGGAAAACGGCGTACCGGTGATGGTCGCGATGCGGCTGCGGGCGCATCGCGGAAAGGTCGCGGACCTCGAGACCATCGTGGTGCGAAGCACGAGCGGGCTGTACAATCCGGACGGCCTGCGCACCGTGGAGCCCGCATTCCGTCGCATCAAGCCGCCTGCCGGGCAGCTCCCGCGCGAGAAGCTCGTGGAGATTGCCGACGCCTATTTCGATGGCCTGGAGCAGGACAGCGCGGCCATCGTCCGTTTTCATCCGGAGTGCCACCGGAACGAGAACGGGATCGTCACCGCCCAGCCGGCAGGCCGCCCCGCGCCGCCACCGCGGGCGGCAGCGGCGGGGCAGGCCGCCCCGCTTCCCGGTGTATCGCGGCCGCCATCGTGCGCGGCCGGGTTCGATAGCAAGGCCTACAGCTACATCGGCACGATCGGGCCGCGGCGCTGGTTCGCGGTCGATCCCGAACGCGGACTGGCGATGGTGATGACGATGTTCGTGCACCCCGGCACCGCCGCGAACGCCGACGAGCACGGCCCGGCAACCGCGCCGACCGGCACGGGGAACCGGCCGAGACGCAACCTCCGCCCGTTCAACACTCTCATGGCCGAGCTGTTCGAGATCGAGGATGGCGGCATCCGCGAGGTGCTCGCCGTAGGCACGAGCCTGCCATACCGGATCGGGTCGGGCTGGGATTGATCGGCAAAGGCACTTCTCAGGAGATCAGACGATGCGTTCCTTCTTGGCTGCGACCATCATCGCTTCGGCCACCCTGCAGGCCGCCCCGGCAGTGGCAGCTCCCGTCAACCCGTCCTCATGGTCCGTCCCGGTCACGTGCGATCGCGCCTGCCTGGAAAGCGTCCTCGATCGTACGCTCGATGCGATGGCGACGAACGATGCCGGCAAGCTGCCCTTGGCGAACAACGTGCTGGTGACGGAAAATGGCGTCGAGCGGCCGATCTGGGACGGCCTGTGGCAGACCGCGACGGGGCGCGGCCGCTACCGCCTGACGGCGATTGATCCCGAAAGCGGGCAGGCCGGCTTCATCGGAACGATGATGGAGGATGGCCGTCCCGTCTACATGGCGCTGCGCATCGCCATCCGCGAACAGAAGATCGCCGAAATCGAGAGCGTGATCGCGCGGGGCGGCACCGGCGGCGCTTCCGGCATGAACCCCGGTCAGCGGATGGAGGAGCGCGCGACCCCCCGTCCGCAGCTCACGCGGACCGTTCCGGCCCGCGAACGTATGGGCAGAGAGGATCTCACCCGCATCGCCGATTCCTACTTTGCCAATCTGCAAGGCAGCACCGGCAAGACCAGCGCGCCTTTCGCCAAGACGTGCAACCGCCTCGAAAATGGCGGCCAGACCACGAATACCGGCGTCGTCCGCCCCGGCCGGGAAAAATTCGACGCCTTGCTGCTTGGCTGCGAGGGGCAGCAGCGCAGCGGCTTCTATGCTTTCGTCACGGGAATCCGTGATCGCCGCTACCCGATCGTGGACCGGGAGCGCGGCCTGGTGCTCAGCTTCAGCTTCTGGGATCATACCGGCGCCGTCCGCGATCTCGCGCTCACCAACGGCCTGACTGTTCCGTCGCCCTTCCGGGCGCCGCTCACGTTCCAGATCGCCGAGCTGTTCCAGATCGACGAGGGAAAGATCGATCAGGTCGAGGCGGTGCTCAACACGGTGCCGTACGGCATGCGCTCCGACGTCTGGGATCGTCCTTGATCCTGGCGCGCTGCCCCGGAGCAAGAAGGCGATGGCCGGCGGCAGCGGAAAACAAAAACCCCAGACTCCGAACGACGAGGAGACCGAGCATGACACGGAAGCTGTTTGCCAGACTGGCGGCTGGCGCCGTTCTTTCCCTGCCCATGATCGCAACACCGGCAGATGCGGCCAGCTGCGACCGGGCCTGCCTGGAAAAGATGGCGGACGGCTATATCGACGCGATGATCGCGCACCAGCCGGATCGGCTCGGGGCCGGCGCGCGTGCCCGCTACACCGAAAACGGCCAGACGATGCCGATCGGGCAGGGAATCTGGCGCACCGCGAGCGGGCGGGGCAAGTACCGCCTCGTCATGGCCGATCCCGAGAGCAGCCAGGTCGGCTATGTCGGGGTGATACAGGAAAACGGCACGCCGGCGATCATCGGCCTGCGGCTCAAGCACGACAAAGGCCGGATCACCGAAGCGGAGATGGTGGTCGGACGCTCCAGGGAAGGCGCGGAGCGGCTGGAAGCACTCGGCATGCCGGACCCGCTGCTGCTCACCCCGGTGCCTGCCGCCGCGCGCGTCCCGCGCGACAGGCTGATTGCGATCGGGGCCAGCTACTTCACGAACATGGCGGGCGGAGATCCGACCAAGGAAACACCGTTCGCACCGGATTGCGACCGGCTGGAGAACGGCACCAGGACCACCAACAATGCGGAAGCCGCCGCCAAGTCGACCCGTCCCTACACCTATATCCAGCTGGGCTGCGAAGCGCAGTTCAAGACCGGCTACTTCAAGATCGTGACAGCCGGGCGCAGCCGCATGGTGGTGGTCGACGAGGAGCGGCAGATCGTCTTCGGCTTCGCGTTTCTGGACCATGCCGGCGACGTCAAGCAGGTGACAGTCAGCGATGGGCGGACGGTTCCGGTCGGGCTGCTGGCACCCTTCACATGGGAACTGGCAGAGCTGTTCCGGATCGAGAACGGCAAGATCCGGCGGATCGAGGCGGTGCTGAACGGCGTGCCATACAAGATGGTCTCGGGCTGGGGCGACAGCGCCTTTTGACGGAGCATGGAAGGGGTGAATGCCCCTTCGTTCGCGGGCCCGCGGACGGGGCTTTGCGTTGCATACGGGAATGCCCCGCCTGTCGCTCGCCGCCCGCGCTCGGCAGTCGATAGCAGAGCCGTAGCAAGCGGCACCGATCGATTCACCCCCCGCCTCCGGTTCATACCCGAGGCGGGGGAACGCACGCTCTCCCCGGCTCCGGTCAAAGGCCCACTTTCTCGAGCGCCGAGGCGAGTTCTGCGCTCATCGCCGCGTCGTCCTTGGGGGTCAGCCGGTTGAGGGCGGTCTGCACCCGCGTCTGCGCCACCTGCAAAGCCTTGTGGCGCACCTCTCGGGTCGCGTTGGTCCGCCACGACGGACTCTCGCCGAGCAACGCCGCCCACTTGGCCTCCTCTGCCGCCAGGATGGCCAGCGCGAGGCGAAGCCCGTCCCGCCGCCCACGGGCGTAATCGTCTGACATCACCGCTTCCTCGGACATTGGCCGCGTCATGCCCTGCCTGAACGGGCGGCGGCTTCCAAGGCGGCATCCGTGAGGGTTGCCTGCCTACCCAGGCGGTGCGCGGAGGGGAGGGGGAGGATCTTCCGGCGCGGACTTGCCGGATTTCCGAACGGCAGGACGTCTCGTCAGCCCTCCGCAGCGAACACGCCCTTCCCCTTGCCGGGGAGAGCCGGGATCAGCGGGACGTCATCTGCACTCCGCGCGGCGTGATGGTCATCACTCCATCCTCGATGACGATGCGGCCCAACCGCGCAATCTCGCTCTGGCCGAGCAGCGTATAGCCCAGCCCCTCCTGTCCGACCGGCGTGGAAAGCCCGCCAAGATCCTGGCCGGCCACCTCGAGCGAGCGGATGCGGGCGATGTTCAGCATCGTATATCCACCGACGCCGACCATCCGTTGCGCGCCGACAATCTCGCCGGCGGCCCCGGTGGCACGCGCGTCGCCGGGCGAAAGGATGGTGTTCGCGGCGCCGGTATCGACGATCGCGCGGATCTCGACGCCGTTGACGGTGATGGCCGTGATGAAGTGGCCGGTGATCGGGTCGCGCTGGATGCGCAGCGCCCCGCGCGCCCGTTCCCGGCCCGTCCGGTCGATCGTCTCGGACGCCAGTGTCAGGTACGACGCCCGCGACGGTGCCGGTGCAGGTGGCGGTGCCGAGTAGGCCGGTGGCGAGTAGGCCGGTGGCGAGTAGGCCGGCTGACGTGCCAGCTGGGCGCCGGCAACCGCGAGCATCGGCTCGATCCGCGTGACGATCCTGGTGCGGAGCGGCCAGCCGCGATCGTTCCGCTCGGTCGTTTCCGCGTTGGTGATGGTCGCCCCGCCGGGTGTCGCACGGCCGTAGAAGGGCTGGTCGCGGACGATCTGGCGGCCGCCGGGCCGCCACGAGATCACGCGCACCACACCGGCAGGAACGTCATGCACGCGCCCATCCACCACGACGCGAACCTGCGCCGCGGCCGGAACGCCCGGCGCGAAGGCGGTTGCGGCAAGAGCGGCGAGGGTGATCAGTTCCTTTATCATAGATATCGGAACTAGATCCCGCCGCCTAACTGACGGACAAGTTTATGGGTTAAGCAGATCTTCCTTGTGCCGGCGGGATGATCATCGCTGCCATTTGCCCTGGCCCCGCCCCACCTACCCACCTCTCTGCCCGGCCTTGTCGCGCCGGCGGCCGTCTCGTCACCCGCGCAGGCGCTCGGCCAGCGCCATTGCCGCGGCAGGGGCGCGAACCTTGGCGCCGTTGATCATGAAGACGAATACGTTGCGCGGGCCGGCCGGCCGCGGCTGTTCCATCGCGGCCGGCACGACATAGGGCAGCCCGGCCGGGGCGGCGCCGCAGGCCCAAGCGCGCGCCGTCTCCGCCCAGCGATCGAGCGCAAGCGGGGCGTAACCGGCGGCTTCCTCCTCGCGCTGGTCCTGCAACCGCGCATAAACGAAGTCGCCGGAGAGATCGGGGATCACCGGATAGTCGGGCGAGTCGGCGAAGACGATCGCCACCCCCGCCGCCCGTGCCATCGCCACGAACGCCGCATCGCGGAAGCTTTCGTGGCGCGGCTCGATCGCGTGGCGCAGCGTCACCCCGTCGTGGGCCGACGGCAGCAGCGCCAGGAAGGCGGCGAAATCGTCGGGATCGAACCGTTTGGTCGCCGCGAACTGCCACAGGATCGGGCCGAGCCGATCGCCAAGCTCGGTAAAGCCCTGCGCGACGAACTTGGCGATGCTCTCGCCCGCCTCGCCCAGCACCTTGCGGTTGGTGCAGAAACGCGAAGCCTTGATCGCGAAGACGAACCCGTCGGGCACCGCCCTGCCCCATCTGGCGAAGCTTTCCCGGCTTTGCAGGCGATAGCCGGTGGCGTTGATCTCGATCGCGGAAACGTGGGCCGCCGCATATTCCAGCTCGCGGGCGTGGGGCAGGCCCGGCGGGTAGAAGGTGCCGCGCCACGGCGCATAGGTCCACCCGCCAATGCCTACCCGGATCGTTCCGCCGCCCGCCATTCCAGCCCCTATCTACCCCGGCGGCCAGGATAGGCCGGCAAGGCGGCAAAGCCCACTG
>NZ_JAQGLK010000213.1 GCF_028292925.1 Sphingomonas bacterium
GCAGGACGCGACGATCGAGCAGAACGTACTCTCTCACTTTTGCGGCTCTAACCTTTGCTTCAAGCATTCGAACAAGGGGGTCGGCACAATCAACGTGGACGGGGTGGAGGATGAGCTAGCCTCCGAGATCTATGGCAGGGCCCAAGCCGAGGAACAGGCATGGGAGGAAAAGCGGCGGGTGCGCACGATGGAAGAAGTTCGGGCGGCCGCAGGCGGTGTTATCGTTCACACAGGAAGCTCTCAGTCCGCAGCCGCCCCTGTGGTTTCGACGTCAAAGTCGTCCGAGAACCCGATGTTCGATGCTATCGAAAAGGCGAAGCGCCTTCTGGATATGGGCGCCATCAATGATGCTGAATACCAAGAGATGAAAGCTAAGATCCTCGCTTCGATCTAGGCTCTATTGCTTGGGCCATTGCACAGCGAAGCTCCCTCGGATTTGCTCAGCACTAAGATCTAGGCCGTTGATCGTGCAGCGGACCACAGGACGACCGTAGCGATCGGTAGCCTGGAACCCGCGCGACTTCGGCGAAGCATCAATGACGCGGCACCGGACCGGCCCCATGCCGATCAACCGACGAAGATTCGCCGTCGATCGCCGTGCCGCCGCGGCATCGCAGTTGGCCGGCACGCGCCGACGTTGCCTGCACTTCGGCGAGCCGGGCATCTCGGGCGCATCAATGCGCGCGAGCCGCATGGGCGGACCATCCTTGCACCGAATGTTGTCGCCATCGTGGGCGTAGGGGGCTGGACAGACGAATGCGGGCGCATCCGCAACCATAGGAATAATCAGGGGCATCGCCGCAGGTATAGCACAGAACCAGAACATCGGCTATGATGCTGGCAAGTGTTGCACCAATCGCTTCGCCCCTCCGCTACGGCCTGCAATCGACGCGTCAACGCGCTCGAGTTCATCCGGCGTTACTTCGTCGAACACGGATCGTCGCCCAGCCTCGGTGAGATCGCGGCGGCGATCGGCACGTCGCCCCAGCGGGCGAGCGGCATCGTCCACGATCTCGAGCAGAGCGGCGAGATCCTGCGCGGTGAAGGCCGGCGGGCAATCCGGCTGCCTGACCGCTTCGACGAACTATCCGCGAGCGAGCTGGTGCTGCTCGCCCGCCGGCGCGGGCTGCTGGTGATACGCAACGGATCGATCGAAGCATCGGGTTGATGTTTCCGGAACTTACGGCCTGCCCACGAGCGGCGGTATTCCACCCATGATCCGGCGGGTGCGGGATCAACTGGGGGGACGCAAATGATATCCAAGGTTGCGCGGCCGAGATTGCCGTCCATCGCCTGCCCGCACTGCGCGACGCGGGTGATCGTTCGATCGAGCGAGCAGGTTACGGAGACCTACCGAGAGCTGCGCGTCCGGTGCGACAATGACGATTGTGGATGGGCGGGCTGCGCCGATCTGACGATCACGCGCACGACGGCGCAAAGCGCGCGGCCGAACGCGAACATTCACATTCCGCCGCTGCGCCCGCGCGCCGCGCCGAGGCCAGCGAACGACGATATGCCGGTTGCGGCAAACGACGCGGCGCCAAGCGGAACTGCAAGCTGCGCTACAGCCCGGCCCGGCGTTTCCGACGATCCGGCCCTACCTTCGGGACAGGGCGCGTAGGATCGCGGGGTGAAGCGGGATCAGCCCCTTCGTCCTATCAGCTGGTAGAAGTCCGCCAGGGCCTCGCCGATCTTATCCGCTGCCGCGGCAAGTTCCGGATCCGAGCGCGTGAGGCGGTGCTGCACGATGTGTCGCTCGAACATGTCACCAATGATGCTGGCGGTATGCAGCACCTCATGGATCGAGAAGGCATCCTAGGAAGGAGGCTCTATCGGTCCGGTGGGCGGATCATCCGGGGGCGGCGCACCGAGCATGATTTCATCGACCCCGAAGTAGCGGGCAAGTGTGCGCCGATCCGCCTCAGCAAGCCTTCGCGGCACCCCGCGCTTGACGTATTGCTGTATATACGTCTCGTTCCGACCGATCAGCCGCGAAAGGGCCGCATACTCGTCCTTCCGCTCACGAACGAGGGATTCGAGCGCCTGACGCGGATCCTGTGCCTGCATGGCTGCTAGTCTGCTCTCAACCCGGATACGTCACAGATAACCAAGGGCGCGGAAGCTCGTCATCGAATTTCGCCCGACGATTACATGATCGTGGAGGATGATGTCGAGACCCCGCGCCGCGTCGATCAGGGCCGTCGTGGCGTCCCTGTCGCTGACACTCGGGCTCGCATCACCGGACGGATGATTATGGACGAGGATCAGCCCGCCAGCGTCGAGTTCCAGTGCCCGCTTTACGATCCTGCGAGGGTAGATCGGGGCCTGGTTCAGGGTTCCCTCGCCCACGAGTTCATCACGGATCAGAAAGTTCTTCACGTCCAAGTACAATGCGCGCACCTGCTCCGTCCTCAGTCCACCGAACGTGAACTTCAGGTAGTCGGCCAAAGCATCGGACGAGCTGATGATGGGGCGACCCACGAGCCGCTCGCGCAGGACGTGAGCGAGCAGACGGCGCGCGGTGGCGAACAAGGCCGGCAGCTCCGCGCCGCAGCCGGTCAGGCTGCGCACGCGCTCGGCCGGCGCGTCAAGAAGCGCCCGCAGCCCTCCGAACTCCTCGACCAGGATTTCTGCCCATGAGGAAGCTTGCGCCGGCGCAACGGCACTGATCAGGTTCCTGAGTTCCTCGACGCAGGTTTGGCTGCCCAGAAGCGTTGATGCTCCCAAGTCGCGGCCGCTATCAGAAACAGCTGGAGGTAACTCCAGAGCATGTTGGCCTTGTGGTACGTCCATGAATTGATCTGCTGCTGCCCGAAAAGGGGAGCGATGTGCGACAGCACCACCTGCGCCTGGATCGCGACGAGCCACAGCGGCCAGAACTTATCCGAGCGCAGCGCGATCACGAGCAAGAGCAGAAAGGATGTACAGCTGATCGCGAACACCCCCACTTCGAGATGTCGGAACGGGTGCCAGTAGCTGCTCGCGACAAACGGCGTCGCGGTGAAGGCTGCTGCCAGCACGAGAATGGCGGTGCGTTCCGACCATCCCCCCTTCCACAGGGCGTAGAGGAGGGATGGCAGGAACACGAGTTCGAAGATGACGACCGAAATCATGCCAGATGCGACCACGCGTAAGGTGGCCGGTCAAGCGGATCCTCAGTGCGTCAAGCCGGCACGGACACCGCTTCGGACATCAGCTGACCCATCGGATCGGACGGCAACTTGCCGCCATCGCCCATCTCCGGCAGGTTGAGCCGCTTTCGCAAATCCTCCAGCGCCTGGTGCCCTTGCACCGCAGACCGGCGAGCGTGAAACACGCCGGAATAGGCCACGAAGATATGCTCGAGTGCTTCGTGGCCGACCTCCGCGGCCAATCGAGCGTCTTGCCGTGCGCGCAGCAGGCTCGCCATCAGCTGATTGCCGTCGATGAGCGTGTCGTCGATCGCGTTTTCGAAACGGCTGATGCCGGCGACGACGGGTAGGGCGGCTTGTATGCGAGTTCGGCTAACCATGAGTTCCTCCGAAGCACGGAGCGAGCCCCGCGCTATCATAATCTGATTGTCGTCGATGTTCCGATGAAGATAGCGCGTAGCAGGGCGGTTATGCCGATCAGACCGACAGCCGTTATACCGGCGGCCAGAGCTATGCCCGTGGTCAGAAGCATGACGTACGCGACGCGCTGAAAGGTGCTTAGGTCATTTCGCTCGATCCCCCAGGTGAGGAGGCGGAGCCGAGGACCAGGCTTTTCAATCGGCGCGAGCAGAGGTTCGAAGACCGCTCGCGCTTCACGGATGGCTGGTGCCCCCTCGGTCGCTCCCAAGGTTACGCCGATGTCCGGCGTTGCCTCGTAAGCCACTGTTTCCGGATCATTTGGGATACCCAACGATGCCCCCCCCAAAGCCTGGGGGGGCAGGCCCTCGTGCTTTCTCAGCAGGCGCGCTGCTTCAAAGCGGCTCGTTACGCCCAATGCGCGGGTCGCGGCTTTCAGGTGATCGTCGACAGTATGGCTGGAGATGTTCAGCTCCCGCGCGATCTCCTTCGATCCCATGCGGACGAGCACCAAACGCAGGCACTCGCGTTGACGTGGCGACAGGCTGTCGATCTTGGAGGGCGCGCTCATCAGCCAGAATAGGCATGTTACACGTTACGTGTGCAACGCTCGTGTCCTCGCACCGGCTGACCGGTCAGGGCAGCAGGCCGGCGAGCACCTGCTTGAGTCGTACCACCGATGAACGCTTCGCGCCCGCTGACCGCTACGCGGATCAGATCGGCCAATCGGTTGCGCGTCCACCACTGCCGGACATTCAGCCGACCGTTTCCAGCTGAACAGACGTGACCAGGCCGCGATCGCCCAGGCTGTGCGTCACCTGGGCCACAAGCCACGCGATCGCGTCGATCTCGGCCTTGAACCCTTCCGCCTTCACGCGCTGCTCGGGGTAGATATCGGGACGGCCGAGGGCGAGATCGAACGATAGCTTCCGGGGCTGGCGCGCGGCCCGCGCCTTCTCGGCCGACGCCGCCGTTCGGGCGGCCGCCTCGGTGGCATAGACGCGGCCGAGCCGCTTGGGCGCATCAGCCCCGCCCACCGTCACCGTCTGCTTCTTCGCGCCCTTGCGATCATGCCAGCTGGCGGTGACGCCGGTGGTCTCCTCGCGCTTCTCGATGCGGAAGCTGTGGCGATCGCCGTCGCGCCGGCGGATCGTGACGGACGGCAGCGGCTTGCCGGTGGGGGTGACGCCGGCGCCGATGGCTGCGAAGATCAGGCTGCCGCGCTTGATGGTGGCAACGGCATCATGCTCCCGGCCGATGCGGCGCAGCCATGCCAGATCGCTTTCCCGGCTCTGCGCGGCCGACGGGACGACGATGCCGGCGAGCGCCGGCGCGCAGCGGGCCGTCAGCTGGTGGCGGGCGGCGACCTCGGCGACGATCGTGCCGATGGTGGTATCGTGCCAGCTCTTGTCGCGCCGGGTGCGGATCGCGCCGGTGAAGTCGGCGGAGCGGGCGCGGATGGTGATGATATCGGGCGGGCCGCTATGTTCGATCTCGTCCACGACGAAGCTGCCTTTGTCGATCAGGCCCGGCGTTACCGCGCTGCCCTGCTTCCAGCCCAGATGGACGTGCAGCGTGGCGCCGGCGCGCGGCAGCGCCATCGTGCCGTCGTGATCATCGATGACGATATCGAGCTGATCGGCTTCGTCGCCGCGTTTCTCGGACAGGGTTAGCGAGACGAGCCGCGGGCGGAGCCGGTCGGTGAGATCGAGGCCGTCCAAGGTGACGCGCCAGTTCGGGATGTTGGCGACGAACGTCATGCCCAGGTGACCTGCGCGGGTGCCTGGGCGGGACCGGGCCCGTCGACGGCGAGCAGATCGAGCGCGAAGTCGACGCGGAGCGGCTTGCCGTCGGGGAGGAACGCCTTCTGCCGCTCGTCCAGGCCGGTGATGACGAACGTGCCGAAGACGCGGCCCGCGCCGTCGACGAGCGGCCAGGCATTGCCGCTGGCGGCCATGTCGCGCAGCTGATCGAGCGACGCATCGATATCGGCCAGCTCCGCAAAGGCCGTGCCGCTGATCGAGATCGTTTCATCGCCGGGGCCGACGAACTGCGTGGCATCGCGCGCGCCGACGCGTGGCGATCGGGCGTGGCGCCAATCCATGCGCCGCTGGAGCTCGTCATGGGCGAGCGTCGGCAGCGCGAAGGCGAACATGCCGAGGGCCATCAGCATCAGTACGAACTCCCGACCGGATCTTCGCGGTAGGCAGAGCGGGCGGCGGCGGCGCGTTCCCGATCGATCTTGTCGATCTCCTTGCGAACAGCCTTGGCGATGTCCTCGGCGCTCTGGCCCGGGCCGCCGTGGATCGTGAAGTTGTAGACTGGCGACGCTGCCCTGCCCGC
>NZ_JAQGLK010000214.1 GCF_028292925.1 Sphingomonas bacterium
GGCGGCGACGGGCGCTGCGGCCACGGGCTCCGGCGCTACGGCCTCCTGCACCGCGGGTTCAGCGGCGCCACCCGGGCCCAGGACACGGCGGCGCTTCACCTCGACCACGACGGTGTTCGAGCGGCCGTGGCTGAAGCTCTGCTTCACCTTGCCGGTCTCGACCGTACGCTTGACGCCGAGCGGCGCGCGCATGCCCAGTTTCGGTTTATCGTTATCGCTCATCAGGTAACCCGGACCCTTCACTCGATCGTTCGAGCGCGGATGAGCCTCGCGATTCGCAAGGCTCGGCCGCGTCGTCACTTCCTATAAAGCTACGCCACCGGCGCAGCGCATGCGAAACACGCGCGGCAGCCGCAGGGGCGATCAGCGCGATATGTACCACGTTTTCGCGGCCCAGCGCCATTGACAATATGGTTCGCGTAACCGGAACTACCAGCCCTCGCGCATCGCCGCCGCCGACGCGCCACGCCTGGTCGAGCTTGCGGGAGCCATCCTCGCCGGCATCCGACGCGTGCAGCAGCAGGTGGACGGCACCCTTGCGCGCCGAATCCATGATCCGGTCCGAACCCGTCAGCAGCGCCCCGGCGCGCGCCTCCAGCCCCAGCCGATCGAGCACCGACCGCTCGAGCGCGGTGGCGATACGCTCGCCGAGATCGGCGGGGATGTGGAAGGTGGAGGTCTTGAACGCGCGGGCCAGCCCGCCTTTCAGCCGGCCCTTGGCAAGCGCCGCCTCCAGCGCGAGCCGATCGACCGCGATCCACGCCCCGCGTCCGCCGGCCTTGGCGCGCACGTCGGGCGCGACGATCCCGTCGGGGCCGAGCACCAGCCGCACCAGCGCATCGCGCGCGCCCTTGGCGCCCGAGACGACACATGTCCGCTCGGGGTCCGCGCGCGCGGCGGCGGCCGCGTTGAGGTAGGGAACATCAGCTGGAACATCGCTGCCGTCCGGCGTGCGGCCGGCAGCGTTCGGGCGCGAGCCCCTGTGCCCCTTCCGGCCAGCGGAAGGGGTGGGTTCAGCCGTCAGTTCCTCAGGGCGATCATTGTCCGCCATCCGCAGGAGCGTCCTCCTGCGTCTCGCCGGCGTCGCTGCCGTCCTCGTCGGTGAACCAGTGGGCGCGGGCGGCCATGATGATCTCGTTGCCCTGCTCTTCGGACAGATTGTACTCGGCCAGGATGCCGCCCTTTTCCGCTTCCGGATTGGGGGTGCGGCGACGCGGCTCGACCCGCTTCTTCTGGATCAGCTCGTCCGTCGCCAGATCGGCCAGATCGTCGAGCGTCTTGATCCCCGCCTTGCCGAGCGTGACGAGCATCGCCTCGTTCAGATAGGGCAGCTCGATCAGCGCATCCTCGACGCCCATCGACTGGCGCAGTTCGCGGTTGGCGGATTCGCGGCGATCGAGCGCCTCGGCGGCGCGGCTCTGCAGCTCGGCGGCGAGATCCTCGTCGAAGCCCTCGATGCTCGAAAGCTCGGCCAGCTCGACATAGGCGACCTCTTCCAGCGCGCCGAAGCCCTCGGCGACGAGCAGCTGGGCCAGCGTCTCGTCGACGTCCAGTTCGTTCTGGAACATCTCGGACCGCTCGACGAACTCGCGCTGGCGCTTCTCGCTGGCGTCCGCCTCGGTGAGGATATCGATCGCGGAGCCGGTCAGCTGGCTGGCCAGCCGCACGTTCTGGCCGCGGCGGCCGATGGCAAGGCTGAGCTGGTCGTCGGGAACGACTACCTCGATCCGGCTCTCCTCCTCGTCGATCACCACGCGGGCGACCGTCGCCGGCTGCAGCGCATTGACGACGAAGGTGGCCAGATCGGGCGACCAGGGGATGATGTCGATCTTCTCGCCCTGCATCTCCTGCACGACGGCCTGAACCCGACTGCCCTTCATGCCCACGCACGCGCCGACCGGATCGATCGACGAATCGCGGCTGATGACGCCGATCTTGGCGCGGCTGCCCGGATCGCGGGCGGCGGCCTTGATCTCGATCACGCCGTCGTAGATCTCCGGCACTTCCTGCGCGAACAGCTTCTTCATGAAATCGGGGTGGGCGCGGCTGAGGAAGATCTGCGGCCCGCGATTCTCGCGGCGGACCGACAGGATCAGCGAGCGGACGCGTTCGCCGACGCGGACGACTTCGCGCGGGATCTGCTGATCGCGGCGGATGACGCCCTCGGCACGGCCGAGATCGACGACGACATGGCCGAACTCGACCCGCTTGACGACGCCGGTGATGATCTCGCCGGCGCGGTCCTTGAATTCCTCATGCTGGCGCTCGCGCTCGGCATCGCGGACCTTCTGGAAGATCACCTGCTTGGCGGCCTGGGCGGCGATGCGGCCGAATTCGATGTTGGGCAGCGGATCGACGATGAAGTCGCCGATCTCGGCGCCCGGCTGCAGCTTCTGCGCCTCGTCGAAATTGACCTGCTTGAAATAATCCTCGACCTGCTCGACGACCTCGACGACGCGCCACAGGCGCATGTCGCCCTGCTTGGTGTCGATCTTGGCGCGGATGTCGTTCTCCGCACCGTAGCGCGAACGGGCGGCGCGCTGGATGGCATCCTCCATCGCCTCGATCACGATCTCGCGGTCAATCAGCTTCTCGCGCGCGACAGCGTCGGCGATGGCGAGCAACTCGGCCTTGTTGGCGGAAATGGCGGAAGCCATCGGCGTCTATCCTTCCTCTGAAATCCGGTCCGCGTCGTCGTCGGGCGCGGTATCGATGGTGTCGTTCGCGGCCTCTTCGGGCGCGATCTCGATGATCTTGTCCGCGCCCTCGGTCGAAAGCGGGGCGGTTGCCTTGATGAGGGCGTCGGTCAGCTTCAGCTTGGCGGAGGCGATCGCCGCGAACGGGATCGCGAACATGCCGCCCTTGCCGCCATCGACGTGGACGATGTCGCCCTCGATCCCCGCCAGCATCGCATCGAACTGCTTGCGCCCCTCGATCGGCTCGGCGAGGCGGAGGCGCGCCTCGAACCCCTTCCAGTCGGCGAAATCCGCCAGCCGGGTGAGCGGGCGATCGATGCCGGGGGAGGATACCTCCAGCCGGTACGCTTCCTCGATCGGATCCTCGGCATCCAGCACCTCGGAGATGCGGCGGCTGAGCGCCTCGCAGTCGGACAGGTCGAGCTGGCGGGTGTCCGGCCGCTCGGCCATCACCTGCAGCGTCGGATCGCTCTTGCCGCCATACATCGCCACGCGCACGAGGCTGAGCCCCAGGGCTTGCGCCTGCGGTTCGATCAGACGGGTGAGGACGGCAATGTCCGCCATGTTTCTCCAGGTTCGGCCGGGCGGCCAAGTTCGAAAGCTATGCGTCCTCTGCGCCGGCCCCGGTGGAGCCGACCTCGCCAAAGTCGCCGATGTCGAGTGAACGTTTCCGATGTAGGGGATTTCCCGCCGAACGGCAAGCGTGCAACATGGTGCCGTGGCCGTCGCATGCGGCGGGGCCGCCCCGCCTGAGAGGAAGACCGATGCGCCCCGTCATGCTCCTGCTGTCCACCGCTGCGATCCTGGCCGCCTGCGGCAGCCCGGCGCCCGATGCCGCGGCCGTGGCCCAGGGCGCGCCGGGGGCCGCCCAGGCGCCGATCACCGGCGCGCAGCCGTTCGCGCCTGCGCCCTTCACCGTCACGCCGGTGGCGCAATTCGCCAGCCCGTGGGCGATGACCTTTTTGCCCGACGGCCGGATGCTGGTGACGGAGAAAGCCGGCACGCTGCGGCTGGTGGCTGCGGACGGCAAGGGCAGCGCCGTCGTCGCCGGCACGCCAGCGGTGGACAGCGCCGGGCAGGGCGGGCTGATGGACGTGGTGCTCCACCCCCGCTTCGCCACCAACGGCATCGTCTATCTCAGCTTCTCGGAGGCGGGGCCGGGCGGCAAGGGCGTCGCCCTGGCGCGCGGCAGGCTGGTCGAGTCGCGCGGGGCGGCCCGGCTGGACGGGCTCAAGGTGATCTTCCGCGGCCATCCCAAGGTGGAGGGCGACGGCCACTATTCCGGCCGGATCGCCTTCGCGCCGGACGGCAAGCTGTTCTTCACCAATGGCGACCGGCAGAAGTTCACACCCGCGCAGGATCCGAAGGCTTCGCTCGGCAAGGTGCTGCGGCTGAACGACGATGGCACGCCCGCCGCCGGCAACCCGCTCGCCGCGAAGGGCTTCGATCCCGCGATCTGGAGCTACGGCCACCGCAACCTGCTCGGCATCGCCTTCGACGGTGCGGGGCGGCTGTGGCAGCAGGAGATGGGGCCGAAGGGCGGCGACGAGCTGAACCTGGTCGTTCCCGGCCGCAACTACGGCTACCCGATCGCCTCCAACGGCGATCATTATGACGGGCGCGACATCCCCGATCATCCCACCCGGCCGGAGTTCGAGGCGCCCAAGGTCAGCTGGAACCCGGTGATCTCGCCCGGCGGGCTGATCGTCTATTCGGGTGCGATGTTCCCGGAATGGCGGGGCAACATCTTCATCGGCGGCCTCTCGTCCAAGGCGCTGATCCGCGTCGCGGTGACCGGCGACACCGCCCGCGAGGCCGCGCGCTACGACATGGGAGGGCGCATCCGCGAGGTCCAGCAGGGGCCCGACGGCGCACTGTGGCTGCTTGAGGATGGCGAGCGTGGCGGCAGGGGGCGGCTGCTGAAGCTCACCCCCAAGGCATGATCCCCGCCGGAGCGGCCGATTCGCGCGTCAGCGGCCGGTCACCGTCATCGCCGCGCTGACCGCGCTCCGGCTGAGATAGGGCGTGGCCAGCGCATAGCCGGCCAGCGCCAGCGTGGCGAGCAGGGTGCCGCCGATGCCGATCGCGCGGTACGGATTGGGCGCCGGGCGATCCATGCCGAAGGCGTGGAGGATGCGGCAGACGATATAGACGATCGCCACCAGCCACAGCCACGTCGCGCTGCCATGCGCCAGCTCGACCAGCCCGAGCAGGATCAGGAACAACGGCGTATATTCGACGAAATTGGCCTGCGCCCGCATCCGGGTCGCCAGCGCCGGCACGCCGCCGTCGCCGATCGAGACCTTGCTGGCGAGGCGGACCCGGCTGATCCGCATTGCCAGCCATATGTTGATCAGCGCGGCGGCGGCGGCGATCGTCAGGGTGATCGGCAGGATGGTCACGGGCGGCAACTTTCGAATGGGGCGGCGGAATGCAGGCCCGAGCCCTCGCAGGTTGCGGGAAAGCTTGCAACATGCGGCCGGATCGCTATAGGCCCAACCCTTCGCGACGAGCCCCGGCCGCTCCGTCGGCGCGCTTCACGCTCGCCGCTCGAACGGTGGCTGGGGCCTCGTCGTTTGCTTTTCCGACCCACTGAACAGGTGCCGACATGGCCGTCCCGAAGAGAAAGACCTCGCCCTCCAAGCGCAACATGCGGCGCAGCCACCATGCGCTGACGGTTGCGCAGTTTCAGGAATGCCCGAATTGCGGCGAACTGATGCGTCCGCACAATCTGTGCGTCGGCTGCGGCCACTATAACGGGCGCGAGATCGTACCGACCGAAGCCTGATCCTGTCTGACACGGACGGACATACGGAAAGGATGAGAGTGGCAAGCCCGTCGCTGATCGCGATCGATGCGATGGGCGGCGACGGCGGACCCGTGACCATGGTCGCCGGCGTCGCCATCGCGGCTGCGCGTCTTCCGGGGCAGCGTTTTCTCCTGTTCGGGGACGAGGCGGCGATTCGTGCCGAACTCGCCCGGCATCCAGCCGCCGCTGGCCGGATCGACATCGTCCACACCGATGGCGTCGTTTCCGGCGAGGACAAGCCGAGCCAGGCGATTCGCCGTGCCAAGAGCACGTCGATCGGCCTTGCCATCGATGCGGTGAAGACGCAGGCGGCCGGCGCGGTCGTCTCCGCGGGCAACACCGGCGCGATGATGGCCATGGCCAAGCTCGCGTTGCGCACGATGAAGGGGATCGACCGGCCGGCGCTTGCCGCCTTGCTCCCCACGCTTGGCGACAACGATCTCGTCATGCTCGATCTCGGCGCGAATACCGAGTGCGATGCCCAGAATCTCGTCCAGTTCGCGGTGATGGGCGCCGCCTATTCGCGCACCGCGCTCGGGGTCCAGACCCCGCGCGTCCGCCTTCTCAACATCGGCACCGAGGAACTCAAGGGCACCGATGCGCTGAAGGTCGCCGCCGCGACGCTGCGCGAGGCGGATTATCTGGCGATGCGATTCGATGGCTTCATCGAGGGCGACCGGCTCGGCCGCGGCGAGGTCGACGTGGTCGTCACTGACGGATTTTCGGGCAACATCGCGCTGAAGGCGATCGAGGGTACGGCCCGGTTCGTGGCGGATCTGCTGCGCCGCGCGTTCACCAGTTCGGTCCGCTCCAAGTTCGGTTTCCTGATCTCCAAGCCGGCGATGCACCTGCTGCGCGTCCACCTCGATCCGAACAACCACAATGGCGCTGTCTTCCTCGGCCTGAACGGCATCGTCGTGAAGAGCCATGGCGGCGCCGATCCGCAGGGTGTGGCCAACGCCATCGGCGTCGCCGCCAAGCTGGTCGATGAGGATATCACGCGCCGGATCGCGCAGGATCTGGAGCATTTCCACAATCACGCCGCCGTGGCGGCGGTCTGACGATGCGGCGGGCAGTGATCGTGGGCAGCGGATCGGCGCTGCCGGTCCGGCGGGTCTCCAATGCCGAACTGGCCGAGACCGTCGATACCAGCGACGAATGGATCGTCGAGCGCACCGGCATCCGCTTCCGCCACATTGCCGGCGAGGGCGAGACGACGGCGTCTCTGGCAACCGATGCCGCCCGCCGCGCCCTGGCGGCGGCCGGGATCGACGCGTCCGCGGTCGGGCTGATCGTGCTGGCGACATCCACGCCGGACCAGACCTTCCCGTCGTCCGCCACCAAGGTCCAGGCCGCGCTCGGCATCGACGATTGCGTCGCGTTCGACGTGCAGGCGGTGTGCTCGGGCTTCCTCTATGCCTTGTCCGTCGCCGAAAGCATGATTCGCGGCGGCACTGCGGATACGGCGCTGGTGATCGGCGCCGAAACCTTCAGCCGCATTCTCGACTGGGAAGACCGCGCGACCTGCGTGCTGTTCGGCGACGGGGCCGGCGCCGTCGTGCTGCGGGCCGAGGAGGGCGACCGCGGCGTGCTGTCGGTCAGCCTGCATGCGGATGGACGGCACAACCAGTTACTCTACGTCGATGGCGGCGCATCCACCACGGGCACCGTCGGCAAGCTGCGGATGAAGGGGCAGGAGGTGTTTCGCCACGCCGTCGTCAACCTGGCGTCGGTGATGCGCGAGGCGCTGGAGCGTGCCGGGCTGACCAGCGACGATGTCGACTGGGTGGTGCCGCACCAGGCCAATCGCCGGATCCTCGATGCGACCGCGCGCAAGCTCGGGCTGCCGGCGGAGAAAGTGATCGTCACGGTCGACATGCACGCCAACACATCGGCGGCATCGGTGCCGCTGGCATTCGACACCGCGGTGCGCGACGGGCGCATCCGCCCCGGCCAGACGGTGGTGCTGGAGGCGATGGGCGGCGGCTTCACTTGGGGCGCGGCGGTCGTCCGGCTATAGGTGCCCGCCGTATTTGCGGGCTTTTCGGTGTGGCTCATGTCTGTATAGGATCGGCTGCGGTACGAATTCGAGGAATTGGGATGACGGAAGCTGGCACAATGACCCGTGCCGATCTGGCGGAAGAGGTCCATCGCAGCGTCGGCCTGTCGCGCGCGGAATCCGCCGGTCTGGTCGAACAGATGCTCGCCCACATGTGCCATGCCTTGTCGCAGGGCCAGAACGTCAAGATTTCCGGGTTCGGCAGCTTCGTGCTGCGCGACAAAGGCGAGCGGATGGGTCGCAACCCCAAGACAGGCGTCGAAGTGGCGATCGAGCCGCGTCGCGTGCTTACGTTCCGCGCCAGCCAGGTGATGCGCGACCGCATCGTCGAAGGGCTTTGACCGACACGCCCGCCGTTGTGGCCCCGTCCAAGGCGGAGGATGCCTTCCGAACCATCGGCGAGCTGGCGGACGAACTCGGGCTGCCGCAGCATATCCTGCGCTACTGGGAAACGCGCTTCCCCCAGCTGCGCCCGCTCCAGCGTGCCGGCAAGCGCCGCTACTACCGGCCGAGCGACGTGGCGCTGGTGCGGCGGATCGATCGGCTGCTGAACCACGAAGGCTATACGATCCGGGGCGTGCAGAAGCTGCTGGACGCCAAGACGCCGGATGACGCGGGGGCGCTGCCCGCTGGGCCCCTGCCGGCCCTGCCGCCCGCACCGGACGTCTCCGCCGCGGCTACCCCGCCCGAAACGCCACCGTCGCCGACGGCGGCACCCGGCGCCAGCGACGAGACGATCGCGGCGCTTGCCGGGATACGCGATATGCTCGCCGCAGCACTGGCGCTCGACGACGCCTGACCGGCCATGGCGGGCGGGCTGCCCCGCCCACCGGCCTAGCGTGCTTCCGGCCCCAGCGTCGGATCGAGATCGCGGGGGCGCACGAAGCGGCTGAGCGTGCCGGCACCGGCCCGGACGTCGGCCCACCGCATCGCATCGAACCGGATCTCGGCCAGGCTGGCGGTGGGGAACTTGTCCTCCACGGCTTCGCGGTCCTGCCCGGCACCGTCGGGCACCAGCAGCAGCACGAGGTCCTCCAGCCCTGGATTGTGGCCGGCGACCAGCAGGGTCTCGGCCGTCTCCGGCGCATTGTGGATCACGTCGAGCAAAGTCTCGGCGGAGGCGAGGTAGATTTTGCGATCGAATGCCGGCCGCAGCGCCCGGCCGAGGCCGCCGGACATTTCCTCCAGCGTCTCGACGACGCGGGTGGCCGGCGATGCGATGGCGTGATCGAAGGCGAGCCCGGCTTCCCGCAGGTGGCGGCCGATCGCCCGCGCCGCGCGCTTGCCCTTGGCATTCAGCGGCCGATCGAAATCCCGCGCGACGGGATCGTCCCACCCGGATTTCGCATGGCGCAGCAGCGTCAGCCGTTTCATTGCGGCTCCCGAATCGAGCGTTCGCTGGCCTGATGCCCCAAAGCATCGGGCTTGGATAGCCGCGCCGCCACCCGCGCCACCGCTTCGTCCAGGGGCACGCGGGCAATGCCCACGCCCGGCGGAAACGCATCCAGCAGCCGCGACGGGGTGGCGGCAGACAGCAGCACGAACAGCCCGCGATCGCCGGCACGTCGGATCAGCCGCCCGAACGCCTGCGCCAGCCGCGCGCGCACCACGCGATCGTCGTGCGCGGTGCCGCCGCCGATCGCGCGGCGGGCGGCGTGCAGCACGGTCGGCCGCGGCCAGGGTATTCCCTCCATCACCACCAGCCGCAGCGAATCGCCGGGCACGTCGACTCCGTCGCGCAGCGCATCGGTGCCGAGCAGCGAGGCGCGGGGATCGTCGCGAAAAATGTCCACCAGGGTGCCGGTATCGATCGGATCGACATGTTGGGCGTAGAGCGGCAGTCCTTCGCGGGCGAGGCGATCGGCGATGCGGGCATGGACCGACTTGAGCCGCTGGATGGCGGTGAACAGCCCCAGCGTGCCGCCATCCGCGGCTTCGATCAGCCGCGCATAGGCGCCGGCCAGCGCCGGCAGATCGCCCTTCCTGATATCGGTGACGATCAGCACCTCGGACTGGGCCGGGTAATCGAACGGGCTGGCAGCGGCGAACCGCTCCACCCCGGCATCGAGGTGGACGGCGCCGCTGCGGGCATCGGCCTCGGCCCATTCGCCGCCGCCGCGCAAGGTGGCGGAGGTGACGATCAGGCCATGCGCGGGCTTCAGCACCGTCTCGGCAAACGGCCGGGTCGGATCGAGCCAGCGGCGGTGCAGCCCGATATCATATTCCCGCCCCTCGACCCGCTCGACCGCCAGCCAGTCGACGAAGTCGGGATCGGCCGGGCCGCCGAGCCGGGTCAGCATCGCGATCCACGCCGCCAGCGTCTGGGAACGCTGCGTCAGGCCGGCATGCGCCCCCTCGATCCGGGCGCGCGCGGCGGTGTCCAGCCAGTCGGGTGCATCCTCGATCACCGCCTCCAGCCGCTGGCGCAGCCGGGCCATCGGGCGGACCAGATCCTCCAGCGCGCGCACCGCCGGCGCGGCCGCCTCGATCAGCGCGGGATCGAGCTCGGCAGCGTCGGTTTCCAGCCCGTAGCCGGCATCCTGCGCGCGGGCGCGGGCGAAGACGGTGGCGCGCAAGGCCGCCAGCAGCGATTCGACCGGACCGAATGGCAGCCCCTCCGCCAGCCGGCCGAGCCAGCCATCCGACGGCAGAGCGCGCGAGGCATCGACCACCGCCTCCATCGCCAGCCCGCCGGCCTCGTCGTAGGAGGCGACATCGGACAACCGCGCGACGAGCCCGCGGCGGCGGCCGCGGGCGCGCGATTCGGGGCCGACGATCCAGCGGCGCAGCTCGATCGCCTCCTGCCCGGTGAGCGCGGCGGCGAAGGTGGCGTCGGCGGCGTCGAACAGGTGATGCCCCTCGTCGAAGACGATGCGGTCGAGCGGGCGCCCCTCGGCACGGCGGCGCTCGGCCATCAGCATGACGAGCGCGTGGTTGGCGATGACGAGATCGGCGCCCTCGGCCGCCCGGATCGACCGTTCGATGAAGCACTTCCGATAGTGCGGGCAGCCGGCATAGACGCACTCGCCGCGCCGGTCGGTCAGCGCGGTCGCCCCGGCGCGGCGGAAGAGCGTGGGCAGCCAGCCCGGCAGATCGCCGCCGACCATGTCGCCGTCGCGGCTATATGCGGCCCAGCGGGCGACAAGCTGCGCGAGGATCGCCGCGCGGCCCTGGAAGCCGCCCTGCAACGCATCCTCCAGGTTGAGCAGGCACAGGTAGTTTTCCCGCCCCTTGCGCACGACGACCTTGGATGCCCGCTCGCCCGCGTCGGGAAACACCCGCTCGGCCTCGCGGTCCAGCTGGCGTTGCAGCGCCTTGGTGTAGGTCGAGATCCATACCGCGCCGTCCGCCTCGCTCGCCCAGAGCGAGGCGGGGGCGAGATAGCCGAGCGTCTTGCCGATGCCGGTGCCGGCCTCCGCCAGCAGCAGGTTGGGGCGCCCCTCGGCCAGCCGGGGGCCGAAGGCGTGGGTGGCGGCGGCGGCATAGGCGCGCTGCCCCAAGCGCGCCTCGACGCCGTGGCCGACCAGCCCGGCAAGCCGATCCAGCGCGGCATCGCGGCCCAGGCGGAAGGATCGCGGCGGGCGTCGCGGCGGCTGATCCTCCCACTCGGGCAGGCGCGAGAACAGCCAGCGTTCGCCGCGTTCGGGCTTGGCGATGCGGTTGCCGATCGCCGAGGCCCACGGCCAGCGGGCGCGGGCGAGTGCCTGCAGCCCGCTCCACGCCCCCTCCCGCTCGGCCCAGTCGCGGCGGGCGAGGGTGGCGAACAGCTCGGCCGTTGCGGCGATCAGGAAGCCCGCCGCCTCGTCGTCGCGCGCCGGCGGATCCAGGCCGAGCGCGCGGGCCATGCCGGCCGGGGTCGGCACGGCAAATCGGGCGGGGTGCACGAAGGCGAACAGTTCGAGCAGGTCGAGGCCGGACAATTCGCCATAGCCGAGCCGCGCACCGACTACCGGCGCGTTGAGCAGGATCATCGGCGTCTCGGCCGCGCGGGCCGCCGCCTCCCGCCGATCGACGGCGCGTACCGAACCGTCGGGGGAGGCGATCCAGATCCCGCCGTGGGTGGCGTGGAGTGCGGGGTAGAGGATCGTCTTCGTCACGGCGGTGGCTTCGCTATCGGGAATGCCCGTCATTCCGTCTGGCCGAGCGCGGCGACGAAGCGGGCGACGTGCGGCAGCCGATCGAAGTGGATGTTGCCATCGATATCGGCGGAAGGATCGCCCGGCACCAGCATCATCGCCGCATTGCCGCGGCCGCGCCTGTCGACGGTGCCGAGGATCCCGCCGGTGACGCGGCGGCGATCGATCTCCAGCAGCGGCGCCCGCTCCCACGGCAGCGTCCACACCACGCGCCGGTCGGTCACGGTCAGGCGGATGAAGGGCGCGCGCAGCAGGCCGAGCATGAAACCGGGGTGGCGGCGCAGCAGCATCCACGCAACCCCGATCGCCAGGGCAGCGATGATCGACGTCCAGAACATCGCAAACGCTATCGTCCGCCAACTCTGCGGCGTCGGCCACCAGATCGCCCAGAGCAGGACGCTGACCGAAAAGACCTGCGGGCTGAGGAACAGCAGCACCGTGCCCGTACCCGTCGGCAGCGCCGCCAGCCCCGGCCGCGCGACATAGCGCACTTCCTCGGCCATATGCTCCAGCCGCAGGGCGCGCGAAACGGGAAGCTGTCCGAATGGGTCGTCGGTGGCGGTCATGGGGCTTCTCGAAAAAGCGGACATGAGATCGGCGGGGCGGCCGGGCAAGGCCAAGCGGCTTTCGCCCGGCCGCAGCATGCTCTAAGTCGCCGCGCCTGCCTAGCCGGGTCGAGGGAACAAATGGCAAACGACGAACTGCGCGCCGCGGCGCTGGAAAGCAAGGCCTGGCCATTCGAGGAGGCGCGCAAGCTGCTCAGGCGGTATCCGCCGGATGGGGGTGCCGCACCGGCCAAGGGCCACGTGCTGTTCGAGACCGGCTACGGCCCGTCCGGCCTGCCCCACATCGGCACCTTCAACGAAGTCGCGCGCACGACGATGGTGCGCCATGCGTTCGAGGCGCTGTCCGACGTGCCGACCCGGCTGATCGCCTTTTCGGACGACATGGACGGGCTGCGCAAGGTGCCGGACAACGTGCCGAACCGGGAGATGCTGCGCGAACATCTCGGCCGGCCGCTGGCCCGGATCCCCGATCCGTTCGGCACCCATGAAAGCTTCGCCCACCACAACAATGCAATGCTGCGCGACTTCCTCGATCGCTACGGCTTCGACTACGAGTTCCTGTCGGCAACCGATTGCTATGCCGCCGGGCGCTTCGACGAGACGCTGAAGCTGGTGCTGGCGCGCTACGATGCGATCATGGCGGTCATGCTGCCGACGCTGCGGGCCGAGCGGCAGGCAACCTATTCGCCGGTGCTGCCGATCGATCCGAAGACGGGCGTCGTCCTCCAGGTGCCGATCGAGGTGGTCGACGCCGCCGCCGGCCTGGTCCGCTACACCGATCCCAACGACGGCGAATCGATGACGGTGTCGATCCTGTCCGGCGCGGCCAAGCTGCAATGGAAGGTCGACTGGGCGATGCGCTGGACGGCGCTGGGCGTCGATTACGAGATGGCGGGCAAGGACCTGATCGATTCGGTGATCCAGTCCGGCAAGATCGCCCGCGTGCTGGGCGCGAAGCCGCCGGAGGGCTTCAATTACGAGATGTTCCTCGACGAGAATAACGAGAAGATATCCAAATCGAAGGGCAACGGCCTCTCCATCGAACAATGGCTGACCTACGGGCCGGAAGAGAGCCTGGCCTATTACATCTACCGCGAGCCGAAGCGCGCCAAGTCGCTCCACATGGGGGTGATCCCCCGCGCGGTGGAGGATTACTGGCAGTCGCGCACCGCCTGGGCCGATCAGCCGATCGCCCAGCGGCTCGGCAATGCCGTCCACCACGTCCACAACGGGGCGGTGCCGGCGGATACGCTGCCGGTCAGCTTCGGGCTGTTGCTCAATCTGGTCGGCGTGCTGGGCGAGGGGGCGAACGAGGCGCAGGTCTGGGGCTATCTGGCGAACTATGTGGCCGATGCGGATGCGACCACCCACCCCGAACTTGCGCGGCTGATCCCCTATGCGCTGGCCTATCACCGCGATTTCGTCGCCCCGACGCTGGCGCGGCGCGCACCCGACGATCGCGAGGCGGCGGCGCTGGCCGATCTGGACGTCCGCCTCGCCGCGCTCGCCGCGGCAGATGAGGAAGCCGGGGCCGAGGCGATCCAGAACGAGGTGTATGAGGCCGGCAAATCCGCCGGGTTCGATCCCCTGCGCGACTGGTTCAAGGCGCTGTACGAGACGCTGCTCGGATCGAGCCAGGGGCCGCGGATGGGCAGCTTCATCGCGCTATACGGTATCGATAACACGCGCCGGCTGATCGCCGGGGCGCTGGCGGCGCGCTGAGCCCCCTCCCACGTGGAAGGGGGCTCGGGCGGCGCGATCAGTAGAAGAAGCGGTCGTACACCGTGACCACCCGGCCGGTGCGGCCGTTCACCAGCAGTACGTCGTTGCCGTAGCGGATCCAGCGGTTCGGGCCGGTCGCGCGGGGCAGGCGATAGCGATAGGGATCGGCGATCACGTAACGCTGGCCATAGAAGGACGGCCGCAGCTGATAGCCCGGCGTCACCGCCCGGTAGCGCCAGCCGCGCGGGCCGACATAAGCGGGCCCACGGAAGACGTTGGCATTCTGGCGGCGATAATCGCGCCAGTCCTCGCGATATTCCCGGCGGGCGTCGCGCACGTCGCGGCGTTCCTCGCGCACGTCGCGGCGGCTGCCGTAACGCTGGGCATCGCGCAGCTCGCGCTGCTCCTCTCGAACATCCTCGCGGCCGCGGCGTAGCTCGCCGTTCTGCGCTGCGGCCATGCTGGGCGCCAGTGTGGCGGCGATCAGCCCGGCGATCATCAGTTTACGCATTTCGGTCTCTCCCGATTGTTCTGTCTCGAACGGCCGACGCCAAGAGCGTTCCGCCGCCGATGCACGAACGATTCGCACAATCAGGCTGAACCGGGTTCGAACCGCATCGTCAGCAACCCGAAAGCTTCGTTAACGGCCGCAAACGATAGCAGAACGCCCGGGGCGTTGCCGTCCCGGGCGTGCTGCTTGCAAGTGTATCGGCGCGGATCAGTAGAAGAACGAGTAGATCACGTCCGCGATCAGGCCGCTGCGGACATCGACCAGCGCGACGTCGTTATAGTAACGCACCCAGCGGTAGCCGCCGTAGGCGGGCGGCAGGCGATAGCGATAGGGATCGCTGATCCAGTAGGACTGGCCATAGAAATAAGGCTGGACCCGGCTGCCCGCCGACCAGCGGCTATAGCCCCGGTCATATCCGCGCGGGCCGGCATATCGCGGCATCCGGTACAGGGTGCGGTTGGACGAGCGGTAGCCCTGCCAGTCGTAGCGGCGATCGTTGCGCCAGCTGTTGTTCCAGTTGCCGTTGCCGCGATTGTCGCCACGGCCATAGGCATAGCCGTCGCCACGCCCGTTGGTGTAGCCGCCACGATTGTCCCGGCCGCGATTGTCCTGCCAGTCGCGCCGATCGTCGCGCCGATCGCCGCGATTGTCGCGCAGGTCCTGCCGCGCATCGCGCCGGCCTTCCTGGTAGCCGCCGCCCCGGCCGTCACGAACCGCCTGGCCGTCACGGTAGGCCTCGCGCTGATCGCCGCGCAGTTCGGCGCGGTCGCGCTGCACCTCGCGCCGATCCTGCCGCGCTTCGCGATAGTCGCCCAGGGGGGCACCGGCGCGAACGTCGGCGCGAACCTCGGCGCGGCCCTGGCGCACCTCCTGGCGATCGCCGCGGATTTCGCCGCGATTCTGGCGGGCCTCCTGGCGGATTTCGCCGCGATTGCCCTGGTCCCGGTCCTGCGCGGCCAGCGGCGTCGCCGCGGTGGCGGCGAGCAGGACGAAACGGATGATGTTACGCATTTGCTCGTACTCCCCCGGTGGCAGGGATCCGTCACCGTGCAGTCCTGTCTGCGCGTCGGCGGGTGAGCGAAGGCTGAACTTGGCTGTAAGCTCCGCGAAAGCTTGTCACCGCCTTCGGGATGCCCCTCCCGCCCGTCTCGCCGATCAGCGCGGCGGCGCCACGGGGGTCAGCGCGGGAACGGCACCGGCGGCATCGGCGGGATCGATCCCCGGCGGCGGGGCGGCGGCGATCGTCTCGCCCCGCATCACGCGTGCCGCGTGGCGGATCGCCCGGCGCACGCGCGGATAGGTGCCGCATCGGCAGATGTTGGTGATCGCCCCGTCGATCTCGGCGTCGGTCGGGTTCTGGTTGGCGGCGAGCAACGCGGCGACGGCCATCACCATGCCGGGCTGGCAATAGCCGCACTGGGGCACGCTTTCCGCGATCCACGCCTGCTGCACGGCGTGGCTGCGATCGCGCGAGAGCGCCTCGATCGTGGTGACGAAGCTGCCTTCCAGCGCGGCGATCGGCACCTGGCAGGATCGCACCGCGCGGCCGTCGACATGCACGGTGCATGCCCCGCACAGGCCAGCGCCGCAGCCATATTTGGTGCCGGTCAGGTTCGATGCGTCGCGCAGCGCCCAAAGCAGCGGCGTTTCCGGATCGATGCGATAGTGGACGGCCTGGCCGTTGACCGTGAAACGCGTCATGCGCGACAAGCGATAGAGCAGAAGCGCCCGGTGAGGAAAGCGGCACCGTTGCCATCCCGCCGGCCCAGGCATTCCGGAGAGACGAAAGATGCGCCAGCCGACCTTCTTCATCCCGCATGGCGGCGGCCCCTGCTTCTTCATGGAGGAAAATCGCGGGCCTGCCGATATGTGGGTGCCGATGGCGGAGTTCCTCGCCCGGCTGATCCCGTCCCTCGCGGAGCGGCCGCGCGCGATCCTGATCGTTTCCGGCCACTGGGAGGAGCCGCGCTTCACCGTCCATGACGGCACGCAGCCGCCCTTGCTCTACGATTATTACGGCTTTCCCGAACATACCTACCGGCTGCGCTGGGATGCGCCCGGCGCGCCCGAAGTGGCCCACCGCGCCGCCGCTCTGCTGGAGGAGGCGGGGTTCGCCACCGGGCGGGAGGGGGCGCGCGGCTGGGATCACGGCGTCTTCATCCCGCTGAAGGTGGCCTTGCCCGATGCCGATATCCCGACCGCGCAGCTGTCGCTCCGCCGCGGCCTCGATCCCGCCGAGCACCTTGCCGTGGGCCGGGCGCTCCAGCCGCTGCGCGACGAGGGCGTGCTGATTCTCGGCTCGGGAATGAGTTTCCATAATCTGCGGGTGCGCGGACCGCAGGTGACGCCTTATGCCGATGCCTTCGATGCGGCGCTGACCGCCGCCGTGACCGAGCCGGACCCGGCGCTGCGGGCTGAGCGCATCGCCGCGTGGGAAACCTTCCCCAACGCCCGAATCGCCCACCCGGAGGAGGATCATCTGCTGCCGCTGATGATTGCGGCCGGGGCAGGCGGCGACGATCCCGCCCGCCACGTCTTTCGCGATCACGTGCTCGGCTGGACGATTTCTGGCTATCGGTTCGGGTGAAAGTGCCACGCCGGCGGTGCGTTCGACGCAGAAGAGTCGTTCAGGGTTGAAGACTCGGGGGCGGGCTGCTAGCGGGGCCGCTTGCGCAGCGGAAGCTTTTCCGCGGTGAACCCTTTGTGCGTGCGTCCGTCGCCCGGACGTGTGTTGACTGGAGATTGGCGGTTTTATGCAGATCATCGTTCGCGACAACAATGTCGATCAGGCCCTCCGCGCGCTCAAGAAGAAGCTGCAGCGCGAAGGCGTGTACCGCGAGATGAAGCTGCGTCGTCATTACGAGAAGCCGTCCGAGAAGCGCGCGCGCGAGCGTGCCGCCGCAATCCGCCGCGCCCGCAAGCTGGAGCGCAAGCGGATGGAGCGTGACGGCGCCCGGTAAGCTGCGCCGCGCCCGCTGAGCGGGCGTGACGTTGCCAGCGCTGCCCGTGGCTTTGCCGCGTTCGGGCACCTTCGTTCGTGAAAGAGGCCGCCGATGTCGTCCATAACCGCCGTCCCGCTCCGGGCGATCCCGCGCGCAGCCCTGATCGCCCTGTGGTGCGGCATCGCGGTGCTGGTGATCGGCGCGTTCCTGCTGGCGACGCAGGGGACGAAGGCACAGGTGGCGATGGCCGAGGCGCCGGAGGCGTTCCTGGCCCGCAACGCGGAACGCTCGGGCGTGGTGACCATGCCGTCGGGCCTGCAGTACAAGGTGCTTCAGGCCGGCAATGGCCCCAAGGCGACCGCCCAGGATCTGGTGATCGTCAACTATGACGGCCAGCTTGCCAGCGGCGTCTCCTTCGATGCCAGCGCGAAGCATGGCGGGCCGGCGACCCTGCCGGTCGGCGGGCTGATCCCCGGCTGGGTCGAGGGTCTCCAGCAGATGAACCGCGGCGCCAAGTACCGCTTCTGGATCCCGCCTGCGCTCGGCTACGGCCCGCAGGGCGCCGGCAACGGCGTGATCCCGCCCAACGCGCTGCTGGTGTTCGATGTCGAGATGCTGGAAATCGTCGCCCGCCCGCCGGGCGCCGGCATGAGCATCCCCGGCATGGGCAACATGGATACGCCGCCGGAAGGCATGCCCCCGCAGTAAGCGAACCGGCAGCGCCTCCGCAGCAGGCGCGCCGGGGCGGCGCAGAGCGCGCCGCTTCATTCCTCGCGGAAGAGCATGCCCGCCGCGGACACCACCGGCCGGCCGATCCCGCCGCCGGCTTTCCTGCGCAAACGACCTTCAGGATGGCGCCGCGCCCGGCCTGAACCGGGAGGAGGCCTGAACCTCCCCGTGCAGCGCAGCATCATGATCGTGAACCCCCGGCCGCCAACGGCTGAAAGGGGTGGTTAGCCGCCGTCCAGCCCGCGCTCGCCCGTAGGTTTGAAGCGATCGTGGCGTGCGCCTCCACCAAAAAGCAGATCAACGCAGTTGTAAGCGGCAATCATCGCGGCTGTCCCAATCAGCCACGCTTGCTGTTCCGGAACCGGCAGACCCGCAACGGCGAAGCGAGGTGGAAACGCAAAGAGGAACCACCACGAAAAGAACATCCGTCTGATCATCAAACGGTGTTGGGCCTGAACTGGAGCTTCCGCGATTGGGCGTTGGCGGCCGTTCGGCTGGGGGGTTCGAAGACTTAGGCCGGCGGGCCGAC
>NZ_JAQGLK010000046.1 GCF_028292925.1 Sphingomonas bacterium
CCAGGAACAGCACCGATCGCGCCGGCGCCGGCGCCTTGCCGTAGGCCCGCGCCAGTTCCAGCAGGGCCGCGATACCCGAGGCATTGTCCAGCGCGCCATTATAGATCCGGTCGCCCTTCGCGTCGGGCTGACCGATACCCAGGTGATCCCAATGAGCGGAATAGATCACCGTCTCGGCCGGGCGCTTCGCCCCTGGCATGAGCCCGGCGACATTGTACGACGTGATCACGTTCGCCTTCACCTGGTAACCCGCATCCAGCGCCGCCTTCAGCGGGACGGCGCGGAAATCCGCCTTGCGGGCGGCGGCCTTCGCGGCCTCGAAGTCCAGCCCGGACGCGGCGAACAGCCTGGTGGCAAGATCGCGCTGGATCCACCCCTCCAACGGCACATGCGCGGCCCTGGGATCCTTGCGGACGATATCGAACATCGTGTTCGTGTTCGAATTCTTCACGGTCGCCCAGCCGTAGGAGGCGGGCGCGCTTTCGTGGACGATCAGGATGCCGGCCGCGCCCTGCCGTGCCGCTTCCTCATATTTATACGTCCAGCGGCCATGATAGGTCATCAGCTTGCCGCCGAAATCGCCCTCGCCGCCCTCGAAATCGGGATCGTTGACGAGCACGACCATGATCTTGCCGCGCAGATCGACCCCTTTGAAATCGTCCCAGTTACGCTCCGGCGCCTTGACCCCGTAGCCGACAAAGACGAGCGGCGCGTCCGCGATCGTGACCCGGCTCTGCCCGGTCGTCGCCGCGCGCACCGCGATCTGGTCGCCCTGGGTCAGCGGCTCGGCCTTTCCGCCGATCTTCAGCGACAGGCTGGGGGTTCCGGTGATCTCGGACATCAGCAGCGGCACGCTCTGCAGCCAGCCGCCCTTGTCCCCCGCGGGCTTGAGCCCCGCGGCCTTCATCTGCGCGACGATGTAGTCGAGCGTCTTTTTCTCGGCGGGGGTGGCCGGCCCGCGCCCCTCATAGGCGTCGCTGGAAAGCGTCTGGATGTCACGCGAGACGCGCGCCGTATCGAACGTCGGGGCGGCGATCGCGGCGGTGGCGGAAAGAAGGGCGGGGAGAAGCAGGATCTTCATGTGACGGTAACGCCAGTCTATTGAACGGACAGCGATTGTGCATCGCAGCCCACCGCGACGCAATCGCCGGCGCCGATCATTCCACCGCCCCTGCGCCGCCGGCTCAGCGCCGCGTCTGGCCGTAGCGGCTGCTCTCGAACGAAATGATCGCACCACCATCCTGGCCGATCGGGATCGCGGCGGTGCCGTACGCGCTGCGCATGCCGCCCGTGCCGATCATCGCGCCGAACTCGCCATGAATCGGCAGCGCCCCGCCACCGGAGAGCCCCGCCCCGTCGCGGCGCGCCGCCGCACCGGATTGCAGCGCGGCCGCCTTTTCCTGCGGGGTGAGCGCATAGACGTCCGCCGCCTGCGCGGCCCCCGCGATCAGGACGAGCGGGAGGCCGAGGAGCGCAGGCAGGGCGCGGACGGAAAGGCGACCGGTTTTCATCCACCAGCCCTCGTCGCCGTGGGGTGAAGCCAGCCTGAACCGAACCACCGCGGGCGATCCGCTTGCCACCCGTCGGCGCTGCGCTATCGGGGCTCAGTGATCCACCCCGCCACCCTGCTTCCGGCCTTCGCACCCTGGTTCGACGTTGCCGGCATTGCCGTCTTCGCGGCATCGGGCGCGCTGGCGGCAGCGCGGCGCGGGCAGACGCTGGTGACCCTGACCTTCTTCGGGCTGATCACCGGCGTGGGCGGCGGCACCGTCCGCGATCTGCTGATCGGCGCGCCCGTCTTCTGGGTCCACGATCCCCGCGTCGCCGGCGTCTGCCTGGTCGTCGCATTGCTCATCTGGGTGACGCCGGAGCGGTGGTGGCGCGGCGCGGCGCTCGACTGGTTCGATGCGATCGGGCTCGCCGCCTATGCCGTTTATGGTGCGGCCAAGGCGCTCGGCTATGCCGTGCCGCCGGTGCCCGCGATTCTGATGGGGGTGGTGACGGCCTCGGTCGGCGGGATCATTCGCGACGTGCTGGCCGGCGAACCGTCGATCCTGATGCGCCCCGAACTGTACGTCACCGCCGCCGCGCTTTCCGCCACCCTCTATGTCGGCCTGGCCGCGCTCGGCGCGCCGACGGCGATGGCGGCGGTGATCGCAGCCGCAGCCGGCTTCACCCTGCGCGCCGCGGCGATCCGCTTCGGGCTTGCCCTTCCCGGATATCGCAGCCGCCGCTGATCGCGCGCTTCCGCCGGCATGCGGTCAGGCGGCGTGCGGTCAGGCGGCGTTCCGGGCGGGAAGTTCCTCATGCACCGCGCCGCGGCCGAGGATCATGTCCGCCGCCTTTTCGGCGATCATGATCGCCGGTGCATTGGTGTTGCCGCCGACGATCACCGGCATCACCGAACAATCGGCGATGCGAAGCCCGTCTATCCCGCGCACCTTCAGCGTTTCATCGACGACGGTGCCGATCGCGCAGGTGCTGGTCGGGTGCATCGCGGTGCCGATCACGCTGCGAACGAAGGCGTCGATCTCCGCATCGCTCTGCACGTCCGGGCCGGGCTGCACCTCGTTCCTGATCAGCACCCGGGCACTCGGCTGGGCGAACAGATCGCGCGCGAAGCGCACGATGCGGCGGAATGCGGCGCGGTCGCCCTCCGTCGCCAGCAGGTTGAAGCGGATTGCCGGCTTGTCGCGCGGGTCGGCCGATCGCAGCCGCACGCTGCCGGTGCTTTCCGGGTGCAGCAGCACGCTGGCAACGGCCAGAAAGTCGCCGCGGCGCTTGCGGAAACCGGGGAACCACACCTTCGCATCCATCGCCACCGAACTCACCAGCAATTGCAGGTCCGGCCGGTCGAGCCCCTCGCGCGTCCGCACGAATCCCTGTGCCCCGATCGGCATCTGCGCCAGCGGGCCGGTGCCGAACATCTGCCAGCGGAGCGCCGCCAGCGCGACGCGATCGGCCCGAAGCTCCCGGTCGAACGTGAAGGGCCCGGAGGCTTCGTAGAGCCCGCGGATCGAGTGATGATCCTGCAGGTTGCGGCCGACATCGGGAAGATCGTGGACGACGGGAACACCCATCTCGCGCAGTTCGTCGGCGGGGCCGATGCCGGAGAGAAGGAGCAGCTGCGGCGTGTTGAAGGTGCCGGCGGAAAGGATCACCTCGGCGGCGGCATGGGCGGTGCGGCTCTCGCCGTCCCGTTCATATTGGATGCCGATCGCCCGTCCGTTCTCCACCAGGATGCGGGTGGTGAGGGCCTGATCCACCACAGTCAGGTTCGGCCGGGCCATGGCGGGGCGCAGGAAGCGCATCGCGCTGCTGCCGCGGCGGCCGCGGTGGGTGGTCACATCGACGGTGCTGAAGCCCTCCTGCACGCTCCCATGAAAATCGTCGAGGTGCTGGAAACCCATCGCTTCCGCCGCGGCGATCATCGCCGGGTAGATCGTCGGGTGCGGATCGTTGCGTGACACCGTGAGTGGCCCGTCGCCACCATGATGCTCGCTGGCGCCGCGCCAGTTCGCCTCGGATTTGCGGAAATAGGGCAGCACGTCCGCCCAGCTCCAGCCGCGCGCGCCCATCTGCGCCCACTGATCGTAATCGGCGGGGGCGCCGCGCGAATACATCATGCCGTTGATCGATCCGGAGCCGCCGATCACCTTGCCGCGCGGTGCCGGGATGCGGCGACCGTCGGCGTGGGGCTCCGGTTCGGACAGATAGCCCCAGCCGATCCGCGGCGTCAGCATCGCGCGGAACCAGGCGAGCGGCATCTCGGTCAGGTGGCCCTTTTCGGAGCCGCCAGCTTCCAGGAGCAGCACGCGGTTCGCGGGATCGGCCGACAGCCGGTTCGCCAGAACGCAGCCGGACGATCCGGCCCCGACGATGATGTAATCGAACTTGGTGGCTTCCACAGACACTCTCGCGGCCCTCTCCGGCCCTCTCCTGCGCGGGGCCATCGTTCAGCGTAACAGGTGTCGCGCGCCGTCTCCAGATCGATGCAGGTGGCGCGCGTCGTTTGACTTGGGCGGGCGGGTCGTCGACATGGTTCGAACGCCCGGCTGCCCCCGCGCCGAGCCTTTTCCTTGCCCTTCGGGAGAGCATCGTGACCGACGATCCCCTGGCGCTGCAATACGAGCACGCCTTCGATGTCCGCATGAATTTCGACAGGCGCTGGAATACCGGCCCGATCCACCGCAACGGGCCGGATCATGGCTATACCTCGCTCGGCACAGGCTCCACCGTCTCCGGGCCGCTGCTGAACGGCCAGTTGGTCGATCATAGCGGCGCCGACTGGCCGGTGATCCGCACCGACGGCGTGGTCGAACTGAACGCCCATTATTGCATTCAGGCGGACGATGGCGCGCTCATCTACATCCGCAATCTCGGCTACGTGCACGGGCCGCTGCGTGCGGCGGATCAGGGGCCGGATGACGAGCCGGCGATCCCCCGCTACTTCCGCTGCACGCCCTACTTCCGCGCGCCGGAAGGCCCGCACGACTGGCTCAACCGGACGGTCGTGGTCGGCATCGGCCGGCGCATGCCCAAGCTGAGCCCCGGCGATCCGCCGGATCACTCGCTCGTCCGCTATTTCGCGATCCGCTGACGCCGGCCGGGCCTGCCGCCACGCCAGGCTGCAGGTCAGGCCGCAGGTCAGGCTTCGATAACGATCCACTTGTCGTCGACCGATACCGGGAAGGTGGTGGCGACAAGCGTTTCGGGCGCGGCTTCCGGGGCGAGAGCACGAACCTCGCCATCGTCCAGCCCGTCCGGTTCGGCGACGCTCACCTCGAAGTTCTTGATCCACAGCTTGTTCGGTTCGGCACAGGATTTGCCGGTCCGCAGATCGAACTCCCAGCCGTGCCATGGGCAGCGCAGGATCTCGCCCTCGCGCGAAAGCTCGTACTGGCCCGGCCCGGTGGCGCTCATCAACCCGGTCAGCCCGCCGCGGCACAGCGAGGCGCCGGCATGCGGGCAGCGATCGAGAACCGCGAACAGCTCGCCCGCCACGTTGAACAGGGCAACGTCCCGCCCCTTCACCTGGACGAGCTTGCGCGATCCCGGCGGGACCTCCGCCAGAGCGGCAACGACGTGGCGGGCCATGCTCAGTCGAGACCGTACAAGGCGGCAGCATTGTCGCGGAAGATCATGCGCCGCTCCGCCTCGCTCATGCGGATCTTGCTCAACGCCGTCGCGGGATCGTCGAAGTCCCAGTGCGGATAATCGGTGGAGAACAGGATCTTGTCGAAACCGATCCATTCCAGTGTCTCGCGCATGTGCTGCGGCTTGTTGGGCTCGTCGATCGGCTGGGTGGTGAACCAGAAATGATCGCGGATATATTCGGATGGCGCGCGCTTGAGGTGCGGCACCTCGGCCTTCAGCGTCTTCCAATGCTTGTCCAGCCGCCACGCGAGCGCGGGCAGCCAGACGAACCCGCCCTCGATCAGGACGATCTTCAGGGTCGGGAATTCCTCGAACACGCCTTCCAGCACCAGGCTCGTCACCAGCGCCTGCATCGATTCGGTGTTGCTGTG
>NZ_JAQGLK010000062.1 GCF_028292925.1 Sphingomonas bacterium
CGTTCGCCGCCGGCCGCCGCCCGGCGGCGCGGATGCTGGTGGTGCTCGCCGCGCTTTTGATCCTGGCGAGCGGCGCCATCGGGCTGTTCCATGCCGGCGTCGAATATGGCTGGTGGACGGGGCTGACCCGGTGCAGCGCGCTGGCCGCCGGCGGCTCCGGCGCGGACATCCTGCGCGAGATCATGGCGACACCGATGATCCGCTGCGACGCGGCACAGTGGAGCCTGTTCGGTATCTCGCTCGCCGGGTTCAACGCGATCTTGTCGGCCGCACTGGGATCGGCGATCCTCCTGCTATGCCCCAGGTCCACGCGATGACTCCGACCGCGCAGACGAGGCGGACGACCGCCCGGCCGATCGCCGACGGGCGCCGGCCCGCGCCCGACGTGGCCGCGATGATCCGCGTCGATCAGGCCGGGGAATATGGCGCCACCCGCATCTATGCCGGCCAGCTCGCGGTGATGGGGGATCGCATCGCCGCCGCCACCCTGATCGCCGGCATGGCCGCGCAGGAGGCGGAGCATCGCGCCCGCTTCGATGCGCTGCTCGCCGAACGCGGCATCCGGCCGACCTTGCTCCAGCCGTTCTGGAACGTTGCCGGCTTCGCGCTCGGCGCGGCGACCGCGCTGATCGGCCCGGAGGCGGCGATGGCCTGCACCGCCGCCGTCGAGACCGAGATCGACAGGCATTATGCCGACCAGCTCGTCGAACTGGGCGATGCCGAGCCCGAACTGGCCGAGACGATCGCCCGCTTCCAGGCCGAGGAGATGGAGCATCACGATACCGCTATGCTCCACGGTGCCGAGCGTGCACCTGCCTACGCGCTGCTCAGCGGCGTGATTCGGCTGGGTTGCCGGGTGGCGATCGCGGTATCGAAACGAATCTGATCGCCCGCTCGTTCTGGGCCGGAATGCGAGGAGTTCTTGTACATGAAGCGTATCGGCCATGCCGTTCTGGGCGCAGCTTCTTTGGTGGCGGCAGCCTGGGTCGTCGCGCCGTCCCGGCCGGCCGAGGCGCAATCCCGCACCATCCCGACCTACACCGTCTTCGGCAACGATCCCTGCCCGCGCGACTATATCTGCGTGCGGCTTTCGGAAAGTGATCGCTATCGCATCCCGAAGGAACTGCGCGGCGAGACCGGCATCGCCGCGGCGGAGCGTTGGGGGGATCGGGTCCAGGCGCTCGAATATGCCGGTGCATCCGGGATCAACAGCTGCTCGCCGGTCGGATCGGGCGGCACCAGCGGCTGCTTCCGTCAGCTGACCCAACAGGCCCGTGCCGAACAGCGCGCCCGCGGCGAGGAACCGGCGATACCGCTCGATCTTCCCTGACGTTTCGTTCAGCCGCCGGCAATTGCACGGCGTCCATCCTCCGGCACGCCCACAGCCAAGGTATTCCCCGTGCCGCCCCGCCTGCTGATCGCTGCCGTCTCCGGTCTCCTGCTCTCCGCCCCCGGCCTCGCACAGGATGCGCCGGCCGCCGCGCCGAAGGAGCGCATGTCCACGTTGATCGTTTTCGGCAACGATCCCTGCCCGCGCAGCACGAGCGACGAGATCGTCGTCTGCGCGCGGATGCCGGAAAGCGAGCGATACCGGGTGCCGAAACGCTTCCGCGGCAAGCGCGAGGATGCCCCGGCCCCGGATACCTGGGCCAACCGCGTCAGCACGCTCGAGACGGTCAGCCGTATCGGCACGCCGAACAGCTGCTCTCCGGTCGGCTCCGGCGGGCAGACCGGCTGCTATTCGCAGTTCCTGCGCCAGTCGCGCGACGAACGTCGCCAGGCCGAGGCCGAGGCCGCCGCGATCCCCTGACGATGCGCGGCGCGGCGGAGGCACCGAAGCTGTCGCCATCGCCGGCCGCCCGTCTTTCGCCGCGGCCGGGAATGTGGTGAAACGGGCGATGATCTTCGCCCGGCTCCCCGCATGACATCCCCGGCGGCGGCATCCCCCGCCGATCGCTCCACTGCGGACGATCGCGCCTTCTTCGGCCATCCACGGGGGCTCGGCTATCTCGCTTTCTGCGAGGCGTGGGAGCGTTTCTCCTATTACGGCATGCAGACCTTGCTGGTGCTCTACATGGTCAACCGGCTGCTGCTGCCGGGCCATGTCGAGAACGTCGCCGGCTTCGCCCCGGTGCGGCGGATCCTGGAAAGCGCCTACGGCCCGCTTGCCCCCCAGCCGCTCGCCTCCGCGATCTTCGGGCTATATGCCGGCGGGGTCTATCTCACCCCGATCCTGGGTGGCTGGATCGCCGATCGGGTGCTTGGCCGCACCCGCACCATCACGCTGGGCGCGGTGCTGATGACGGCGGGCCATTTCCTGATGGCGTTCGACGTCTCGTTCCTGATCGCCCTTCTGTTCCTGCTGGTCGGGGTGGGCTGCTTCAAGGGCAATATCGCCAGCCAGGTCGGCGAACTCTATGCCCCGTCCGATCTGCGACGCGCGGACGCCTTCCAGATTTTCCTGCTGGGCGTGCAGATCGCGGTGATCGTCTCGCCCCTGGTCTGTGGCACGCTGGGTCAGCAGGTGGCGTGGCACTGGGGTTTCGGTGCGGCGGGCATGGGCATGGTGATCGGCCTGCTCGTCTACCTGTCGGGGCGGCGCTATCTGCCGCCCGATCGCGTCCGCGTGCCGGGCATCCCCCGCCAGCGCCGCCGCCTCGCCACGGGTGAGGGCAAGACGATCGCCGTCCTGATCGCGCTGCTGCCGGTGCTGACGCTCGGCGTGGTCGGCAACCAGCAGATCTTCAACGCCTATCTGATCTGGGGCGATGCCAATTACGATCTCGTCTTTTTCGGCCGATCCATGCCGGTCACCTGGCTCGTCTCGCTCGATGCGTTCGTCAGCACGGTCACGATGGCCGGCGCGCTCGGCTTCTGGCGCTGGTGGTCGCGCCGCCATGCCGAACCGGACGAGATCACCAAGATCCTGATCGGCACGATCATCTGCGCCCTCGCTCCGCTCGCGCTGGCCCTCGCCTCGTGGCAGCAGGCGGCGACCGGGCAGAAGGTCGGCCTCGGCTGGGGCATCGCCTTCCATGTCCTGAACGATATCGGCTTTGCCAACGTCCTCCCGGTCGGCCTCGCCCTCTATGCCCGCGCCGCGCCGCGTGCCGTGTCGGCATCGATGATCGGCGTCTATTATCTGCACCTGTTCGCCGCCAACATGTTCGTCGGGTGGCTCGGCGGGCTGCTCGGCACGATGCCGGCGGGGCGGTTCTGGATGCTGCACTTCGCGATCATCGTCGGCTCGGCGGTGCTGCTCTTCATGTTCCGCGCGCTGTTTCGGCGCCGCCTGGCACCGTCTCAGGAAGCGGAGCCCGCCCCCGCTTTGGCCTGATCCGGCCGATCCGGTGCGCGGGTGATTGCGCCGCGGGCACCGCGAACATATATGGAACGGATGGCCCGGCTCGATACGCGCGAAAAGCTTGCGATCCTGGCGGACGCGGCCAAATACGATGCTTCCTGCGCATCGTCCGGCACGGCCAGCCGCAGTTCCGCAGGCAAGGCGTCGGGTATCGGATCGACGGAGGGGATGGGCATCTGCCATGCCTAAGCGCCGGATGGCCGCTGCATCTCGCTGCTCAAGATCCTGCTGACCAACAGCTGCATCTTCGACTGCCATTACTGCATCAACCGCAAAAGCTCGAACGTCCGGCGCGCCCGCTTCTCCGCGGATGAGGTCGTCCAACTCACGCTCGCTTTCTACCGGCGCAATTATATCGAGGGGCTGTTCCTCTCCTCCGGCATCATCCGCTCCTCCAACTACACGATGGAGCAGATCGTCGAGGTCGCCCGGTCGCTGCGCGAGGATCACGAATTTCGCGGCTACATCCACCTCAAGACGATCCCCGATGCCGATCCCGAACTGCTGCGCCAGGCCGGGCTCTATGCCGATCGCCTGTCGATCAACGTCGAGTTGCCGACTGATGGCGGCCTCGCCCGGCTTGCTCCCGAAAAGTCGGCGCCGCGCATCCGCGGGGCGATGAGCGGGCTCAAGACGGCGATCGATGACGGCAAGGATGCGAAGAAACGCTACCGCTCCGCGCCGAACTTCGCGCCGGCCGGGCAGTCGACGCAGATGATCGTCGGTGCCGATAGCGCCAATGATGGCGAGATCGTCGCTACCGCCAGCAAGCTCTACGATCGGTACGATCTGCGCCGGGTCTATTATTCCGCGTTCAGCCCGATCCCCGATGCCAGTGCGATTCTGCCGCTCCAGCGCCCGCCCTTGATGCGCGAGCATCGGCTCTACCAGGCCGACTGGCTGATGCGTTTCTACGGCTTTGCCCCGCGGGAGGTGGCACAGGCGACGGACGCTGCGGGTATGCTGCCGCTCGATATCGATCCCAAGCTTGCCTGGGCGCTCAGGTTTCGCGGCCGCTTCCCGGTCGACGTCAACCATGCTCCCAAGGAGGATCTGCTCCGGGTGCCCGGTCTCGGCGTGAAGGCGGTAGGCTCGATCCTGAATGCCCGCCGCTGGCGCAAGCTGCGGCTGGAGGATGTCGGCCGGCTGACCGTTTCGATCGCCAAGGTCCGCCCGTTCATCGCCGCGAGCGATTGGGTGCCGGGCGCCCTCACCGATCGTGCGGACCTGAAGGAACGGCTTGCGCCCAGGCGCGACCAGCTCGAACTCTTCGCGGCCTGAACTTTCCTACTCGCGGAGCCTCTGCGACACTCCGGCCGTTATCCACCCGGATCTTCCTGCAACGAACAGCATCGAAGCCGAACTTCCGAACTTCCGAACACCCTTCCTCCGCACGAACTTAGCGAACTTCCAGGGGTTACATGGCCGTTGTAACGCTCGCCGCCGAGGACGATTTCGATGGCTGGCGGGCCGCCGCGCGCCGCCTTTCGCTCGCCGGTGTGCCGGCCGCCGATATCGTCTGGCAGGTCGGCGATACGCCGGTCGATCTGTTCGGCGGCGGGGCGGAGCCGGCCGCTGCTGCGCCGGGGGCGATCTTCTCGGTGCCCCGCGCCTTCCTGTCCCTTGCCGAAACCGCGATCTGCCACCGCGATCCGCAACGCTTTGCCCTGCTCTACACCCTGCTCGACCGGCTCCGCACCCAGCCGGGTTCGATCGACGACGAGGCCGATCCGCTCGTCCGCCGCATTGCCGGGATGGCCAAAGCGGTGCGCCGCGACATCCACAAGATGCGCGCCTTCCTCCGCTTCCGCGAGATCGGGGAGGGCGACGAACGCCGCTTCGTCGCCTGGTTCGAGCCGGAACAGCATATCGTCCGCGCCAATGCCGGCTTTTTCGTCCGCCGCTTCGCCACGATGCGCTGGTCGATCCTCACCCCCGAACTGTCGGTTCACTGGGATGGCGAGACGCTGACGGAGGCCCCCGGCGCGACGAAGGCCGACGCGCCGGACGGCGATCCGCTCGAGCAGACCTGGGCCACATATTACGTCTCCATCTTCAATCCGGCCCGCGTCAAGATTGGTGCGATGCTGAAGGAGATGCCCAGGAAGTACTGGAAGAACATGCCGGAAACGGCGTTGGTGCCCGGCCTGATCGCCGGAGCGCAGGCACGGGAGGCCGGGATGATCGCGAATGCCAGGGCGGAGATCGGCGGCAACAGCCAGGCCGCGTGGGAGGCGCTGCGGGAGGAGGCGAAGGGCTGCACACGCTGCCACCTCTACAAGCCCGCGACGCAGACGGTGTTCGGCGAGGGGCCGGTCGATGCGCGGCTGATGCTCGTCGGCGAACAGGCCGGGGATCAGGAGGATCTGGCCGGCCGCCCGTTCGTCGGCCCCGCCGGGCAGCTGCTCGATCGCGCGCTGGCCGAGGCCGGGATCGATCGCAGCGCCGCCTACGTCACCAACGCCGTCAAGCATTTCAAGTTCGAACAACGCGGCAAGCGGCGCATCCATGCCAAGCCCGACGGTGGCGAGATCCAGGCGTGCCACTGGTGGATCGATCAGGAACGCATGCTGATCCGCCCGCCCGTCACCGTCGCGCTCGGCGCCACCGCGGCGCGGGCGATGCTCGGCAAGATCGTCACCATCTCGCGCACCCGCGGCCAGCAGCACACATTGGCGGACGGCGGCGAATGCTGGGTGACCGTGCACCCCAGCTATCTGCTGCGCATCGACGATCGCGCCAGGGCTGACGACGAATACCGCCAGTTCGTCGAGGATCTGCGCAACGCCGGCCAGCGCGCGCTGGCGGCGGCATGATCAAGCGGCGGCCAGCAGCGTCTCGGCCCCGCCCAGATCGACGGAGACGAGCCGGCTCACCCCGCGCTCGATCATCGTCACGCCGAACAGGCGATGCATCCGGCTCATCGTCACCGCATTGTGGGTGACCACCAGATAGCGCGTATCCGTCTCGGTGCTCATCTGCGCCAGCAGGTCGCAAAAGCGTTCGATATTGGCATCGTCCAGCGGCGCATCGACCTCGTCGAGCACGCAGATCGGGGCGGGATTGGTGAGGAACAGCCCGAAGATCAGCGCCACCGCCGTCAGCGCCTGCTCCCCCCCGGAAAGCAGGGTCAGCGCCGCCAGCTTCTTGCCCGGCGGCTGCGCCATGATCTCCAAGCCCGCCTCCAGCGGATCGTCCGAATCGATCAGCGCCAGCCGCGCCTGCCCGCCTTCGAACAAGGTGGTGAACAGCCGGCGGAAATGTCCGTCCACCGCCTCGAACGCGGCCAGCAGCCGCGCCCGCCCTTCGCGGTTCAGGCTGCCGATCGATCCACGCAGGCGGTGGATCGCCTCGGCCAGCTCCGCGCGCTCCGCCAGCGATGTCGCCCGCTCCGTCTCCAGCTCGGCCAGTTCGGCCTCCGCGACGAGGTTCACCGGGCCGATGCGCTCACGATCGGCGGTGAGCCGGTCGAGCCGGGTCGACTCGCCGGCGGCATCGCTCACCTCGCTGCCGACGAACCCGATCCGCTCAGGCAGCAGCGGCGCGGGACAGGCGAACCGCTCGCCGGACAAGCGGCTCGCCTCGATCCGCCGATTCTCCTGCGCCTCGCGCCGCGCCGCTGCGCCCGCACGCTGCTCCCGCGCCGCGCTCAACGCCTCGATCGTCGCGGCCAGCACCGTATCGGCTTCCCGCAGCGTGGCATCGGCGCGCTCTTCCGCCTGCCGTGCCTCGATCGCCTCGGCCGCGAGCCGCTGGCTGTCGCGGGCGAGGCCGGCGACGCGGATCTCCAGCGCCTCGGGCCGGCCGCAAAGGCTCGCCTGCTCGTCCGCCACCTGCCCGGCGCGCTCGTCCATCTCGGCGATACGGCGCCCGGCATCGCCGGCACGCGATCGCCAGCCGCGTGCCTCGCTCCGCGCCGAGTCGAGCCGCCGGCGATCCGACTCGATCGCGCGCAGGTTCGCCTCCGCCTCGGCGCGCCGATCGGCGACCGCCCGCCGAGACGCGTCGGCCGCCTGGCGCAGCCCCTCGACCAGCCTTCGCGTCGCGTGCCCGTCGGGCAGGGCAGCGCGCGCGGCCGCGGCGCTTTCCACCGCACGGACGGCATCCTGGCGGTCCGCCTCGGCGCGGGCGGCGCGCTCGTCGATCTGCGCGCGCTGCGCCCCCAGCCTGTCCAGCGCGGCCGACGCCGCATCGGCATCGCGCCCGGCCCGCCGGACACGCTCCTCGGCCACCGTGCGCGCAGCACGTGACCGCTCGATCGTGGTGCGCGTCGCGGCAAGCGTCGCGGCCGCCTCAGCCACCCCGGCCTGCGCCGTCTCGACTGCAGCCCGCGCCAGCGGCAGGGCGGCGCGCAGTTCATCGAGGCGGTTGATCCGGACGAGCCGGACCGCAGCCAATGCCCCGACATCTTCCGCGACGAAGCCATCCCAACGCCGCAGGCGGCCGTCCCGGCTCACCAGCCGCTGCCCGACCGCGAGCACTATCGTGCCGTCATCGCGATCCACTACGGCGACCTGCGCGAGCCGACGGGCAAGTGCTGCCGGCGCGGTGACATGGGCGGCCAGCATCGCGGTTCCGGGCGGCAGGGCCGGGTCGCGGTCTGCGGCCGCGCCGCTCCAGCGGCGGGCACCGCTCCCCCCGATCTCCGCATCGAGGTCGTCGCCCAGGGCGGCCCCGAGCGCCCGTTCATATCCGGGTGCGGCGCGAACCTGGGCCAGCGCCCGGCTGTCGGTGGCACCGTTGCGCTTGCCGCTGTCCAGCGCGCGGGTGAGCGTAAGCGCCTCGGCATCGATCGCCGCCAGCGCCGCACGGGCGGCACTGCCCTCGCTTTCCCGGATGTCCCGCATCGCCGCCGCGGCTTCCCGCGCCGATTCGGCTTCCTCGGCGGATCGAGTGGCGGCGGCCTGTTCGGCCTCGGCAGCCTGGCGCGCGGCAAGCGCCGCGTCACGCGCGGCGTTCAGCGCGTCCGGCTGGGGCAGGCTGCGCCGGTCCCGCTCGACGCGGTCAACCTCCGCAACCGCACGATCGAGCCTCTGCCGCGCGGCGGACACGGCGGCATCGGCAATGCGGATTTCGGCGAGTTCGGTCGCCTCCGCCGCCATTGCCTGCGCAAGCGCGAGTTCGCCGTCGCGGGCGGTCCGATCCGCCTCCGCCAGTGCCGCGGCGCGGATCGCGCGTTCGGCGGTCGCTGCGGCGATCGCGGCAGAGAGTTCCTGCTCCTCCTGCGCCAATCGGGCGATCGCAGCGGCGGCATCGATCGCCAGCGCATCCTCCCGCCCGCGATCCCGGACGAGGGTCTCGGCGGCTTTGGCGAGCTCTACGAGCCGGCGGTTTACTGCTGCGTGCTCGGCCTGCGCCGCTGCCAAGGCATGCCCCGCCGCCCCGGCGGCATTGCGGGTGGATTCGGCGGCGCCACGACGCGCAGTCAGGTCACGCGCCGCCACATGCTGGGCGGTCGAGGCGCTTTTCTGCGCCTCCGCTGCCTGTTCGACTGCGTGCTCCGCCGCCATGGCCTCGGCCCGCGCGCGATCCGCGGCCTCCGCTGCGTCGCGCCAACGGGCGAAGATCAGCCGCGCCTCTGCCTGGCGGATCTCGGCGGAGAGCAGGCGGTATCGCTCAGCCGCCCGCGCCTGCCGGCGCAGCGAGGCGATCCGCTGGTCCATGTCCGCGACGAGCTCGTCCAGCCGCGCCAGGTTGGCGTCGGTCGCGCGGAGTTTCTGCTCGGCATCCTTGCGGCGGACGTGGAGCCCGGCGATGCCCGCCGCCTCCTCCAGCATCTGGCGCCGCTCCTGCGGCCGCGCCGCGATCACCGCGCCGATCCGCCCCTGGCTGACGAGCGCCGGCGAATGTGCCCCTGTCGCGGCATCTGCGAAGAGCAACGCGACATCCTTGGCGCGGGCATCGCGCCCGTCGATCCGGTAGGCGGATCCCGCCCCGCGCTCGATCCGCCGGATCACCTCGATCTCGGCACCGTCGCGCTCCGCCAGAATGGACACTTCGGCGAAGTCGCGCGCGGGGCGGGACGCGGTGCCGGCGAAGATCACGTCTTCCATGCCCGCGCCCCGCAGCGACCGGGCGGAGCCCTCGCCCATCGCCCAGCGCATCGCCTCCAGCAGGTTCGATTTGCCGCAACCGTTCGGGCCCACCACGCCCGTCAGCCCCGGCTCGATGCGCAGCTCCGCCGGCTCTACGAAGCTTTTGAAGCCGGAAAGCTTGAGCCGCTTGATCCGCAAGGGCGCCCCCAGACGCCGGCTGGCGTCAGGCGCCGGCCGCCTTCAGCTTCGGCTCCAGCGACGCCCAGTCAAACGTGTCTTTGGCGTTGGTGCCGTTGATCAGGAAGGTCGGCGTGCCGGTCACGCCATCCCGATCCGTGCCGATCGCGCGCAGCGCAACCAGCTTGTCGATCGCCGCCTTGTCGGTCAGGCAGGCCTCGGCCTTGGCGGCGGGAAGCCCGCGCGCGCCGAAGAACTGGTCCAACCCGCCAGCCTTCGCCAGCGCCAGGAACTGCTGCGTCTCCGGAAGCGCCTGGATCCGCTGGATCTCGGCTTGCGCCAGGCCCTGATACTTCATCGACCAGTTCGGTTGATCGGCGTAGAGCTGCTCGGCAAGCTTGAAGAACGGGCCTGGGCCCTGGCACCCCGCGAGCAACGATGGCGCAACGTCCATCGCGTTCAGCAGGAACGGCCTGAATTCCCAGCTCAGCGTGCCCTTCTGGACATAGGCCTGCAGCTTCTCGCTCGCCTCACCCTCGAACGCGGCGCAGTGCGGGCAGGTGAAGGAGGCATATTCGACCAGCTTCACCGCCGCATCGGGGTTGCCCATGCGGAATCCGCCGTCGGCCGTCACCGATACGGTTTCGGTCCAATTCTGCCCCCCCGCCGCGGGCGCCGCCGATGCCTCTGCCGCCACCGTGTTGGCAGGGGCAGCCGCATCTTCATTCTGTTTGCCGCACGCCGCCAGCGACATGGCCAGCGCCGCGATCGAGATAATTCTCACCGTCTTCATACCACCGCCCGCTCGTGACTGTTTACTTGAACCGCTATGCCGTGCCCGCGGCACAGCGTCAAAATCGGTCTACCGCAGCGCATCCTTCAGCTTCGGCTCAAGCGACGCCCAGCTACTTGCTCCGGCCACCAGCGTTCCGTTGAGCAGGAAAGCGGGCGTACCCGGGATCTGACGGGCGCTCCACGCTTCCTGGGCCATGGCGACCAGCCGGTCCTGCTCCGTCTTGTTGGTCAGGCAGGCATTGGCCCGCGCCGCCGATACGCCTCGCGCAGCCATGATCCGATCGAGCCCCGCACCGTGAGCAAACGCGGCGAGCGCCTGATTGAGCGGCAGCTTGCCCGCCGCGCCCTTGTCCGCCTCCTGAAACGTCACCGCGTTGCGAACCCAATTGTCCTGCGCCGCCATCAGCGCCTCCACGTTGCCGAAGAACGGCTTCGCCCCGCCGCACCGCGCCAGCAGCGTGGCCGCAACGTCCAGGCTGTCGCGGATCGCGTGCCGGACCTCGATGCTGACCAGCCCCTTGCGAACATAATTGTCGGTCAGCGGCCGCAGCGATTCGCCGGTGAAGTGCGCACAGTGCGTGCACGTCATCGACAGATATTCGACGATACGGACCTTCGCGAGTGGGTTGCCAAGGACGTAGGAGCCCTGCGGCGTCATCGTCACCGTCCGCGCCCAGTCGCGCGGCTGGGATGCGGGCCGCGCGGCGGAAGGCTTTGCCGCCGGGTTCACCGCCGCGGCGGACGGCGCATTGCCGAACAATGCCGCGGCGAACAGCGCCAGCACCACGCCCCGCTTGCTCATCGAACCCTGCCCTTCACTTCCAGCTTGAGGATCGGTGGCGCTTCCGCCGCGGCCAGCGCGCCCGCCAGCCCTTCGAGGCACGCGCGCAGTTCGGGATCGGCGATGGCGCGCAGGCTGTCACCCAGCTCCACCGGGGCCGGGCGAGGGGCCGGCGTAGTCCGGCGCGGCGCCACGCGGGCGATCGCACCCTGGCGGATCGTCACGCGGGCAACCGCTGGATAACCGAAGAAGCGATTGACCCGCTCGACGATCGCCGGGGCGACATGCTGCAGCATCGGCGCGTGCGCGCCATCCACCATCAGCGTCAGCACCCCCTCCGCGCGCTTGCCCGCGGGGAAGCGGATCGATTCCGGCGCGGAAACCTCGGCATAGCGGGCGCCGACGATCTCCGGCCAGCGGGTGACGACCGAGGATTGGACGAAGCCGAACCGGCGGAACGCAGCGCCGCCCGCGCTTGGCACGATATCGCAGAGCTGCCGCGCGGCGCCGCCGCGTGGCCGTTCCGACGCGGCTGGCTTTCTGGCCGGGGGCGACTTCCGTTCCGTCATCGCCCGCTCCATGCCATAGCGGCGCATGCCCGTCGATGCCGCAACTGCCCTGCTCGCCTGGTACGACGTCCATGCCCGCCGCCTGCCGTGGCGCGCGGCGCCGGGTGCCGTGCCCACCGATCCATACCGCGTCTGGCTGTCGGAGATCATGCTCCAGCAGACCAGCGTCGCCGCCGTCCGGGGCTATTTCGATCGCTTCACGCAGGCATGGCCGACGATCGCCGATCTGGCCGCCGCAGACGAATCCGCGGTGATGGCCGCGTGGGCGGGCCTTGGTTACTATGCCCGCGCACGCAACCTGATCGCGTGCGCGCGGGCGGTGGTCGCGGCAGGCGAATTTCCGGACGACGAGGGCGGCTTACGCAAGTTGCCGGGGATCGGCGATTATACCGCCGCCGCCATCGCCGCGATCGCGTTCGGGCGGCGCGCGGTGGTGGTCGATGCCAATGTCGAGCGTGTCGTCACGCGGCTGTTCGCGGTCGACACACCGCTCCCCGCCGCCCGCCCCAAGATTCGCGCGCTGACGGACACGATCACGCCCGATCACCGTGCCGGCGATTTTGCGCAGGCGATGATGGATCTCGGGGCAACGATATGCACGCCGCGCAAACCCGCCTGCGCGATCTGCCCGGTACGGGAACATTGCGCCGCGGTCCGCACCGGCTCCCCGGAGAGCTTCCCCGTCAAACTGCCGAAGAAGCCAAGGCCGGTACGATACGGCACCGCGTTCTGGGCGACACGGGATGGCAGCTCGTGGTTGCAGCGCAGGCCGGCGCGGGGGCTGCTCGGCGGGATGCGCGCCTTGGCGACGGGCCCGTGGTGTGCCCAGGATCCGGAGCTGGAGGGCGCGCCGTTTGCGGCGGACTGGCGCCCGATCGGCCACGTGCGCCACGTCTTCACCCACTTCGCGCTAGAGCTTGCCGTCGTGGCGGCGGACGCGCCGGCCCATGTTCAGGGCGGCGAATGGTGGCCGGTGGAGCGGATCGCGGAGGCCGGATTGCCGACCCTGTTCGCCAAAGCGGCCATGCTCGGCTGCGCGGCACCATCGGCCGGCCCGGCGATGATCGACACAGCGGGCTGCGGGGCGTAGCCGGATCTCGGTTCCGTCACGAGAGATCCCCGTCATGTCCGATTTCCCGCCCGGCTTCACCGGATCCCCGCTGGTCCGGATGGATCACGAGCGCGATTCGCCCGAGACAACCGCGATGGCGCTGGCAGATCCGCAGGCGCGTCAGCTGCGGCTTGCCGGGCTCGATCCGGTACTGGGGCCGAATTCCCGGCTCGTCTGGGATCCGATCGATCGGGTGGCGGAGGAGCAGTTCGCATTGCTCGGTCTGATCGACGGCGCACCGCGCTTCGTCGCCCTTGTCCCCACCGCGGACGCGAATCGCCGCTCGCCCGGCTTGCTCCAGATGCTCGCCGACATGCCTGCCGGCGACGGAGCGACCTACGCCGTGGCGCGGAGTCTGGTCGATTGGCATGCCCGCAACGCATTCTGCGCGCGCTGCGGCAACCCCACCAAGCCGATCCGCGCCGGCTGGGCACGCCGCTGCACCGTTGAGCAGCGCGATCATTTCCCCCGCACTGATCCGGTCGTCATCATGCTCGCCGAGCATGCCGGCCGCGTGCTGATCGGCCGCCAGCCCGGCTTTCCACCCGGGCGCTATTCGGCGCTGGCCGGCTTCGTCGAGGTTGGCGAATCGATCGAGGAGGCGGTTGCCCGCGAACTGTTCGAGGAGGCCGGCGTGCGCTCGACGGCGGTGCGCTACGTTGCCAGCCAGCCCTGGCCCTTCCCGTCCTCGCTGATGATCGCCTGCATCGCCGATGTGGCTGACGATGCGATCACCCTCGATACCCAGGAACTGGAAGACGCCATCTGGGTGACGCGCGAGGAAGTCGCGGCGGGGATGTCCGGCGCGGCAGGCGCCCGCTTTCTGCCGCCCCCAGCCTATGCAGTGGCCCACACCCTGTTCCAGCGCTGGCTTGCCGGGGATTGAGCGCGCGGCGCTCTTTCCTTGTCGGAAGTCGGTTTCTATAGCAGCGGCATGGTTCGCTTTTCGTTCTGCTCGGTCGATCTCGTCGCATTGCCGCAGGGGGCGCTCTATTGGCCCGCCCGCCGCGCTTTGCTCGTGGCCGACCTGCACTTCGAGAAAGCGAGCTGGTTCGCGCGGTTCGGCCAGATGCTGCCGCCCTACGACTCGATCGCTACGCTGTCCGATCTCACCTCGCTTGTAGCCGCCACCGGAGCGGAAGAGGTCTGGTGCCTGGGCGACAGCTTCCACGATGCGCGGGGCTGCGAACGCCTGCCGCAACAGGCGCGCGAGATGCTGCGCGCGCTCACGGGCACGACCCGGTGGACGTGGATCACCGGCAATCACGATGCCGGGATGACCGATCATTGCGGCGGTGCGCTGGTAGAGGAAGCGGAGGTCGATGGGTTGGTGCTGCGGCACGAGGCGGACCCGCGGGACCGGCGCCCCGAACTATCCGGCCACTACCATCCGAAGCTGCGGCTGACCGTCCGCGGGCGCAACGTTGCCCGGCGCTGTTTCGTGGCGGGGCCGAGCAAGCTCATCCTGCCGGCATTCGGGGCGCTGACCGGCGGGCTCGATGCCGGCCATCCCGAGATCGCGCGGGCGATCGGCGGGCGGGCGGAGGCACTCATCCCCGTCGCCGATCGGCTGCTCCGCTTCCCGATCGCCGCCTGACGCGGCGGGATCGAGGGCAAACAAAGGTCAGCCCCGGCCGACCAGTACCGGCTTGGGGCTGTACTGCGCCGGGAACAGCGCCTTGAGCGCCTCGACCTTCGGCAGGTCGTTCGCGACGATGTAGGGATTGTCGGGCTTCAGGGTCAGAAAGTCCTGATGATAGCCTTCGGCGACATAGAACGCGGGCAGCGGCTCGATCCTGGTCACGATGGGCCGGTTCCATGCACGCGCCTTGCCGAGCTGCGCGATGTAGCTCGCCGCGACGGCCCTCTGTTGCGGGTTCATCGGGAAGATCGCGGAACGATACTGGCTGCCATGATCCGGGCCCTGATAGTTCAGCGTCGTGGGATCGGCGACAACCGAGAAGAATATCTGCAACAGCTTGCCGTAGCTGATGACCCTGGGGTCGTACACGACCTTCACCGCCTCGGCGTGGCCGGTATCGCCGCCGCCGACCAGTTCGTAGCGCGCCGTCTGCCTCGATCCGCCGGCATAGCCGGACACGGCGCTTTTCACGCCCTTGACGTGGGCATAGACGCCCTGGACCCCCCAGAAACAGCCGCCGGCGAATATCGCGGTCTCCAGCTTCGGCGTGGCCGGCACATCGACGATCGGCGCAGGGATGCGCACCGCGGCGTCCGCCGCGAATGCCGCCGTCGGCACCTGGGTGGCCAGGCCGGTCGCCAGCAGCATGGTGGCCCCGGCCATGAGGATGGTACGAACCTTGGTCATATCGGGCTCCTCCAGGTGGGCACACGTCCCCCCTACGCCCTCAAGATGGGCGTGGAACCGGCAATCTTCAACCGTCGGAGCGGCTTAGCGCAGGGCGGCGCAGGCCGTCTGGATCCGCTCGCACGCCTGCGTCAGCACCGCATCGGAGACGGCATAGCTGACCCGGAATGCCGGCTCGACGCCGAACGCCTTGCCATGCACCGCCGCCACCCGCGCATCGTCGAGCAGGTAGCCGACGAGCTGCTCGTCCGTGTCGATGCGCAGCCCCCCCGGCGTCGACTTTCCGATCAGGCCCGAAACGTCGGGATAGACGTAGAACGCGCCTTCCGGTGTCGGGCAGGTGATGCCATCGATCACGTTCAGCATCGATACCACGATATCCCGCCGCTTCCGGAAGGCGGCCGCGCGCTCCTTCAGGAAATCCTGCGGGCCGTTGAGCGCCGCCACTGCCGCCGCCTGCGCGATCGAGCAGGGATTGCTGGTCGATTGCGACTGGAGCTTGGCCATCGCCTTGATCAGCCACGGCGCGCCGCCGGCAAAGCCGATCCGCCAGCCGGTCATCGAATAGGCCTTGGAACAGCCGTTCACCGTCAGCGTCCGATCGTAGAGATCGGGGGCGACCTGCGCGATCGTCGTGAAGCGGAACCCATCATAGGTGATGTGTTCGTACATATCGTCCGCCATCACCCACACGTGCGGGTGGCGGCGGATCACCTCGGCAAGCGCCTTGAGCTCAGTTTCGGTATAGGCCGCGCCGGTCGGGTTGGAGGGCGAGTTGAGCAGCACCCACTTCGTCCTGGGGGTGATCGCCGCGTCCAGCTGCTCGGGCGTGATCTTGTAGTTCTGCGCGGCGCCCGCCTCGATGAACACGGGAACCCCGTCGCAGAAGCTTACGATGTCCGGATAGCTCACCCAGTAAGGCGCGGGAATCACCACCTCGTCGCCCGGATCGAGCGTCGCGACCAGCGCGTTGAAAAGGGTGTGCTTGCCGCCGACGTTCACGCTGATCTGGGCCGGCGTATAGTCCAGGCCATTGTCGCGCTTGAACTTGGCCGCGATCGCCGCCTTCAGTTCGGGCGTGCCGTCGACGTTGGTGTACTTGGTCTTGCCTGCATTGATCGCGTCGATCGCGGCAGCCTTGATGAAATCCGGGGTGTCGAAATCGGGCTCGCCCGCGCCCAGCCCGATGACATCGACGCCTTGCGCCTTCAGCTCCAGCGTGCGCGTCGTCATGGCAACCGTGGCGGAAGGCTGGATACGGCCCAGCGCGGCGGACGTGAAGCTCATCGAAATTCCCCCGGTGTGCGGTGCGCGCGGGCTATAGACCGGGCGCGTCCGTTCCCGCAACCAGTCGCGCCGGGATCAGGCCGCGCAGCGCGTTTCCGATCAGGAACCCTCCCGCCAGATCGACCGGCCGCAGATCGCCTTCCACCGCCCGCTCCTCCTCGATCAGCCGCGCGCGCAGCACGCCGGGCAGCAGCCCGCGGGCGAGCGGCGGCGTCACCAGCAGGCCGCCGCGATCGACGAAGACGTTGGTGAAGCTGCCCTCGGTAACGAAGCCCGCGGGATCGACGAACACCACCTCGAACCCGCCGGCCGCGTTCCGCGCGGCGTCGTAGAAGCCGCGATCACTCGTCTTGTGGCGCAACCGGAAGTCGGCCGGCGCGGCGGGCAGCGGCGCGATCGACACCTCCACCGGGCCGGCCACCTGCGGGGGCAGGGGCCGCACCTCCGTCGCGACTGCGCCTGTCCTGGAGAGACGCAGCCTGATCCGCCGCGCGACCCGCAGCCGAAAGGTCGCGGCCTGCAATTCGTTGCGCACGCCGTGGCGATCGAAGGCGAACCCCAGGGTCTCCGCCGAGTGCTTCAGCCGCGCAAGGTGCCGTTCGAGATCGGCGATGCCGTCCGCAGGATCGAACCGCATCGTCGTGAGCAGGTCGAACCGCGCCGCCTTACTGGTCACGAACGCGCCCTTGGCGAGACATTCGCGCCATTCGGCATCCGCTGTCGAATCGGCCACGACGCCCGAGCCCAGCCCCAATTGCGCATGCTCCTCGCCAATCCGCATCACCAGAGTGCGTATCGCGACATTGAACGACTCGCCCGCGTCGGTCCAGCCGCCGATGCTGCCGGTATATGGCCCGCGGGCATCCGCCTCGACCTTGGCGATCACCTCCATCGCCCGGATCTTGGGCGCTCCGGTAACCGATCCGCACGGGAACAGCGCCTCGACCACGCCGAACGGGGGCAGGCCGGGGTCCGCCACCCGCGCGGTGACGGTAGAGGTCATCTGGTGGACGGTCGGGTAGGTCTCGACATCGAACAGGCGCGGCACCGCAACGCTGCCCGCCGCGCTGATCCGCGAAAAATCGTTCCGCAGCAGATCGACGATCATCAGGTTTTCGGCCCGCTCCTTGGCATCCTCCGTCAGGCGGCGGGCGGCGGCGGCATCGTCGGCAGGATCGGCCTGGCGGGCGGCAGTGCCCTTCATCGGCCGCGCGGTCAGGCGGTCGCCCTCCCGCGTGTAGAACAGTTCGGGCGAGGCGGAGAGCAGCCAGTGTTCGCCGGTGAAGACCACCCCGCCCCACCCCGCCGCCGATCCGCGCAGCCGGGCATAGAAAGCCAGCGGATCGCCGCACACCGGCACGTGCGCGCGGAAGGTCAGATTTGCCTGATAGATGTCGCCCGCCGCGATATACGCCTTCACCTCGTCTATCGCCCGGTCATAGGCGGCCCGCGTGATCAGCGGCTCGGGTGCACCGGCCCAGGCTCCCGCCGGATCGGGCAGCAGCGCCGCGACGTCGGCGGCGGGGATCGTCCGCACCTCCTCGAACGCGGCGAACCATGCGAGCGGGGCCGCGTCCGCCGGCACATCCCGCGCCAACCGGGCCAGTTTCGGCTCGAACGCATAGCCGGCTTCATAGGCCAGGAACCCCGCGACCGGCAGCCGCTCGGCCCGGGCATCGGCAACGAACCGGGCCAGCGCACGCACCTCCCCGGCCGTGCGCGCCACCGCTATGCGCCGCGGCCGCACGAACAGCCGCGCCGTCGCGGCGCCACCGCGGGCATCGTCGAGCAGTACGAACGGGGCGGACGAATCGATCATCGCCGTCCCCGATGCGCGAGGGGCGCGGCTTGCGCAACGCCGGACAGCCCGCGCACGGCCGCCGCGGCGGCTTGCATCGCGCGGGTGCGCGCGTCATCGCGGCGCTCATGCTCCAGCCCGCCCTGCCGCCGCTCCGCGCCGTGATCATCCCGGTCACGGCCTTCCAGCAAAACTGCACCCTGCTGTGGTGCACGGAAACGATGCGCGGCGCGTTCGTCGATCCCGGCGGCGATCTGCCGCGGCTGAAGGCAGCCGCGCAGCAGCACGGGGTCTCGATCGAGAAGCTGATCCTCACCCACGGCCACATCGATCATTGCGGGCAGGCGGGGATCCTTGCGGCCGAGCTCGGCATCCCGATCGAGGGGCCGCACGAGGCGGATCGCTACTGGATCGATCGGCTGGCGGATCGCGCCGCGAGCTTCGGAATGACTGGCACTCCCTTCGAACCGGATCGCTGGCTGAACGACGGCGACACCGTGACGGTGGGCAAGCTGGTGTTCGACGTGCTGCATTGCCCCGGCCATACGCCGGGCCACGTCGTCTTTCACCATGCCCCGTCGAAGTTCGCGCTGGTCGGTGACGTGCTGTTCCAGGGGGCCATCGGCCGCACCGATTTCCCACTCGGCAGTCACGACGATCTGATCGCGTCGATCACCACCAGGCTGTGGCCGCTCGGCGGGGATACCGCCTTCGTGCCGGGACACGGGCCGATGTCCAGTTTTTCCCGCGAACGCGCCACCAACCCCTTCGTCGGCGATTCGGTCATCGCCGCATCCCCGCCGCACCGCTCCGGGGCTGGCTAGGGCCGCGCCCGCGCCTGTCGGTAGGTGCCGAGCACGCGCACCCATTTGGTATGAAACCGCAGCTCCTCCAGCGATCGGGCGAGCGCGGGGTCCTCGGGGTGGCCGACGACGTCGCAGAAGAACTCCGTCGCCGAAAAGCTGGCGCCCCGCTGATAGCTTTCCAGCTTGGTCATGTTGACGCCGTTGGTCGCAAACCCGCCAAGCGCCTTGTAGAGCGCGGCGGGCACGTTCTTCACCTCGAACACGAACGTCGTCATGAACGGTCCCTGCCCCGCCTCGGGCCTGGCGAGTGGCTCACTTGAGCGCGCCAGCACGACGAATCGGGTGGTGTTGTCGTCCGAATCCTCAAGCCCCTCGGCCAGCACCCTCAGCCCGTAAAGATCCGCGGCGAGCCGAGGCGAGATCGCGGCGACGTCATTCTGCCCCAGTTCGGCCACTGCAGCGGCCGCGCCGGCAGTATCCGCGTTCGCCACGGGCTTGATCCCGCGGGCGCGCAGCCAGTGGCGGCACTGCCCCAATGCCTGCGGATGGCTCATCGCCTCGCGGATCGCCGCGTCGGGATCGAGCCCGAGCAGGCAGTAGCGGATCGGCAGGAAATGCTCGCCGGTGATCGTCAGCCCCGATTCGGGCAGCAGGAAGTGAATGTCCGCCACCCGGCCGTGCAGCGAATTTTCGATCGGGATCATCGCGCGATCGGCGCGGCCATCCGCCACCGCCTCCAGCGCATCCTCGAAGCTGAAGCAGGGCAGCGGCAGGCAGTGCGGAAACGCCTCCATCGCGGCGATATGGGAGTTGCATCCGGGCGCGCCCTGAAAGGCTACGGCGCGGTCCGGCGCCGCGGCAGCCGCGGCGGCCATCTCGGCGACGCGCGCGCGGGCGGGGGCGGGATAGCTTTCCATGTCCGGCCGGCGGCTTAGTCGGCGCGGTGCAGTGCGGCAAGCGCCGCTTGCGGTCAGCATCCAGCGAATCTAAAGGAAGCGCGCTCTTTGCGCCGGTAGGTAGCGCGACCAGGAGGATTCGAGTGGACGATCGGGCGAATACGGTTGCCGGCTGGGCACTCGCGGGGATGATTGCCGCGCTTGGCCTGTCGATCGTCAGCGGCGAATATTTCCATACCGAGCGGCCCGAAAAGATGGGCTACATCGTCGAGGGTGTCGAGGAGGAGGGCGCGGCAGACGCCGGCGCTCCGGCACAGCCGATCGAAACCTTCCTGGCCACCGCCGATCCTTCCAAGGGCGAGCAGGTCTTCAAGAAGTGCGCGGCGTGCCACAATGCCGAAAAGGGCGGTGCGAACGCGCTCGGCCCGAACCTGTGGGGCGTTCTCGGCGAGCCGGTCGGCAAGGGCCATGGCTTCCCCTTCTCCGATGCGCTCGCCGCCAAGGGTGGCGCCTGGAACTGGCAGAACCTCAACGAATGGCTGGAAAGCCCGAAGAAGTTCGCGCCGGGCACCAAGATGACGTTCGCCGGCCTGTCCAAGCCCGAGGATCGCGCCAACGTGATGGCGTTCCTGAATGCGCGCAGCGATGCGCCGCAGCCGCTGCCGGCCGCGCCCGCAGCCGGTGCGGCAGCCGCGATGCCGGGGACGACCGGCCCGGCCGCCGCCAACGACGAAGCCAAGAATCCTGACGAGCAGGCCGCCGAGGCGGTGAGTGCCGGCGCGCAGAAGGCGAAGGACCAGCCGGTCCAGACCGAAGCGCAGGCCGCCGTGCAGCCCAAGGGCAACATCCGCGACATGGCGGCCCCGGCGGTGAACGGCACGTCGCAGCAGCAGAGATAGGGCTTGCGCCGGGGTGCGGCACGGCACCCCGGCGATCCTCAATCGATCCGCATCGCCTCCGCGGCGAGCGACTCGGCCTCGATCAGCAGCGCATCGTCAGCCAGGCCGTGGCTGACTCTCTCACGCCCGATCAGCGTCAGCACCGGCACCGCCAGCGGTGACACCCGCTCCAGATCGACGTGCACCATCGTGCCGACGGCGCGTTCGATCAGGCTGCTGAGCCGGCCGACATCGGTCATCCGCGCCCGCGCATCCTCCCAGGCCGCACGCAGCAACAGGTGATCGGGTTCGTAGCGACGCAGCACGTCGTAGATCAGGTCGGTCGAGAAGGTGACCTGCCTGCCGGTCTTGCGCTTGCCGGGATGCTGCCGCTCCACCAGCCCGCCGATCACCGCCACTTCGCGGAACGCACGCTTCAGCAGGTGCGAACTCTGCACCCAGTCGACGAACTCGTCCTCCAATATATCCGCCGAGAACAAGGCTGCAGGATCGGTGACCTTTTTGAGCGAATATGTGGCGAGCGCATAATCGTTGGAGACGAAGCCGAGCGGTTGCAGCCCCTGCGTTTCCAGCCGCCGGGTGAGCAGCATGCCGAGGGACTGGTGCGCGTTCCACCCCTCGAAGCTGTAGGCGACCATGTAGTTGCGCCCCTCGCGCGGGAACGTCTCGACCAGCAGCTGCCCCGGCGCCGGCACCACCGATCGCGCCGCCTGCACCTCCAGCCACTCGCGAACGTCGTTCGGAAAACGCCGCCACTCGCTGCGATCGTAGAGGAAGGCACGGACCCGGTCGGCCAGGCTGGTCGATAGCGGCATCCGCGCGCCGCCATAGGTCGGGACCCGAGCCGGCCTGGACGATGCGCGGACGATCAGGTCCTCCGCATCGATCTTTTCCACCTCGCAGGAAATGCCGGCGAAGAAAAAGGTGTCGCCGCCCCGCAGCGTCGCCGCAAACGCCTCCTCGACCTTGCCGAGCGAGCGGCCATTGCGGAACCGCACCGTCAGCATCGTCGCCTCGACGATGATCCCCGCGTTCAGCCGGTGCTGGGCGACGAAGCGGGGGTGGCTGACGCGCCACAACCCGTCCGCATCGCGGGTCAGCCGCTTGAAACGATCATAGGCGCGCAGCGAATAGCCGCCCGATTCGATGAACAGCAGCACCCGATCGAATACGTCGTCCGCCAGTGCCGCATAGGGCGCGGCGGTCCGCACCTCCGCCAGCAGGGCTCCCTGGTCGAAGGGCCCGGCGCAGGCGACCGCCATGATATGCTGGGCCAGCACGTCCAGGGCGCCATCGCGAAAAATGTCCGGATCGAGTTCACCGGCATCGACTGCATCGAGCGCCGCACGCGCCTCCAGATATTCGAATCGGTTGCCCGGAACGATCACCGCCTCGGATGCCTCGTCCAGCCGGTGGTTCGCGCGGCCGATTCGCTGCAACAGCCGCGACGATCCCTTGGGTGCGCCCATCTGGATGACGAGATCGACATCGCCCCAATCCACCCCCAGATCCAGGCTTGCCGTCGCGACGAGCGCGCGCAGCCGGCCGTCCGCCATGGCCTGTTCCACCTTGCGGCGCGCTTCGCGGCTGAGCGATCCGTGATGGATGCCGATCGGCAGGCCCTGCGGATTGTCCTTCCACAGATCCTGGAAGATCAGTTCGGCAAGGCTGCGCGTATTGCAGAAAACGAGCGTGGTGCGGTGCGTCTCGATCTCCGCCATCACCTGCTTGGCGGCGTAGCGGCCGGAATGGCCGGACCAGGGGATGCGATCCTCGGGCAGCAGGATGGCGATGTTCGCCGCCGCCCCCGGATCGCCCTGGACCAGCGCGACCGAGCCGATGTCGCCGTCGGGCGATAGCCAGCCGCGATACGCGTCCGGATCGGCGACGGTCGCCGATAGTGCGACGCGCCGCAGCCCCGGCGCCAGTGCCTGCAACCGGGACAGGCAGAGCGCGAGCAGATCACCGCGCTTGCCGGTAGCGAAGGCATGGACCTCGTCGATCACGATCGTGCGCAGATCGGCGAACAGCCGCGCGCTTTCGGGATAGGAGACAAGCAGGCTGAGCGACTCGGGTGTCGTCAGCAGCATCTGCGGCGGCCGGGTCCGCTGCCGCGCCTTTCGGTCGGAGGGCGTATCGCCGGTCCGCGTCTCGACGCGGATGTCGAGTTCCATCTCCTCGATCGGCGCGATCAGGTTGCGCTGGACGTCCACCGCCAGCGCCTTGAGCGGCGATACGTACAGCGTGTGGAGCGTATCGACCGGCCGATCGATGAGTTCGACCAGGCTGGGCAGGAACCCGGCAAGCGTCTTGCCCGCGCCTGTCGGCGCGACCAAAAGCGCGTGCCGCCCGGCCCGCGCCGCATCGAGCATCGCCAATTGGTGCCGCCTGGGGCTCCACCCCTTGGCCGCGAACCAGCGGCCGAGGGGTTCCGGCAGAAGATCAGACGTCGCGGCGCTCCGCCCTGGCCGCGTCGCCGGCCTTATCCTCGCGATCGATCGTCTTGTAGAGCTCGTGCGTTGCCGCCTCGGTGCGCTGCTTGGCGCCCTTCGACCGGCGGTTGCTCAGTACAGCCCAGAGCAGGACCACGCCGAGCAGGATCGGGCCGAGGATCGTCAAAAGCCCCCACATGCTTGAACCGTCTACCATGCCGCTTCTCCGATTCATCGCGTCGCACCGATCAACGATCCATGCCCGCGCAAGTATCCGCCGATGATGGACGGGGCGCGGGCAGCACCCCATATCGGCTGATATGGCGCGCCTTGGAAACTGGATCGATCCCCATCCCGAGGGGATCTACGTGCCCGCCGCGGATGCCTGGATCGACCCGTCCGAACCCAAGCCCCGCGCGCTGGTCACCCATGGCCATGCCGATCACGCCCGCGGCGGCCACGGCGCGGTGCTCGCCACGCCCGAGACGCTGGCGATCATGGAATGCCGCTATGGCGGGCAGAAGGGCCAGCCGATCGCCTATGGCGAATCGATCCGGCTCGGTGATGTCGACGTGTCGTTCGTCCCCGCCGGCCATGTGCTCGGATCCGCTCAAATCGTGCTGGAGCACAAGGGTGAGCGGGTCGTCGTCTCCGGCGATTACAAGCGCCGGCCGGATCCCACCTGCGCACCGTTCCAGCCGGTGCCCTGCGACATCTTCGTCACCGAGGCGACATTCGGGCTGCCCGTGTTCCGCCACCCCGATACCGGTGCGGAAATCGACCGGCTGCTCGAGGCGCTGCATGCCAATCCGGAACGCTGCGTGCTCGTCGGCGCCTATGCACTCGGCAAGGCGCAGCGGGTCATCATGGAACTGCGCGGGCGGGGCCACGACGCCCCGATCTTTCTCCACGGCGCGCTGCAGCGCCTATGCGATCTGTACCTGGAACACGGCGTGCCGCTGGGCGAACTGCGTGCAGCGACGGGGCTGAAGGCGGCGGAAATGCGCGGCGGCATCGTCGTCGCGCCGCCGTCCGCGCTCAACGATCGCTGGTCGCGCCGCCTGCCGGATCCGATCACCGCGATGGCATCGGGCTGGATGCGGGTGCGGCAGCGCGCCCGCCAGAAGAATGTCGAGCTGCCGCTGATCATCTCCGATCATGCGGACTGGGACGAGCTGACCGCCACCCTGATCGAGCTCGCACCAACGGAGGTGTGGGTCACGCACGGGCGTGAGGACGCCCTCGTCCACTGGTGCATGACCCGCCAGATCAAGGCCCGCGCGCTCGATCTCCTCGGCTTCGAGGACGAGGACGATTGAGGCGCGGGCCGCCGCCTCAATGCCCGGCGGACAGCACCGGCTCGACGCCCGATTTCGCCAGCTGATCGTTGATCATCGCCATCAGCCGGTCCAGCCCGGCCTGGTCCTTCGCTTCCGCGCGGGCGACGAGCACGTCCTGCGTGTTCGATGCGCGCAGCAGCCACCAGCCCTCGGGGGTGTTGACCCGGGCGCCGTCCGTCTTGTTGACGTCCGCGCCCTCCGTCTCCAGCCGCGCCAGCACTTCCTCGACGACCTTGAACTTGCGGTCCTCGCTCGACTGGAAGCGCATCTCGGGGGTGTTGACCATCACCGGCATGGCATCCTTGAGCGCCGTCAGCGATCCGCCAAGCACGCGCACCGCACGGATCAGCCGGATCGCGGCATATTGCGCGTCGTCGAAGCCGTAATAATCGTGCGCGAAGAAGATGTGGCCGCTCATCTCGCCGGCGAGAGGCGCGTTCGTTTCCTTCATCTTGGTCTTGATCAGGCTGTGGCCGGTCTTCCACATCAGCGGCGTACCGCCCAGTTCGGCGATCCGGTCGTACAGCATCTGGCTGGCCTTCACGTCGGCGATGATCGTCGCGCCAGGCTCCGCGCGCAGTACCGGCTCGGCCAGGATCGAGAGCAACTGGTCGCCCCAGACCACGCGGCCCTGCCCGTCGATGGCACCCAGCCGATCGCCGTCGCCGTCGAACGCCAGGCCGAAATCGAGGTTCTTCTCGGCGACCAGCCGCTTCAGATCGACGAGGTTCTTTTCCTCCGTCGGATCGGGATGGTGGTTGGGGAAGGTGCCGTCGATATCGGTGAAGATCGTGTGGTGCTCGCCGGGGAGCAGCTTCACCAGCTTCTCGATGACCTCGCCGGCGGCGCCGTTGCCGGCGTCCCAGCCGATCCGGAACGCGCCACCCGCATAGCCCTGCATCAGCCGGTCGACATAAAGGTCGATCACGTCCGCGCTGGTGACCTCGCCCGTGCCTTCCTCCCAGTCGCCTTCCTCGGCCAGCCGGCCGATCGTCTGGATGTCCGCGCCGAAGAAGGGGCGATGCTGCAGTACCATCTTGAAGCCGTTATAGTCGGCCGGGTTGTGGCTGCCGGTGATCTGGATGCCGCCATCCACCTCCAGCGTCGCTTCGGCATAATAGAGCATCGGCGTCGGCCCCAGGCCGACGCGGACGACATCGACGCCGCTGGCCGTAAGCCCGCGAATCAGCGCCTGCTCCAGCATGGGAGAGGAAAGGCGGCCGTCATAGCCGACCGCGGCGCGGGTGCCGCCGGAACGGCGCAGCTGCGTCGCGAAACCGCGGCCGATCGCATAGGCGTCTTCCTCGCCCAGCGTCTTCCCGACGATGCCGCGGATGTCATATTCGCGCAGGCAGGTTGGGTCGAAGCGATGCGTCATGGAACGGCTCCCGAAAGACAGAGATGGGGTCAGGACGCGCGAGGCGACCTGCGGCTGAGTTCAGCGATCAGAATATCCCGCGCGCCATTTACACGGCGGGCAAGTTCGGTCGATCCGCCCGCATCCGGATGGACACGGCCGATAAGCCGGCGGTGCGCGCGTTCGATTGTCGCCCGATCGGCATCCTCCGGCAATTCGAGCAGCCGGCGCGCTTCCGCCAGCGGAGGTGTATCCGGATCGGCGGATGCCGCCGTCGGCCGTGTCGGCCGGTTGCGCAGCCAGGCCCAGCTCGCGGCGCCGGCGATTGCCAGCAGCCCGATCGGTGCCTCGCCGTGCCCGAGCATCCTGACGCCGCAGAGCGCCGCAATTCCCGCCGCGACATCGCCGAAACGCAGCGCCCGCAGCTGCCCGCTCCGCCACGCCCAGACGCCGACCGCACCGGCGACGATCAGCAGCAGGATCACTCCGCCGCCACCGCGGGGCGCGCTGTCGGCCAGTCGGGCAAAGCCAGGCCGGAGACCATTTCGCGCAGCTCCTGCCGGGCGGCGATGTGGGCGATCCCGGCATCGCTGCCGATCGCCTTCAGATCGAGCAGGGTCAGCCCCTTGGGGAACAGTTCGCGGAACACCACGCGCTCGGAAAGGCCGGGGATGACGCGAAAGCCGACGCGCTTGGATAACTCGCCAAGCGCAGAGGCTACCCGCTTCATGTTGCGCGCCTCGATGTGCTGGAGCCGGTTGCGCAGCACGATCCAGTCCACCGTCCCACCGTCGGTCTTAGCGCGCACCTTGCGGGCGTCCCACACCAGTTCGGCATAAAAGCTCGGCCGGCGGATCTTGTACGTCTCGGCATCGACCTGCCCGATCAGATCGAGATCGATGAAGCTGTCGTTGATCGGGGTGACGAGCGTATCGGCGCGCTCCATCGCGGCGCGGGCGTGGGGATCGTCACGGCCCGGCGTGTCGAGCAAGACGATCTCGGCCTCGCCGCGCAACGCGTCGATCCGCTCGCCGATAGTCGCTCCCTTGGTGGGATCGAACGTCTCGTGGCTTGGGCTCGGCAGGTCGATGCCGGTGCGCCGGATCGTCGCGGCGCGGTTCTCCAGATACCGCGCCAGCGTCCGCTGGCGGGTGTCCATATCGATCGTCGCGACGCGCCGCCCAGCCGAGGCGAGCGCCACGGCAACGTGCACGGCGCTGGTCGACTTGCCAGACCCGCCCTTTTCGTTTGCGAATACAATTACATGTGCAGGCTGCGCGGCCATCGTCGGTATCGTACCCGTCCCTCTTGATTCCCGTAGCCGCGCCCCGCAAAGAACGCCCCCCGCGCTTATCGGAGGCCCTTGGCTGGTGCAAATTGTTCGTACGATCGCTGCCCTTCGGGACGCGCTCGTGATGTTCCGCGATGCCCGCGATTCGGTCGCCCTGGTGCCGACCATGGGCGCGCTTCATCCCGGCCACCTGGCGCTGGTGGAGGAGGCGCGGCGGCGTGCGCGGCGGGTGGTGGTATCGATCTTCGTCAACCCAACCCAGTTCGGACCGAACGAGGATCTCGCCGCCTATCCGCGGCGCGAGGCGACCGACGTGAAGCTGCTCGACGATGGCGGCTGCGATCTGCTGTGGCTGCCCTCCGTGGAGGAAATGTATCCGGCCGGGGCGGCCACCACGATTACCGTCCGGGGCGTGAGCGAGGGGCTGTGCGGCGCGGCACGGCCCGGACATTTCGACGGGGTGGCGACGGTGGTGGCCAAGCTCTTCAACCAGGTCCGGCCGGATGCCGCCTTGTTCGGCGAAAAGGATTACCAGCAGCTCGCCGTCATCCGGCAGATGAACCGCGATCTGGATTTCGGCATCGACGTGATCGGCGTCGCCACCCAGCGTGAGGATGACGGCCTCGCCCGGTCGTCCCGTAACATCTACCTGAGCGATGCCAATCGCGCCGTCGCCCGCGCCCTGCCCCGCGCGCTTGGGGAGGCGGCGCGCGCGATCCAGGCCGGCGGGGATGTCGCCGCCATCCTCGATCATGCGCGCAGCCGGATCGTCGCAGGTGGGTTCGACTCGGTCGAGTATGTCGAACTGCGCGATGCCGCGACGCTTGAGCCGATGACCGTTCTCGACCGCGACGCACGGATCCTTGCCGCTGCGCGCCTGGGCGGCACGAGGCTGATCGACAATCTGGCGGTGCCAGCCGCGTAATCTGCCGGTTATCGGCGCGGCCTTAACCGGTTCTTGACCCCGCCCTCCGGATTGTCCTCCCCGATGCTTCGCCGAAGCGTCGGAATTGAGGGCAAAAACCATGGCGTCTGTTCAAAAGAACGCAGGCTTGATCGAGAGCCGTATCGCCAGCGCGGCGGGCGGCGATATCACTGCCTGCCTCGATCTTGGCATCGCATTTTCATCGGGCAGCGACGGCATCGCTGTCGATCTGATCCAGGCCCACAAATGGTTCAATCTCGCGGCCATCGGCGGCAGCACGCGCGGCCAGGAATGCCGCGCCGAGATCGCCGGCGAGATGACCGCGCGCGACATCGCCGAGGCGCAGCGCCAGGCGCGCACCTGGCTCTGCGGGTCGGGCCGGGCCACCGCGCATTGATCGCAGGCGGCGCCCCCGTCCGCAACCTAGCCGCGCTTGAACGGCGCCATTTCGACGAGCGCCTCGATATCCTGCTCGACCGCGGCGCGTTCGGCCGCGAGATACGTGGCCACCGCAGCACGAAAGCCGGGATCGGGGATGAAGTGCGCCGACCAGGTCGCCACCGGCACGTAACCGCGCGCGAGCTTGTGCCCACCCTGCGCACCCGCCTCGACTCGGGCCAGCCCGCGGGCGATCGCCGCGTCGATCGCCTGATAATAACATAGTTCGAAATGGAGGAACGGCACCTCTTCCGTCGCGCCCCAGTAACGGCCGTACACCGCATCGCTGCCGATCAGGTTGAGCGCGCCGGCGATCGGCTTGCCGTTGCGCAGCGCCAGGATCAGCAGCACCTTGTCCGCCATCCGCTCGCCCAGGAGCGAGAAGAACTTGCGGCTGAGATAGGGCCGGCCCCACTTCCGGGCGCCGGTATCCTGGTAGAAGCGCCAGAACGCGTCCCAGTGCGACTCGGTCAGATCGGCACCGCTCAGGTGCTGCACGGTCAGCCCGTGGAGCGCGGAGGCGCGCTCCTTGCGTATCGCCTTGCGCTTGCGCGAGGCCAGCGCGTCGAGGAAATCGTCGAACCCGGCATAGCCATCGTTCGACCAGTGGAACTGGCGGTCCGATCGAAGCAGCCATCCGGCCCGCTCGAACAAGGCGCGATCGGCATCGGCGATGAACGTGGCGTGCGCGGAAGACAGGCCATGCTGCAGCACCAGCGCCTCCGCGGCACCGATCAGCCCGGCGGCATAAGCGGGATCGCGCGTCAGCAACCGGGGACCGGGCACCGGCGAGAACGGCACCGCAATCTGAAGCTTGGGATAATAATCCCCCCCGGCGCGCTGCCAGGCATCCGCCCAGGCGTGATCGAACACATATTCGCCCTGGCTGTGCGTCTTGGCATAAGCGGGCATGACCGCGGCAAGGCGACCGTCCGGTCCGTCGATCGCGATCGGCACCGGCTGCCAGCCGCGCGCGGGGGTGGCGCTGCCCGATTCCTCCAGCGCGGCGAGGAAGGCGTGGCTGACGAACGGGTTGTCCCCGCCGGCACAGGCGTCCCACTCGGCAGAGTCGAAACTGCGCACTCCATCCCCGATGCGCGCGGTCAGCGGCGCAGCGGGGTCGATCATGCCGGCTCCTCGTAGATGATCTGGTCGGCCTGGGCGAAGGCGGTACGCTCGGCCGCGGCATCGCGGACCGTCCATGCCAGCACCGGCACGCCGCGCGCCCGCGTTGCCGCCGCGAAGCGCGACGGCAGGTCGCGCACGTCATACGCCAGGAAGTCGGGCCGCGCCCGCCACAGGGCGATATGGCGCGCCGCACGCCCGCACAGGCCCCGCCGCCCCTCCTCGGTGACGACCAGACCGCGGGTGATCCGTTCGGCATGCTCGGCAAACCAGCGGCCGACCCGCGGGTTGAGCGACATCACGGCCACCGCGCCGCGATACCCCTCCAGCACACGGCGCACTGCCAGGCACAGCGGGGCGACCTGTACGCCGGGCGCCTTCAATTCGATCAGGATGGGCACGCGCCCGGCGACCAGCGCCAGCATCTCGCTCAAGCGGAGCAGCGTCTCGCCATCGTTCTGCAGCCTGATCCCGGCAAGCGCAGCGGCGGTACGTTCGGCAACCGGGCCGGTCTCCCCGGTCAGGCGATCGAGCGTCTCGTCATGGAAGACGAACGCTTCGCCGTCGCGGCTGGCGCGAACGTCGCATTCGATGCCGTGGCCGGCGGCGATCGCGGCGGCAAAGGCGGCGCGGCTATTTTCAGCGACGTCGGGGCCGTGCAGCCCGCGGTGCGCGAACGGACGAACGGTCAGAAAGGCGACCCGCCGAGTCGCGGGCGCCGGGGCGATCAGCCCGTCAAGCAGTGCGAATGGCGACGATTGCATCGACTTCCACCGCCGCGTTCAGCGGCAGGGCGGGCACGCCCACTGCGCTGCGGGCATGGCGCCCGGCCTCGCCGAACACCTGCACCATCAACTCGGACGCTCCGTTCGCCACCTTGGGCTGATCGGTGAAGGCCGGATCCGAGGCGACGAAGACGCCCAGCCGGACGATCCGCTCGATCCGGTCGAGATCCCCGCCGAGCGCCGCCTTCAGCTGCGCCAGCAGCATGATGCCGCAGCGCTCCGCCGCGTGCCGGCCCTGCTCCGCATCGACATCCAGGCCGAGCCGCCCGGTCACGATCGTTCCGTCCTCCCGGAAAGGTAGCTGGCCGGAAACGTAGAGCATCCCGTTCGCCTCGACCACCGGGACATAGGCGGCGATCGGCGCTGCCGGGGCAGGCAGCGTTATGGCGAGTTCGGCGAGGCGATCGGCAATAGTCATGCGGAATCCTTTGCGGGCGCCGGGGCGGGCGTCAAGGCCGTCGGTGCAGGGCCGTCCCGAAAGCGATCCAGCACCCACGTTTTGGCCTCCGCCCAGCCGTCGATCCGGGCGTGCGCGGTCTCGGCGGGGCGCAGCTTCACCTGCGGCTCGGCAACCATGTGCAGCCGCCACACGCCCGGCGCATGCTCCGCCACCGAATTGTGGTGGATCGGCAGATCGTCCACGAACACCGCTACCGTAGGCTGGTATTCGCGCAGCAGGCGGCCGACCGGCACCCCCTTGCCACCCTGGTTGCAGACCACGCGATGGCGGATGCCCAGTGCCTCCAGCTGCGCCACGCGCCCGGCATGGCAGTGCTGGCCGAGGTTGGTCAGCACGACGATGTCGGCCACCTCCGCAATCTCCTCCAGCGCCTCGCGGGCGTGGGGGGCGATCGTCTGGCGGTGCATCTCGGTCGCGAAGAATGCGTCGAGCAGCGGCCACATCTCGTCCGGTGCGAGCGGCGGGCCGCCGGCGCGGCGCTTCATCGCGTTCGCAAACTCGCCGTTGGCCGGCCAGAAGTCGATTGCGTGCGCCTCGTCCAGCCAGTCGCGAAAGTGCGACAGCATGTGCAGCAGCACCTCGTCGCAATCGGTGATGAGCAGCGGGCGGCTCATGCCTCGAGCGCCTGGTGCGCGCGGACGAGTAGCTCCGGCTTCACCCCCAGCGCATCGGCGCAGGCGACAAGATCGGGCTCGTACGCTTCGAGGAAGGCGAGTACCGCGCCGAGCACCGCAGGATCGGCGGCGCGCGCGCGCAGATCGTCAGGCGCCAGCCCGGTGACGGCCAGCAGCCGCTCGGCCCGTGCGGCGTCGCCAAGCGTCCAGGCGAGCGCGGAGAGGCCGAGGGCGATGGCATCGCCGCCGGATTGGCGGTTTGTGTCGGGGGTCTGCATCCCCTACATCGTCGCAAAGTGGTTCATGGGGCGGTGGCGTGGCGAAGAAAGTTCTGGTTGTCGAGGATAACGAGCTCAACCTGAAACTGTTCTGCGATCTGCTGCGCGCTCACGACTATGAAACCGTGGCGGTGCGCGACGGACGCGAAGCCGTGGAGCGCGCGCGCGAATTCCGGCCCGACCTGATCATCATGGACATCCAGCTGCCCCACGTCAGCGGGCTGGATCTGATCGGCCAGATCAAGGGTGACGATGCGCTGCGGGCGATCCCGATCATGGCCGTCACCGCCTATGCCGCCAAGGGCGACGAGGAACGGATCCGCGACGCCGGCGCCGAGGGGTACGTTTCCAAACCGATCTCGGTCGGCCGGTTCGTTGCCGCGGTCGAGGCGCTGGTCTGATCGCAATCCGCGCCGCCCGGAAGGGCGGCGGAGGGATTACTTGATCTTGGCTTCCTTGAACTCGACATGCTTGCGCACGACGGGATCATACTTCCGGAAGGTGAACTTCTCGGTCTGGGTACGCGGATTCTTCTTCGTGACGTAGAAGAAACCAGTGTCAGCGGTGCTGACGAGCCTGATCTTGACGGTGGTCGGCTTTGCCATGACCCGGAAACCCTCTGGAAAAACGAAGACGCTAAAAAGAAAAGCGGCGTCGCCGCCGCTTGCCCGTTGGGGCGCTCCATGCGGGGGAGTCGGTGGAAAGTCAAGCAATCGACGAGTTGAGGGCGGGCAGTGCGCCCGCAGACGCGGTCCCGTCATTAATCCTCGGCTAAGCCAGCGGGATCTAGATTCATCCGGATCGAGGGAGTGGCAGATGGTTCCGGCACGTAGCGACCGCGGTGACGTTGGCGACGCAAAGTTGGGCGACGTGAAAAGCGAGCTCTGCGCCCGCATCGACCAGCTCGAGCGCGATTTCCGCCTGCTCTCGCTCGGTGAGCTCGGCCGCCGTGCCGATGCGGTCCGTCACATCGCCTTCGCCAACGGGCTGTCGCCGGTTGCGGGGCTTGCCTCGGGCCTGTGCGAGGCACTCGCGTCGGGCGGGCGCGGGGCGACGATCCATCCTTATATCGAGGGGATGCGCGATGCCGTATGCTCCGACCGGCAGGACGCCGCCACGGCGAACAGCTTTCTTGCGGCAGTGAGCGTCCGGCTGGCCGGCTGACGCCGGTGGACGCGATCGTTCCCGCTTTCCTCGCCGCGTTGCTCGCGGAGTTCGGCGACAAGACCCAGCTTCTCACGGTCCTTCTTGCCGCCCGCTTCGGCCGCCCCGGCCTCGTGCTCGCCGGCGTCGCGGGGGCAGCGATCGTCAACAGCCTGATCGCAGCCGTCGGCGGCGCCATGCTGATCGGCGTCATCCCGTTCCGCGCGCTCAACCTGCTGCTGGCCCTGGCGCTGATCTTCGCCGGCGGCGGCGCCCTGCTGCCGCAGAAACAGCCGCACGTCGGCATCTACGATCGGCTCGGCGTGTTCGGCGCCAGCCTCCTCGCCTTCTTCATCCTCGAACTCGGCGACAAGACGCAGTTTCTCACGTTCGCCTTTGCTGCCCGTTCCCCCACGCCGCTGCTGGCCGGCGTCGGGGCCGCGGCGGGGATCATCGCCGCCAGCCTCCCCGCGGTCGCGCTCGGCGCGGCTCTGCCCAACGTGGTGCCGCTACGCCGGATCCGGATCGGCGTCGGACTGCTGCTGCTGATCGTGGGCATCGTCGTCGCGCTTTCGGCGCTTCGACTCTGGTAGGGGCCACACGGGGGATCACGCTTTCGATCACGCTGATCGGCGTAATTTCATTCACCCCAAGCATCGACGATGCCACCAATGCGCAGTCCGGTCGTTGGCGGTGTCGAACCATCCACGCAGGAGAACAAGCATGGCGAACACCCAGCCGGAGCTCGACACTCCCACCGATCTACCCAGCAACGCGGTCAACAGCGTCGCCGATGCCCTTAACGGCATCCTGGCCGACAGCTTCGCGCTGTACCTGAAGACCAAGAATTTCCACTGGCACGTGTCCGGCCCGCACTTTCGCGATTACCACCTGATGCTCGACGAGCAGGCGACGGAGATCCTGGGCACCACCGACGACATCGCCGAACGCATCCGCAAGACCGGCAACACGACGCTGCGATCGATCGGCGATATCGCCCGCCGCCAGCGCATCCGCGACAATGACGCGCCGTTCGTCAGCGCGACGGACATGCTGAACGAACTGCGCGACGACAATCTCGCGCTGGTCGCAGCGCTGCGCGAGGCCAAGGACATCGTCGACGACGCCAAGGATAACGCGACCAGCGGCATCCTGGACGAATGGACCGATCTTGCGGAAAAGCGCGCCTGGTTCCTGTTCGAGTCGAGCCAGAACGGCTGATCCACATCCGATCGGCCGGATACCGCATGCCGGCCGATCGTTAGGCCTGTCGGGTTGGCGATGGTGCCGGGCCGGCTATCGAGGGACTAACCGTCATGATGAAGTGGGCACTTATCTTCCTGGTGGTCGGGCTCGTCCTCGGCGCGATGGGTTTCGGCGGCGTCGGCGGCGCCTTCGTCGGCATTGCCAAGATCCTGTTCTTCATCGCGCTGGCGCTGTTCGTGATCTTCCTGATCCTCGGCATCGTCGCCGCAAAGAAGATCAGCTGACCGGCGGACGACGGGCGTTTCCGCCTTATCCGCCTGCAGAAACGCGCGTGCCGGTTCCGCCGTCGCGCGCGTTTCGCGTATAGGCCGGGGCGATGCGTGAGTTTTCCCAGCTGCTCGACGGGCTCGTCTACACCCGATCCCGCAACGCCAAGCTGAAGCTGATCGCGGACTATCTCGTCCGCACCCCCGATCCCGATCGCGGCTGGGCGATGGCGGCGCTGACCGGCGCGATCGATCTGCGCGCGGTGAAGTCCGCCGCCATCTACGGCATCGCGCAGGAACGGATCGACCCCGTCCTCCTTGGCATGAGCCGGGATTTCGTCGGCGATCTGGCCGAAACGGTGGCCTTGCTCTGGCCCAAGCGGATCGATCAGCCCGCCGAGATAGACGACGGCTCGCTGCGCCTGGGCGCCGTGGTCGAGCGATTGCAGACCCTTGGCCGGGCGGAGGGTCCGCCGGCGCTTGCGGAGATGCTCGATCACCTCGATGCCAGCGGCCGCTACGCGCTGCTGAAGCTTGCCACCGGCGAACTCCGGGTCGGCGTATCGGGCCGGCTGGCCAAGACCGCGCTGGCCCAGGCGTTCGCGCTCGACGTCGATGCCGTCGAGGAAGTCTGGCACGGCCTCACGCCCCCTTATGCCGCGCTGTTCGCGTGGGGCGAAGGCCGCGGCATCCAGCCCGATCCGGCGGACACGCCCGTCTTCCGCCCCTTCATGCTCGCTCACCCTCTGGAGGACACGAAGGTGTCGCTCGCCGATTATGCGGCGGAGTGGAAGTGGGACGGGATACGCATCCAGCTGGTCGGGGTCGGCGGCACCACCAGGTTGTACAGCCGCGCCGGCGACGACATCACCGGCAGCTTCCCCGAAATCGCCGAGGCGTTCGGCGAGAATGCGGTGCTGGACGGCGAATTGCTCGTCCGCGGCGACGTTCAGGGTGGCGGGCTGGAGGGGGAAGGTGCCGCCAGCTTCAACGCGCTCCAGCAGCGGCTCGGCCGCAAGACCGTCTCGGCGAAGATGCGCGCCGAATATCCGGCCTTCGTGCGCCTCTACGACATATTGTTCGACGGCGCGCAGGATCTGCGCGGGCTCGGCTGGAGCGAACGGCGTGCCCGACTGGAGGCGCTGATGCCGCGGCTCGATCCGGAGCGGTTCGACCTTTCCGCACTGATCGCCGCCGACGATTTCGATCAGCTCGAGGAGATCCGGGCGGGATCGCGCGACGCATCGATCGAGGGGGTCATGCTCAAGCGGCGCGACAGCCCGTATGTCGCCGGGCGCCGCGTCGGGCTGTGGTACAAGTGGAAGCGCGATCCGCTCGGGGCGGATTGCGTGATGATGTACGCGCAACGCGGGCACGGCAAACGATCGAGCTTCTACTCGGATTATACGTTCGGCTGCTGGAGCGGCGATCCGGCGGCGGGCGGCGAACTGCTGCCCGTCGGCAAGGCCTATTCCGGCTTCACGGACGAGGAGCTGAAGTGGCTCGACAGCTTCGTGCGCAACAACACGGTGAAGCGATTCGGCCCGGTGCGCGAAGTCGAAAAGACATTGGTGCTAGAGGTGGCGTTCGATTCGATCCACGAATCGAAACGCCACAAGTCCGGCATCGCGATGCGCTTCCCCCGCATCTCGCGTATCCGCCGCGACAAGCCCGCCGTTGAGGCGGACCATGTCGACACGCTCCGCCGGATGATCGGCTGAGGCGAGGCGGCGTTGCGGCTAGCCGCGCAGCCGTGCCCCCAGCTTTGCCGCCGCCGCCACGATGCGCTGGGCGATCGCGGCCAGTTCCTCCTCGGTGAAGCTCCTTTCGGCAGGCTGCAGCACCACCTCGATCGCCAGCGACTTCTCGCCTTCGGGTACTCCGGCACCCGTGAACACGTCGAACAACCGCGCCTGCACGATCGCCGCCTTGTCGGCACCGCGCACCGCACGCACCAGCGCGTCCGATGGCTGATCGGCCGGCACCAGGAAGGCGAAGTCGCGCGTTACCGCCTGCAGCCCCGGTGGGGCATAGGCTTCGCGCATGTGCCCCGATCCCCGCCGCTGCGGGATGGCATCGAGGAAGATCTCCGCCGCCACCGCCGGCCCATCCAGATCGAACGTCCGCAGCGTCGCCGGGTGCAGCTCGCCGAACTCGGCCAGCACCGTCTTGGGGCCGAGGCACAGCCGGCCCGAGCGGCCGGGATGATAGACGGCGGAGGCATCGCTCAACAGCTGCAACCGATCGACCGGCGCCCCCGCGGCACCGAGCAGCGCCAGCACGTCGGCCTTGGCATCGTAGGCGTCGAACGGTTGCACCCTTCCGCCCCGCCAGTCGCGCATGGTCCGGTCGCCCGCCAGCAGCAGGCCCAGCGTGGGGCGCTCCCCCTCGGCGCCGTAGCGGCGGCCGATCTCGAACAAGCGCACGCTGGCCGCCCCCCGCATCCGGTTGCGCCGCCCGGCAGAGAGCAGCCCCGGCAGCAGCGACGGCCGCATGACCTTGAGATCCTCGCTGATCGGATTGGCCAGCGTCCAGGCGCCGCCACCGAACGGCGCCGCCTCCGCCTCCCCGACGAAGCTCCACGTCACCGCCTCGTTCAGCCCGCGCGCCGCGGCGGCGCGGCGGACGCGGCGCTCCAGCGCCTGCTCGGGCGTGACGGTCGGCTTGGCGACACCTTCCGCCCGCGGCAAAGCGACGGAAGGGATGCTGTCGATCCCCTCGATCCGGACGACCTCCTCGACGATATCCGCCGCCCCGTGGACGTCCCGGCGCCAACTCGGCACCGTCACATTCCAGCTATCGTCGACAGCGAAGCCGAGGCGGGCGAGAATGTCCCGCTGGCGATCCTCGGCGACATCGATCCCGCCGAGCCGCGCCGCCAGGCCCGGATCATAGGCGACCGAGCGCGCTGCGGCCGGCGGCGTACCGGCCTCGATCGACTGGGAAGGCGTGCCCCCGCACAGATCGATGACGAGCCCGGTGGCGATCGCCAGCCCGTCGGCCAGGAATGCGGGATCCACCCCCCGCTCGAACCGGCTGCGCGCATCGGATGTGAGGGCGAGCGTCTGGCCGGTGCGGGCGATCCGCTCCGGCGTGAAGTAGGCGCATTCGATCAGCACGTCGGTGGTCGTCTCCGACACGCCCGAATGCTCGCCGCCCATGATGCCGCCGATGTCGTGCACCGTCGCATCGTCGGCGATCACCGTCATGCTGTCGTCCAGCGTGTAGGTGCGGCCGTTCAGCGCGAGCATCGTCTCGCCCGCCTGCGCGCGCCGTGCCGTCAGTCCGCCATGCAGCTTGGCCACGTCATAGACGTGCAAGGGACGGCCAACGTCGATCATCATGTAGTTGGTGATATCGACCAGCGCGGAGATGCTGCGCTGCCCCACCGCCTTCAGCCGCGCCGCCAGCCAGTCCGGCGAGGCGCCGTTGGTGACGCCGCGCACCAGCCGCCCGAAGAAGGCGGGGCAGCCCTCCGCATCCTCGATCGCGATCGGCACCGGGCAGGGGAAGGCTCCCCCGATCGTCGGAACTTCCAGCGGCTTCAGCGTGCCGAGGCCGGCGGCGGCAAGATCGCGGGCGATGCCGCGCACGCCCATGCAATCCTGCCGGTTGGGGGTGATGGCAACGTCGATCGTCGGATCGTCCAGCCCGGCCCACGTGGCGTAGGCGGTGCCCACCGGCGCGTCGGCCGCCAGCTCGATGATGCCGTCATGATCCTGGCCGAGTTCCAGCTCGCGGAACGAGCACATCATGCCGCGGCTCTCGACGCCGCGGATCGCCGCCACCTTCAGGGTGATGGCGCTTCCCGGCACATAGGCACCCGGTGGGCCGAACACGCCGACCAGCCCGGCCCGCGCATTCGGCGCGCCGCACACCACCTGCAGCGGATCGGGCCCGCCGGCGTCGACGGAGAGGACCTGCAGCTTGTCGGCCTGCGGGTGGCGTTCGGCGGTGAGCACGCGGGCGATGACGAACGGCGCCAGCGCGTCGGCGGGATTCTCGATCCCCTCGACCTCCAGCCCGATTCGCGTCAGCCCCTCGGCGATCGCGGCCACGCCGGCCTGCGTGTCGAGATGGTCCTTGAGCCAGGACAAGGTGAACTTCATGCCCCCACTCCTCCGGAAAGCGTCGGCACGTCCAGCGCGGCGAACCCGTAGTGGCGCAGCCAGCGCAGATCGCCGTCGAAGAAGGCGCGCAGATCGTCCATGCCGTATTTCAGCATCGCCAGCCGATCGATGCCGCAGCCGAACGCGAAGCCCTGCCATTCCTGCGGATCCAGCCCGCAGGCGGCGATCCCCGGGGGGTGGACCATGCCGGAGCCGAGGAGTTCCATCCACCCCTCCGGCTCCGCCCCGCCGATCACCCGTCGGCCGGATTTATCGCGGGTATAGCCGACATCGACCTCGGCCGATGGCTCCGTGAAGGGAAAATAGCTGGGCCGCAGCCGGAGGACGATGTCGTCCCGCTCGAAATAGGCCTTCACGAACGTCTCCAGGGTCCACTTGAGGTGGCCCATGTGGATGCCCCGATCGATCACCAGCCCTTCGACCTGGTGGAACATCGGCGTGTGGGTGGCATCCGAATCGGAACGGTAGGTGCGGCCCGGCGCGATGATGCGGATCGGCGGCTTCTGGCTGGCCATCGTCCGGATCTGCACCGGCGAAGTGTGCGTGCGCAGCAGCATCTTTCGGCCGGCATCGTCCGTCCGGTCGAAATAGAAAGTGTCGTGCATCGCGCGGGCGGGATGCGTCTCGGGAATGTTGAGCGCGGTGAAGTTGTGCCAATCGTCCTCGATCTCCGGCCCGGTGGCGACCGCGAAACCCAGATCGGCGAAGATCTCGGCCAGCTCGTCCATCACTTGGGAGACCGGGTGCACGCTGCCCTGCGGCGCGGATGCGACGGGCAGACCCATATCCAGCCGCTCGGCGGCCAACCGCCCATCGAGCGCCGCGGCCTCGATCGCGGCCTTGCGCTCGGCGATGGCCGCGGTGACGGCTTCGCGCAAGGCGTGGATCCGCGGCCCCTCGGCCTGGCGCTGGTCGGGCGTCATGCCCCCCAGCGTCTTGAGCAGGCCGGTCACCTGCCCCTGCTTGCCCAGCGCGCGAACGCGGATTGCCTCGATCGCGGCGGCGTCGGCGGCCCCGGCAATGTCGGCGAGCAGGTCGCTTCGGATGGCGTCTAGATCGGTCATGTTCTGCGTTCGCGTCCCGCGTCTTGGTCGCCACGGCCTTAGGGGATGGCGGGCAAATGTGAAAAGGGGCGCGGATGGCCTGTCTGCCGTCCGCGCCCCTTTCGATGGCCAGTTCGGGTCGGCGTTACGCCGCTACCCGCGCTCCCTCCGGAAGCGCTGCCTTCACCTGGGCAACGATGGCGCTGAACGTCTCCGCCTCGTGCATGGCCAGATCCGCCAGAACCTTGCGGTCCAGCTGGATGCCGGCGAGGTTCAGGCCGTGGATGAACACGCCGTAGGTCAGCCCCTCGGTGCGGACGGCGGCATTGATGCGCTGGATCCAGAGCGCCCGGAACGAACGCTTCTTAACCTTGCGATCACGGTAGGCGTACTGCCCGGCCTTTTCCACCGCCTGGCGGGCGATGCGGATCGTGTTCTTGCGGCGGCCATAATAGCCCTTGGCCTGATCCAGGATCCGCTTGTGCTTTGCGTGCGTCGTAACGCCGCGCTTGACGCGTGCCATAGTCTATATCCTCAATTCAGGCCGTACGGCGCCCAGAGCTTCACGCGCACCGCATCCGGCGCAGCGAGAACGTCCATGCCGCGGTTCTGGCGGATATACTTGGAATTGTGGCTGATCAGACGGTGGCGCTTGCCGGCGACCCCGTGCTTGACCTTGCCGGTCGCGGTGAGCTTGAAGCGCTTCTTCACACCGCTCTTCGTCTTGAGCTTGGGCATTTTCGTCTCCTGCACTGCGACGTTTTGAGGGATGGCCGCGGCAGCCCACACTGGCCGGGCAATCCTGACAAATCGCGGAAGCGCGGGCCTATAAGTGGGAACGGCCGGCTTGGCAACTCCGCCGGCACCTGCCGGGGCGCGCCACGTTCGTTGCGGAACCGATCCGCCGGCGCGCGGTTGAGCCCGGTTATGGCTGATATCGCGTCGAGCACCCCCCCGGCCCCGCCCTCCCCCGCTCGGACGGGCCGACGCGATCCGGCACGTGGCGCGATCGCCACCGCGGTTGCGATCCTGTCGACGATCGTCGGGCTGATCCTGCTCGCCTGGCTGATCCTGTTCGTCACCAAGGGCCGCTTCCTGAAGCCGACGTTCGAGAAATATTCCAGCCGCTTCTCCGAACGGCAGGTACGCGTCGCCGGTGATTTCCAGCTTTATTTTGCACCGTTCAACGTCAAGTTCCTGGCCGAGGGGCTGACGGTTTCGAACCCCGCCTGGGCGACCCGGCGGAACCTGTTCGAAGCGGCGCTGATCGATACGCGCGTTTCCACATGGTCGCTGCTGTTCGGGAAGAAGTACCGGGTCGATTGGCTGGAACTCGCCGATAGCCATGCCGATCTGGAATGGGACAAGGCGCACCGCAGCAACACCTGGACGTTCAGCACCGAGGGCGAGCCATTCGAGATTCCGGATATTTACCGGGGCCAGGTGAGCGGCACGCAGATCCGCTACCGCGATCCGAAGATGGCGCTGCTCGCCGACATCAAGGTCGACACGATCAAGGCGCAGGATACCAAATTCGCCAGCGCGATCCGCTTTTCGGGTGGCGGAACGATGCGGCGCGAACCGTTCACCCTGTCCGGCGCGCTGCGTTCGCCCAACGAGCTGATGGCCGGCGGACGCAACGATTTCGCGCTGCACGCCGCCGCCGCGCGCACCAAGGTGGACGTATCCGGCACGATGCCCGGGCTCACCCAGCTCGAAGGGTCCGACCTGCTCGTTCGGGTGCGCGGCCAGAACCTGCAGGATGCGTTCGAGCTGTTCGGCCTCGTGACGCCGGATACCCGCGCCTACCAGCTGCGATCCAAGCTGACGAAGGCGGGCGACGAATGGCGCTTCACCCGCCTCACCGGCAATTACGGCAATAGCGACCTTTCCGGCAGCATGACCGTATCGATGCCGAACAACCGCGCCAGGCTGGTTGCGGATCTGCGGTCGCGCCGGGTCGACATCGTCGATATCGCCCCGTTCATCGGCTACGAACCCAATGCGGTGGCGACGAAGGGGCCAACCGCCGCCGTGGCGCAGACGGGCGGAACGCCGCGCCTGCTGCCGGATGCACCGCTGCGCATCGATGCGATCAAGGCGTTCGACGCTCATGTCGATTACAAGGTGGACAATATCCGCCAGCCGTTCGTCCCTATCTCGAACATCGCGCTGACCCTGGATCTCGACCGCAGCCTGCTCAAGCTGTCGCCGCTGACGTTCGATCTGGCGGATAGCGGCCACCTGGCTGCCGACATCTCGATCAATGCGCGCGTGCCCGCCGTGCTCACGGACTACGATATCCGGCTGTCGCCCACCCCGCTCAACAAGCTGTTCCACAGCTCGGGCCTGTTCAACTCGGGCACCACCGGCACGATCAAGGCCCGCGTGCAGATGAAGGGCAGGGGTGACACGGTACGCGATTCGCTTGCCAGTTCGAACGGCCGCATCGCGATCATCCTGCCGCGCGGCACCTTCTGGACGCAGTATATCCAGCTTGCCGAGTTCGATATCGGCCTGTTCCTGCAAAAGCTGCTGCAGGATCAGCTGAAGAAGCCGATCGAGGTGAATTGCGGGCTGATCGCGTTCACGGTGAAGGACGGCGTTGCGGCGGCCGATCCGGTGCTGATCGATACGGACAAGAACGTCATGACCGCCAAGGGCGGGTTCAGCTTCAAGGATGAGTCGCTGGACATGGCTTTCCGGGCCGACGGCAAGAAGATCAGCCTCTTTTCCGGCCAGTCTCCGGTAGGCATCAACGGCTATTTCGCCAAACCCGGCTACCAGATCATCACACCCCAGCTGCTCGCTCGCGGCGGCGCCGGGCTGGCCCTGGGCGTGGTTGCCAGCCCGCTGGCCGCCATACTCGCCTTCGTCGATGTCGGCGATGCCAAGGATACGGCATGCGGCCCGGTTCTGGCCGGGGCTACCGCCGCGGCGCAACGGACGTCCAAGGGTGAAAAGCCCAAGGATATCGGCACCCGATCCGAAAACGCGAAGGAAGCATCGGGCAAGCAGGAAAAGAAGAAGTTCCTCGGCATCTTCTGATCGCGCAGCCTCTCGGCCGGGCAAGTTTCAGCCCAGCAGTTCGAGCACCGCGTCAATCAGGGCGGCATCCCCCGCGGCGACGACATGGCCATCGCTGTCGCCCGTAAGCGGCCCGCCCCGCCAGTCGCACATCCGCCCGCCGGCGCCCTCGACCACCGGTACCAGCGCGGCGAAGTCGTAGATCTTCAGTCCGGACTCGACGACGATGTCGAGCCAGCCGGTGGCGACGC
>NZ_JAQGLK010000064.1 GCF_028292925.1 Sphingomonas bacterium
GTCGTTTCAAGGAGTTTTATGATATAAGCCTTAACTCGACCTACGAAGGCGTCTCTCGAGTTTCGGTTCTAGATGACAGCAAGGGCATAGCAACAGGTGATGCATTGCTCATGCAAGAAGTCAGCATCCTTTTGCGTTACAGTGATGCGCCAAAAATGTTCCAGCAGTGGGCGACTGTGCAATGACCGATGACCCGACGACTCAATCCGACAAGTTCAAAACCCTCGCCCGCGAACTGGAAGCGGACGAGGACGAGGCGCGCTGGGATGAGCGGCTAGAGAAGGTCGTGCGGCACAAGCCCGCTCCGGAGAAGCCGGAGTGAACGACCGGGTGCTTGAGGGACTGCTGCTAACACTGGTGGGGGCGACCGCTCTTGGCGTTGGCTTTTTCAAGCAGGAAATGCCGATCAATTTCGGTGTGGACACAGCCCGCGAAACGAACCCCACCGGATTCTGGGCGCTTGCCTGCTTCTATGCATTCGCGGCTATTGCCGGAGTCGGGATAGCAGCACGTTTCGCGTAACGTGTTTGCAAACTACATGATCGCGAAAACTTTGGCGTGTTTGCGAGGTACATAATCGCCAAAGCGTTGGGTCACTCACGTATATAGGCCCCTTCACGTTTACCTAACCATGCCCGCCTAGACCCGCGGTGATGGATGCCGCCCCGCCCCGCCCGACGTGGAAGCGTGCCGTGCCCGCACTGGCGCCGCCACCCGCCTGGGCGATCCCCGCTGCCGCCGTCGCGCTCGTCGCCTTCCTGGTCCTCGCCTTCGCGCCGGCCTTGTTCAATTGCGGGGATACCAGCTGGCACCTGGCCGCCGGGGATTGGATCCTCGCCCGGGGTGCCGTGCCGCACGCCGATCCCTTCTCCCACACCTTTTTCGGCCGACCGTGGCTGGCGCACGAATGGCTGGCGGAAGTCGTCATGGCCGCCGTCTTCGCGGATGGTTCGTGGAGTGGGCTGGCGATCCTGTTCGCCGGCTTGTTCGCCGCCACCCTGCTGGTGATCGGCGCCTTCGCCGGCCGGCACCTGCCGCCGCGCGCCATTCTGGTACTGCTCGCGCTCGTCACCGCCGCGCTCGCCCCAACCGCGCTCGCCCGCCCGCATGTCGGCGGCTGGCTGCTGCTCGCGCTCTGGCTGGCGCTGCTGCTGCGCGCGCGGGAGGCGGAACGCGCGCCCCCGCTCGCCGCCGCACTCCTGATGCTGGTCTGGGCGAACCTCCATGCCAGCTTCCTGTTCGGTCTCGCGCTTGCCGCCGCTCTGGCCGGGGAGGCGCTCCTCGCCCGCGCGCGCCCGGCGGTACTGGCGGGCTGGGCGGCGTTCGGGCTGCTCGCTTTCGCCTGTTCGCTCGCTACCCCCCACGGCATCGACGGGATTCTTTTCCCGCTCCAGCTGAGCGCGATGCGCACGCTGCCGATGATTACCGAATGGCAGGCTGCGGGCGTTTCCGGCCAGCCTGGTTTCTTCCTGCTCCTTGCTGTCGGCACCTACATCGTCGCCACCCGGCCGGTGCGGGTGCCGGCGGTGCGCGTGCTGATCGTGGTGGGCGTACTCCTCATGGCGCTCGCCCATGCCCGCCACCAGGCGATCTTCGCGATCGTGGCGCCGATGCTGCTGGCCGCCCCGGTGGGCCGCACCCTGCCCGCCCGCGCCGCGCCAGCCGCGGCTCGGTGGCCGCTGCTTGCCGCGCTCGTCGCGGCCATGCTGGCGGCGGTGATCGCCCGCGCTGCCTTGCCCGCAGCCGAGAGGAGCGGCGCGACCAACCCGGCGGCTACCATCGATGCGCTGCCGCCTGCCCTGTTCCGCCGGCCCGTGCTCAACGCCTACGATTTCGGCGGCGCCCTCATCCGCCGCGGCGTGCCGGTGTTCATCGATGGCCGCGCCGACATGTACGGCGATGCCTTCATGGAGGAATATGCCCGCCTCTCCGGCGGTGACATGGCCGCGTTCCGCAAGGCAGCGACGCGCTACGGCCTGGGCTGGACGATCTTTCCGCCGGCCAGCCCGCTCGTGGCGGGGCTGGATCGGGAACCGGGCTGGCGGCGTCTGCGCAGCGACGCGCTCGCCGTGGTACACGTCCGCGCGCAGTAGCCCGGCTGCCCGCGGCTGGCGCTGTTCGCCCGCACGCGGAACACCCGCCAGGCGCCGCGCCTGCCTGCGCCGGCGTTCGCCACGGGCTTGCAGCTTCGCCGCCCGCCCCCATCTCGCCGGTGGCGCGTGCCTGCTTGCCCCGTTCGAACAAATCTGGAACAGACACCCCCATGCTGACCCATATCTCCGTCCGCGGCGCGCGCGAGCACAACCTCAAGGGCGTGAATGTCGAGATCCCGCGCGACAAGCTGGTGGTGATCACCGGCCTGTCCGGCTCCGGCAAGTCCAGCCTGGCGTTCGATACCATCTATGCCGAGGGGCAGCGCCGCTACGTCGAATCGCTGTCCGCCTATGCCCGCCAGTTCCTCGAACTGATGCAGAAGCCGGATGTCGAGCATATCGAGGGGCTCAGCCCCGCCATCTCGATCGAGCAGAAGACGACCAGCCGCAATCCCCGCTCCACCGTGGCCACGGTGACGGAGATCTACGATTACATGCGGCTGCTGTGGGCGCGGGTCGGCATTCCCTACTCGCCCGCCACCGGGCTGCCGATCAGCGCGCAGACCGTCAGCCAGATGGTCGATCGGGTGATGACGCTGCCGGAGGGCAGCCGTTTCTACCTGCTCGCCCCCGCGGTGCGCGGCCGCAAGGGCGAGTATCGCAAGGAGCTGGCCGAGTGGCAGAAAGCGGGTTTCACCCGCGTCCGCATCGACGGCGAGTTCCACGAGATCGAGGACGCCCCCGCGCTCGACAAGAAGTTCAAGCATGACATCGAGGTCGTCGTCGATCGCCTCGTCGTGCGCGAGGGGATCGAGACGCGGCTGGCGGAAAGCTTCGAGGCCGCGCTGAAGCTGGCCGAGGGCCTGGCCTATGTCGATCTGGCCGAGGGCGTCGTGCCGGGGCGCGAGGCGGAAGCCGATCCCGCCAAGGGCACCAGCAAGAAGGGCGCCGCCAAGGGCTCCGCCGCGGCGGGCGTCGGCGGCGTTCCCGCCAACCGCATCGTGTTCAGCGAGAAGTTCGCCTGCCCCGTCTCCGGCTTCACCATCGCCGAGGTCGAACCGCGGCTCTTTTCGTTCAACGCGCCGCAGGGCGCCTGCCCGGCGTGCGACGGGCTGGGCGAAAAGCTGTACTTCGATCCCCAGCTCGTCGTCCCCAACGAACATCTGTCGATCGCCAAGGGCGCGGTGGTGCCGTGGGCCAAGTCGAACCCGCCCAGCCCGTATTACATGCAGGTCCTCGCCAGCCTGGCGCGGGCGTTCGATTTCTCGCTCGATACGCCGTGGCGCGATCTGACGCCGGAGCAGGCCGATACCATCCTCCACGGCACGAAGGGCAAGCCGGTCGTCCTGCGCTTCATCGACGGGCGCAAGGCGTACGAGGTGTCCAAGGCGTTCGAGGGGGTGATCGGCAACCTCGATCGCCGCATGGGCCAGACGGAGAGCGCATGGATGAAGGAGGAGCTGGCCAAGTACCAGTCCTCCGCCCCGTGCGAGGTGTGCGGCGGCGCCCGCCTCAAGCCCGAGGCGCTGGCGGTGAAGATCGCGAACGAGGACATTTCGATGTCCACCCGCCGCGCCGTCGGCCCGGCGCTCGCTTTCTTCCGAGCGATGCCCGATCACCTCACCGATCAGCAGCGCCAGATCGCCGCCCCGATCCTCAAGGAGATTGTCGAGCGGCTGGGCTTCCTCGACAATGTCGGGCTGGATTACCTCAGCCTCGATCGCACCTCCGGCACGCTATCCGGCGGCGAGAGCCAGCGCATCCGCCTCGCCAGCCAGATCGGCTCCGGCCTGTCCGGCGTCCTCTACGTGCTCGACGAGCCCTCGATCGGCCTGCACCAGCGCGACAACGACCGGCTGATCGTCACCCTCAAGCGGCTGCGCGATCTCGGCAACACCGTCATCGTGGTCGAGCATGACGAGGATGCGATCCGCACCGCCGATTACATCATCGATATGGGGCCGGGCGCGGGCGTCCACGGCGGCTCCGTCGTTGCGGAGGGCACGCTGGCCGATATCGAGGCGAACCCCGCCAGCCTCACCGGCGATTACCTCACCGGGCGCCGCGCCGTCCCCCTGCCGGCCCGGCGCCGCAAGGGCAATGGCCGCATGCTGAGCGTGAAGGGCGCCCGCGCCAACAACCTCAAGAACGTCAGCGCCTCGATCCCGCTCGGCACCTTCACCTGCATCACCGGCGTTTCCGGCTCCGGCAAGTCGACCTTCACGATCGACACGCTCTATGCCACCGCGGCGCGCACGCTCAACGGCGCGCGCATGCTCGCCGGGCATCACGAAACGATCGAGGGGTTGCAGCATCTCGACAAGGTGATCGATATCGATCAGTCGCCGATCGGCCGCACCCCGCGCTCCAACCCCGCCACCTATACCGGCGCCTTCACCCAGATCCGCGATTGGTTCGCCGGCCTGCCGGAGGCGCAGGCGCGCGGCTACAAGCCCGGCCGGTTCAGCTTCAACGTCAAGGGCGGGCGGTGCGAGGCGTGCACCGGCGATGGCCTGCTCAAGATCGAGATGCACTTCCTGCCCGACGTCTACGTCACCTGCGATGTCTGCCACGGCAAGCGGTACAACCGCGAGACGCTGGAGGTGAAGTTCCGCGACAAGAGCATCGCCGACGTGCTCGACATGACGGTCGAGGACGCGGTCGAGTTCTTCAAGGCCGTCCCCCCGATCCGGGACAAGATGGCGATGCTGGCGGAGGTGGGCCTCGGCTACGTCAAGGTCGGCCAGCAGGCGACCACCCTGTCCGGCGGCGAGGCGCAGCGCGTCAAGCTCGCCAAGGAACTCAGCCGCCGCGCCACCGGCAACACGCTGTATATCCTCGACGAGCCCACCACCGGCCTGCATTTCGAGGATGTGCGCAAGCTGCTGGAGGTGCTCCAGGCCCTCGTCGAACAGGGCAACACCGTGGTCGTGATCGAACATAATCTGGAGGTGATCAAGACCGCCGACTGGATCGTCGATCTCGGCCCCGAAGGCGGCGACAAGGGCGGCGAGATCGTCGCCGTCGGCACGCCCGAGCAGGTGGTGCAGGAACCCCGCAGCTATACGGGGCACTACCTCAAGCCGTTGCTACAGGCGAAGGGCGGGGAGCGGGTTGCGGCGGAGTAGATCAAAACACAAGGGAGAATAACGTGAGTGGAAACAGGGCTCGGATCTTTGCGGAGGTTGTTTCTGTTGATGCTTGGCACGAACCCTTTAGCGCAGAGAGAAACAGGTCCGAGGTTCACGTTGAGATCACTTTCA
>NZ_JAQGLK010000070.1 GCF_028292925.1 Sphingomonas bacterium
GCAGCTTGATCGCGGCCTGCAGCCTCAGCACCGCCGCCGCCCGATGCTCGGACGAACAGATGCGTGCCGACTACCTCCCCGACGTCCAGCGCACGGCGCACGCCATCGAGCAGGCGTATTGAGCCCAGGCCCGCAAGAACAGATTCAGCTTTCTGCGAACGGTGCTGGCCGGTCCTGACCAAAAGGCATTCATTCTCCGCCTGCCGGAAGAGGAGATGAACGGATAGCCCGGGCGCGGGGCCTAAACCCGCACGTATCGGAAGTACCAGACCTCGCGCCCGGCGGCTCGCGCCTTTGCCTCGTATCGGGTCTGCGGCCAGTCTTCCGGGCGGACGAGGAAGTCGTGCGGGGTCTGCGCGTTCCAGTGCAGGTCCGGCTGTCGGCCCATCACCATCATCGCCCAGCGAACGTAGACGGGGTGATCGGTGCCGAAGCGAAACTCGCCGCCGGGGCGGAGCTTGGCGGCGATGATCCCGATGGGGCCGGGGTTCATGAAGCGCCGCTTGGCATGGCGCGCCTTCGGCCACGGATCGGGGTGGAGCAGGTAGACCCGCTCCAGGCTGGCGTCCGGCAATCGTTCCAGCACGTCCAGCGCGTCGCCCATGTGCAGCCGGATGTTGGCGATTCCGGTCTCGTCGATCTTCATCAGCGCACCGACGACCCCGTCGAGGAACGGTTCGCAGCCGATGAAGCCGTGGCCGGGGCGGGCGGTGGCCTGCCCCGCCATATGTTCGCCCTTGCCAAAGCCTATCTCTACCTCGACCGGCCGGTCGTCGCCGAACAGCAGTGCTGAATCGAGCGGACCGGTTGCCGGGACCTCGAGCGTCGGCAGCAGCCGCTCGACCAGTGCCGCCTGGCCCTCGCGCAGGCGGTGCCCCTGCCGGCGGCCATAGAGGCGGCGGATCGTGGTCGGATCGTTCATCGGCGCAGCGCTTAGAGCCTCGGCTCGGCAAACGGAACCGCCAAGATACACGCCTCTGCCGACAGCCTTCTGCGGCTTGCCTAGCTCGTCGGCTCCAGCCCGTGATCGGGCAGGAGGCCGCGGCGGCGGAGCGCATGGAAGACCGCGTTGAGCAGGGGGTTCGACCAGCCGCTATTGGTGCTGAAATCGCGCTGGAGCGTGGCGTGGTGCAGCGCATGCGCTTGCGGCGTCATCAGCAGCCCGGCCCGGCGCATGAAGGTGACGAACCGCGGATTGTCGTCGCGGTGCAGCGTTCCGTGAAAGTATTGCGCAAAGGTGCCGCCGATCAGCAGGAAGATCAGCCCCGTGACCAGCCAGCCGGGCACCGGCAGGATCAGGCAGGCGGCATTCAGCGCCAGCGAATATGGCAGCGTGCCGAACAGAATGGTCGAGTTGATCTGCCGCCCGAGCGTCCGCCGCCCAAGCGCCAGCGGCCGCGGATGGTGGTTCTTGAAATCGAACACCAGCCGCTCGATCGGCCCGATCCGCGCCATCGCCGCGTCGAACTTGCGACGATACTCGTCTCCGGTGCGATCGCCTTCGTAGAAGTACAGATCGCCCAGCCCGTTGCCGGGGCGGCACGGGCGATAATCCATGTACATGTGCACCGCACCCGAGGCGAGATCGGCGAGATACCAGCCGGCAAGAGCCGCCGGCAGCATCAGCCAGTGCGGATCCGCCGCCGCGAACACGACGTTCCCGGCCACCGACAGCCAGAACAGGATCACGGCGATACGCATCGCGTGAGATATACGCCGGGCTGTTCCACCTTGCCAGTGGCCGCGATGGCCGGGTAGGCGACACGGCATGGTCGACTTTTCCGGACTGCTCGAAGGGTATAACCGCTTTCGTCAGGGGGACTGGCAGAAGCAGCGCGCGCGCTGGGAGCGGCTGGCCAAGGGGCAGAGCCCGCAGGTGATGGTGATTGGCTGCTCCGACAGCCGGATCGATCCCTCCCAGGTGTTCGATTCCGGGCCGGGCGAGATGTTCGTCGTCCGCAACGTCGCCAATCTGGTCCCCCCGTTCGAGATCGAGGGGCTGCACCACGGCGTGTCGGCTGCGCTCGAATTCGCGGTCACGCAGCTGCAGGTGCGTGAGATCGTCGTGCTCGGCCACGGCCAGTGCGGCGGCGTCGCCGCTTCCCTGTCGCGCCGGTTCGCCGACAAGCCGGCGGGGGAGGGCGGCTTCATCGGGCGCTGGGTGGAAATGCTGGATGCCGCGCGCGACCGTATTACGGCGCAGCTGGGGAGCGGGCCCGAGGCCGTCCATGCGCTGGAGCTGGAATGCGTCAAGGTGAGCCTTGCCAATCTGCGGACGTTCCCGTTCGTGGTTCCGCGCGAAGCGGACGGCAGCCTGAAGCTGATCGGCGCCTATTTCACCGTTGCCGACGGTATCCTGCACGTGCTGGACGAGGCCGACGGAGAGTTCCGCCCGGCGGCGTGAACAGGCCGGCCTAGGCCGGGCGCGGGGCGAGCAGGATCAGGCCTGCTCCGATCAGGCAGATCGCGCCGCCCGCCACATCCCAGCGATCGGGCCGGACACTCTCGACCGCCCAGAGCCAGCCGATCGCCGCGACGATGTAGATGCCGCCATAGGCCGCATAGGCGCGGCCGGCGGCGGGACTGTCGATCAGCGTCAGGAGAAAGGCGAAGGCGGCGAGCGACGCCATGCCCGGCACCACCCACCAGCCCGAACGGCCGAGGCGCAGCCACGCCCAGAAAGCAAAGCACCCCGCAATCTCGGCCAGCGCTGCGCCGACATAGACGGCGAGACCCGCCGCCGTGCCACCGGGCAGCGCCATATCGGCTTATTCCGGCAGGAAATCCGGCACCGACAGGTATCGCTCGCCCGTGTCGTAGTTGAAGCCGAGCACGCGGGTGCCGGCAGGCAGCTCGCCCAGTTTCTGCGCGATCGCCGCCAGCGTGGCGCCGGAGCTGATGCCGACCAACATGCCCTCCTCACGCGCGGCCCGTCGCGCCATTTCCTTGGCGGCGGCAGGATCGACCTGGATCACGCCATCGAGCAGATCGGTGTGGAGGTTGGCGGGAACGAAGCCGGCGCCGATGCCCTGGATCGGGTGCGGCCCCGGTTGCCCGCCGGAGATGACCGGCGAGAGGGTCGGTTCCACCGCGAACACCTTGAGGTCCGGCCAGGCAGCCTTCAGCACCTGCGCCACGCCGGTGATATGGCCGCCCGTGCCGACGCCGGTGATCAACACCGCAGGCGGGGTATCGGCGAAATCGGCCAGGATCTCCTCCGCCGTCGTGCGGACGTGGACGTCGATGTTGGCCGGATTCTCGAACTGCTGCGGCATCCACGCGCCGGGGGTCTGCCCGACGATTTCCAGCGCGCGTTCGATCGCGCCCTTCATCCCCTTTTCCCGCGGGGTGAGATCGAACGTCGCGCCGTAAGCGAGCATCAGCCGCCGCCGCTCCAGCGACATCGATTCGGGCATGACGAGGATGATGCGGTAACCCTTCACCGCCGCGACCATCGCCAGCCCGATGCCGGTATTGCCGCTGGTCGGTTCGACGATGGTGCCGCCGGGCTGCAGCTTGCCCGAACGCTCCGCATCCTCGATCATCGCCAGCGCGATGCGATCCTTGATCGATCCACCGGGGTTCGACCGCTCGGATTTTATCCAAACCTCGGCCTGCGCACCGAACAGCCGCTGCACGCGGATGTGGGGAGTGTTGCCGATCGTGTCGAGAATGGATTGCGCCTTCATATCGGCTTCTCCTGCAAGGGCACGTCTTCAAGGGTCTGCGGCGGATCGAACGTTCGGGCCCGGCGGATCTCGGGAAAGATACGCGCCCACAGAAAGGTGATGCAGATCGCGCCGATCCCGCCGCCGACGACGGCGACAACCGGCCCCACCGCCGCGGCGAGAAAGCCCGACTCGGCCTCGCCCAGTTCGTTCGATCCGGAGATAAACAGTGTGGAGACCGCCCCGACGCGGCCGCGCATGGCATCCGGCGTATAGAGCTGTATCAAGGTCTGCCGCACGAACACGGAAAGCATGTCCGCCGCACCCAGCAGCGCCAGGCAGGCAATCGAAAGCGGCATCCACCGCGAAAGCCCGAAGCCGATCGTCGCTGCGCCGAACACGGCAACCGCGCCGAGCATCTTGGTGCCGACATTGGTGCGCAGAGGCCGCACCGCGAAATAGCCGGCGGTCAGCACCGCCCCGATGGCGGGGGCCATCCGCAGCAGCCCCATGCCGGACGGGCCGACGTGCAGGATATCGCGCGCGAACACCGGCAGCATCGCCGTCGCCCCGCCGAGCAGCACCGCGAACAGATCGAGCGAGATGGCGCCGAGCACCAGCCGGTTGCGGCGAACATAATGCAGCCCGTCGATCATCTGGCTCCACGGTGTGCCGCCCCGCGCGATCGTGCTGCGCGGCACCGGACGGATCATCATCAGCGACAGGAACGAGAGCAGGAACAGCGCGGTGGAGGCGCCGTACGGCACCCACGGGTGGGCCGCGTACAGGAAGCCGCCCAGCGCCGGCCCGACGACGCCGCCTGCCTGCCATGCGACCGAACTGACCGCGATCGCGCCGGGCAGCACCGCCGTCGGCACCAGATTGGGGGACAGTGCCTGCAGCGCCGGGCCGGCGAACGCCCGCGCCACGCCGAGCAGCGCCGCGATCATGAACAGCGCCGGCAGCGTGGTTGTGTTGTTGTAGGTCAGGATCGCCAGACTGGCCGCGCAGCCGCATTCCAGCAGCACCGCGCAGCGGGCGATCCAACGGCGATCGAGCCGATCGGCCACCCACCCGACGACGAGGGTGAGGATGACCAGCGGCAGGAACTGGGCCATGCCGATCAAACCGAGCTGTAGCGCGGCCTCCTTCTGCGGCATCGTCCGCCGGGCGATATCGTACACCTGCCAGCCGATGATGACGACCATCATCATCTGCGCCAGCGTCGCCATCAGCCGCGCCGCCCAGTAAAAGCGGAAGTCGCGGAACGCGAAGGGGGAGGTCGGCCGCGCCATTGGCCCGTCCTAGGACGATGCCGCAGGCGGCGGCAACACTGGTTTTGATTTCAGCCGTTCAAGCCCGGGCGCGGGCGCAGCCTTCACCTCGCGAGGAAAGCGAGCAGGTCCGCCGTTACGCGCTCCCGTTCGGTGACGAGCAGGCCGTGGGGTGCGCCGTCATATTCGATCAACTCGGCCTGGGCGATGCCGGCCGCGGCGGCGCGGCCGGTCGGGCCGATCGGCACGGTGGTGTCCGACGTGCCGTGGATCACCAGTGTCGGCACGGTAAAAGCCGGCAGGTCTCCACGGAAATCGGTCTTGGCGAAAGCGTCGACGCAGGCGAGCGTGGGCTTCAACCCGGCCTGGAGCGACATCGCCAGCGACCAATCGAGCACTTCCTGGCTGACCGGGCTGGTGATCCAGCCGACGCCGTAGAAGCCCTGGAGGAAGGTGGCGAGATAGGTCGCCCGGTCTTCGCGGATGCCGGCCTTGATCTCCTCGATCTTGGCTTCGGGAACGCCGTTGGGATTGTCGTCGGTCTTGAGCAGGAACGGCACGACCGAGCTGATCAGTCCCGCCTTGATGACGCCGCGGCCGCCGTGCCGCGACATATAGCGGGCGACTTCGCCTCCGCCCATCGAGAAGCCCACGATCGTCGCGTCGGTGGCGCCCGTCTCCTCCAGCACGTCGGCCAGATCGTCGGAGAGCGTGTCGTAATCATAGCCCGTCCAGGGCTGGCCGGACCGCCCGAACCCGCGCCGGTCATAGGCGATCACCCGGTAGCCGGCATTGGCCAGCGCATAGGCGTGATCGTCCCAGCTGTCCGCCGACAGCGGCCAGCCGTGGAGCAGCACCACCGGCCGCCCCGATCCCCAGTCCTTGACGTACAGGTCGGTGGAATCCTTGGTCTTTATGATGGGCACGGGGAGGTTCCTTCGCGCGATGAGGTGCGGCCTCAACGTCCGAGCGGACCCGAGTTTCCGTGGATGCGGACCAGGTTAGCGGAGCTGCTCGGCCGGCTGCACGATATCGACATCCGCCGGCGGCGGGTTGTGCAGCGCCGGACGGAGCCGCGCCACGCTGCACAGCCCCGCCAACAGCGCGAGCCCGGCGGCGATCAGCGCAGGGGTGGGGCCGCCCCCCAGGTTGAGCGCCAGCAACGTGGCCACCAAGGTCGCGCCGAGCGTCTGCCCCAACATCCGGTTGGTGGAAATCAACCCGCCCACCGCGGCCGCCCGCTCACGCGGGGCCGATCCCACGATCAGCCGCGCATTGGGCGACAGGAACAGCCCGAACCCGGCACCGCACAGCGCCATCCGCCAGGCCATGTCGAAGAAGCCCGGATCGGCGGGCAGAAAGGCGAGGAACAGCAGGGCGACGATCGACAGCGCCATGCCGATGCCGCCCAGCAGCCCGGCCGGCACCCTATCGGAAAGCGCACCGGCCACTGGTGCGACGAACATCACCGTCAGCGGCCACGGGGCGATCATCGCGCCGATCTCGCTCGGCGGCAGGCCGAATTCGTGCTGGAGCCGGAAAGGCAGCGACAGCAGCAAGGTCATCGATGCCAGGAAGGCGGTGAGCGCGCCGATCA